>CAYZQP010000091.1:0-13378 GCA_964480545.1 uncultured Mesorhizobium sp. | reverse complement strand
GCATGGACCTCGTCGATATAGGTCATGGCGTTGTATTTTTCGGCGAGCTCGACAATCTCGCGGATAGGCGCGATGTCGCCATCCATCGAGTAGACGCTTTCGAACACGATCAGCTTGGCGCGCTCGCGACCGGCGCCCTGCAACAGGCTCTCCAGATGCGCGACGTCATTGTGACGGAAGACTTTCTTCTCTGCGCCTGAGCGGCGCACACCCTCGATCATCGAGGAATGGTTCAGTTCGTCCGACAGGATCAGGCAATTCGGCAGAAGCCGGGCGATGGTCGAGATCGCCGCCTCGTTGGAGACGAAGCCGGAGGTGAAGACCAGGCCGGCTTCCTTGCCATGCAGGTCGGCGAGTTCGTGCTCAAGCTCGACCAGCGGGTGGGTGGTACCGGAAATATTGCGGGTGCCGCCTGCACCGGTGCCCATGCGGCGCGTTGCGTCCTGCATCGCGTCGATAACATCGGGATGCTGGCCCATGCCCAGATAGTCGTTGGAGCACCAGACGGTGATCTCTCTGGCGTCCGACCCGTTGCGCCAGATGGCGCGGGGGAAGGATCCGGCGATACGCTCAAGATCGGCGAAAACCCGATAGCGACGCTCGGCGTGAAGCTGGTCGATCGCTTCCTCGAAGAACCGCTGATAGTTCAATTGCCTACTCCAACTTCGGTACCGGATACTAATATTCCGGCCAGACGCCGTCCACCTGCAAGTCGCGGTCATTTTGCCACGCTAAAGTTTTGCAGACGGTATACCAAATTTCCTTGTCTGGCGGTAAAGGGTAGCGGAAACTTGGGGTTAGCAAATGACAGTGCTTGTGACGGGCGGGGCTGGATATATCGGCAGCCACATGGTGTGGGAACTGCTCGACGCAGGCGAGAATGTCGTTGTGGTGGACCGCCTGTCGACCGGGTTCGAGTGGGCAGTTGCACCTGAAGCCACGCTCGTGGTCGGCGACATTGGCGATGCCGAACTGATCAGCCGGGTGATCGCCGAACACGGCGTCAATGCCATCATCCATTTTGCCGGGTCGATTGTGGTGCCGGAGTCGGTGTCCGACCCGCTCGGGTATTACGAGAACAATACGGTCAAGACACGCACGCTGATTGACACCGCAATCAAGTCAGGCGTGCCGCATTTCATCTTCTCCTCGACAGCAGCCGTCTATGGCGGCACTTCCAGCGAGCCGGTGTCGGAAAACACGCCGCTCTATCCAGAGTCGCCTTACGGCCGCTCGAAGCTGATGACAGAATGGATGCTCTCCGATGCGGCTGCGGCGCACCCGTTGAAGTACACCATTCTGCGCTATTTCAATGTTGCAGGGGCCGACCCGCGCGGCCGCACCGGCCAGTCAACGCCGGGCGCAACGCATCTGATCAAGGTGGCGTCGGAAACGGCACTGGGCAAGCGTGCCTCGATGAACGTGTTCGGCACCGACTATCCGACCGCCGACGGAACCTGCGTGCGCGACTACATCCATGTCTCTGATCTCGTCGCAGCACATCGGCTGGCGCTGGAGCGACTGCGTGCCGGTGGTGACAGCATGCTGGCAAATTGCGGCTACGGTCACGGCTACTCGGTGCTGCAGGTGGTGGATGCCGTGCGGCGGGTGCATGGCAAGGATTTCGATGTTCGCGTTGGCGAGCGCCGGCCCGGTGACCCGGCTGCGATCGTCGCAAATCCGGCCCGCGCAAAGGCCGAGCTCGGCTGGGTTCCGCAGCATGACAATCTGGACAGCATTGTCGGCGATGCGCTTCGCTGGGAAGATTCACTGAGCCGTCGCAACAGCTCACGCTGAAGATCTAGTTTACTGTCCGCATCGTGCCCGGCAGGTCGAGCGAGAAGGCGGGGATGCCGACGTCGAACAACTCGCCTCCGGCATTGCGCATCGTGTAGCGACCAACCATGAACCCGGACGGCGTCGCGAGCGGGCAACCGGATGTGTACTGATAGGTGTCACCCGGTCTCAGTTCGGGCTGGTCGCCGACAACGCCTGCGCCGCGAACCTCCTCGACCTTGCCGCGTCCGTCAGTGATGTGCCAGTAGCGCGACAGCAGCTGGACGAACTCTTCGGACTGGTTGTCGATGGTGACGCGGTAGCCCCAGAAATAGCGGGCAGAATCCGGGTCTGACCGATCCGCCATGTAGAACGGTTCGACCTCAATCTCGATGCCTCGCGTCGTCTTCCTGTACATGTCGTCCATCCGTCCCGCATGAGAATGGCGGCAATATCAGACAGTTTTATGGCGTCAGGACTTGTGACGTCAGCTTCGGGGTGACGTCAGGGCTTCGGGGCCTCTGGCTCAGCCGGTTCGGGCTGCATGTCCGGTTCCGGTTGCAGAACAGACGGCGGCGCTTCGGGCTCATCCGGACCCTTGACCATCTGGCCATTGATCGAGACCGAGCCATCACCCTTGGCCTCGATCAACCATTGCAGGCGTCCATCAGGCAGGGTTTTCGCCATGCCTTTTGCCATCTGCGCACCGAGAATGGACTCGTTCAACTCGGGCATCTGCTCCGCCGCAGTTTTCAGCGCGTCGATGGTCTTGTCGAGATCCCTGGCCTCTACCGTGCCAAGGAAGTTCGGCTCGCCTGCCGGGAACGTCATAGCGCCTTCGACCGTGAACTCCGACAGGTTGCTGCGCAGCGTGCTCGGCTGGATCAGCAAACGTGGGGGAGACGCCTGGAATGCTGCGGCAATCTCTTCACCCACGGCATCCGGCAGAGGCGGATCCTGGCTCAGGTCCAGTGCAGCTATCGCCTTTTTGACGGGCTGGTCGAGATCGAGATTGTCTACCTTCAGGTTGAAATCAACGTAGGTGGGCAGAAGCGGAGGTGCCCAGGCCGGCATGAAAAGCGAGGATATACGCATGGTGTCGAGCTTGACGCCAAGCGCCATCTCGCCATCGTCGCGAACCCCGTGCCCCGAAAAGCTGACGTTGATACGCTCGGCGTTGAGGGAGCCCATCGGCGTGGTGATCGCCAGCTTGTCCATGTCCTGTGCGCCCATGATGCTCTCCCACAGAGGGAGTGCCGCGAGCAGCAGCGTCTTGAGCTCGGCCTGGTTGGCCTTGATCTTCGCCTCATCGTTGTTGGCAACACCGAAGGCCAGGAGGTCGAGCAACGCGCGGCTGCGCACGCCAGTGCCCTTCATATTGGCGGTCATAGACGGCGCCTTCGTCGAAACAGGCACGCTCGTTCCGGCACCGTCCGGCAGCTGGAACTGCTGCATATCGTCGAAGCCGGCGATCTCCTGGCGCGAAATCACGTCCACCCCGCCGTTTGGATTGGCGGTGCCGCTGACGGTGAAGGTCGATGCGCCGTAGTTCAGTATGCGACGTCCCGTGGGGTCCTCGCCCTTGAACGACATGCTGGACAGCGACGCCTCACCACTTGTGTAAGCTGCGAGTGCTGGATCGTAGATGCCGCTGTGCTTGCCACCGGCGACAGTCCATTCGCCTTTCACCGTCACGTCCGGCGTGGTCAACTCGTACTTGCCGTCGGGCACCAGGGTGTTGCCGCTCACCGCCCAGGTTCCATCGGGACGCGGGCTGACCAGAATAGAGTATGGCGTGACATCCAGTTTGAAGCCATCGCCCAGTTCCGGCATTTCCGGGATGAGCGCGACGAGGGGCTTCAGGTCAATATCGATGCGGTAGCCGGTGGAGTCCGGCGTGACCTTGAGAATGCCCTTTTCGAAGGCAGCCGGGCTGGTGTAGCGCGCCAGGTCCTGCTGGATCTGCGTTGCGCCGGACTGGTCTATGGTCTGGGCGTAGGCCGAAGTGGAGAGCGCAAGGGCAGCGGCGAGTGTGGCTAGACGGCGCATAAGTGTCTCCTGACTCAGATGCGCAACCGCTAGTCTATCAAACGCGCCGCCGCAAGCTTGCTCAGGCTTTCGCCAGTGCCGCGTCGAAATCCGCGATCAGATCGTCGGCGTCCTCGAGGCCAACCGACAGCCGCAGCGTGCCGCTGCCAATGCCGACCTCTGCGCGAGCCTCGGGAGTCATGTTCTTGTGCGTCGTGGTTTCCGGATGGGTGATCAGGCTCTTGGAGTCGCCGAGATTGTTGGAGATCTGGATGATGTCGAGATTGTTCTCCAGCGCGTAAGCCGACGACTTGCCGCCCTTCACATCGAAGCAGATCAGTGTCGAGCCGCCGGACATCTGGCGCTTGATGATGTCAGCCTGCGGGTGATCGGCGCGTCCAGGGTAGATGACCTTCGCCACCTTGGGATGGTCGGCCAGGAAGTTGGCGATTTTCGTCGCACTCTCGGTCTGCTGGCGCACCCGCAGCGGCAGGGTTTCCAGCCCCTTCAGAAGCACCCATGCATTGAACGGTGAAAGCGCCGGGCCGGTGTGGCGGAAATATTCGTGCAGGTTCTCGTCGATCCACTTTTTATCCGACAGGATGACACCACCGAGGCAGCGCCCCTGCCCGTCAATGTGCTTGGTCGCGGAATAGACGACGACATGCGCACCAAGCTCCAGCGGCTTCTGCTGCAAGGGCGTGGCGAAGACGTTGTCGACAACCAGCTTCGCGCCGACCGAGTTTGCGAGATCAGCGACAGCGCGGATGTCCACGACCTCCAGCGTCGGATTGGTCGGGCTCTCCAGGAACAGCACCTTTGTATTGGGGCGGATTGCGGCTTCCCACTGCTTGATGTCGGAGCCATCTACCAGTGTGAAATCCACGCCGTAACGCGGCATCAGGGTCTCGATCACATAACGGCACGAGCCGAACAGCGCTTTTGCCGCCAGAACGTGGTCGCCGGCCCTGACCGAGCAAAGCAGCGCGGCAGCGACAGCGGCCATGCCGGACGCGGTGGCGCGGGCATCCTCCGCGCCCTCCATGGCACACATGCGGCGCTCGAACATATCGTTGGTGGGGTTGGCGTAGCGCGAATAGATGAAGCCCGGTTCATCCCCCTTGAAGCGCGCCTCTGCCGCTTCGGCGCTCGGATAGACAAAGCCCTGGGTCAGGAAGATGGACTCGGAGGTCTCGCCAAACTGCGAGCGCAGCGTGCCCTCATGGATAAGTCGGGTTGCGGGTTTCCAGTTGCGCTTCGCCGTCATGTCAGTCTCCAACGCGGCCCCTTCGGGCACAAAAAAACCGGCTGCAACGTCGCAACCGGTTCATACGCTTGTCCCAAGCCCACGACCCTTTAGCGACTTGTTTAACGTGGCTGCAAGCCGGCCGGCCAAATCACCACGGGATAAGACTGCCTTACTCCTAGCCAAGCCTTGCGTCAATCGGGTGTAGCTTTAAACAAGCGGCCAAGGCGTGAATGGTGAATGGCGCAATGGTGAATGGTCAACTCTCCATTTTCCCATTCACCATTGACCATTCACTGCCGGACAAGAGTTCAACTGATCCGCCACGAGTCCAGCTTTGCGCAAAACCGGCATCCTGCCCGACACCGAAATCGCAGCCCTGTTCGACAGCGGCGCGCTGAGCACGCGCCGCCCGCTGGACGCTGACCAGATCCAGCCGGCCAGCCTCGACCTGCGTCTGGGTGAGAAGGCTTACCGCGTGCGTGCCTCGTTCCTGCCCGGGCCACAGGCCAAGGTTGCCGACAAGCTGGAGCGGCTGAAGCTGCACGAGTTCGACCTGACAGGCGGGGCGGTGCTGGAAACCGGCTGCGTCTACATCGTGCCGCTGCTGGAGACGCCGAAGCTGCCGGCCAATGTCTCGGCCTCCGCCAATCCGAAAAGCTCGACCGGGCGGCTGGATATTTTCACCCGCGTAATGACCGATTATGGCCAGGAGTTCGACAAGATCCCTGCCGGATATGACGGGCCGCTCTATATGGAGGTCAACCCGCGCACCTTCCCGATCATTGCGCGCACCGGCTCGCGCCTTAGCCAGATACGCTTCCGCATCGGCCAGGCGGTGCTGTCAGAGGGCGAGCTGGAAATCCTGCATTCGGCCGAACGGCTGATCGCTGCCGAACCCGCAAATATTTCCGGCGGCGGCATCGCGATGTCGATCGACCTGCGCGGCGACGAGAACGGGCTGATCGGCTATCGCGGCAAGCATCACACCGGGCTGGTAGATGTCGACAAGCGCGCCGCGCAGGATGTCGTGGATTTCTGGGAGCCGCTCTACAATCACGGCCGCCCGGAACTGATCCTCGACCCCGACGAGTTCTACATTCTGGTCAGCCGTGAGGCCGTGCATGTGCCGCCGCTGTTTGCCGCCGAGATGACGCCGTTCGACCCGCTGGTTGGCGAATTCCGCGTGCACTATGCCGGTTTCTTCGATCCGGGCTTTGGCCACACGGCGGCCGGCGGCACCGGCTCACGCGCCGTGCTGGAAGTGCGCAGCCACGAGGTTCCCTTCATCCTCGAAGACGGCCAGATCGTCGGGCGCCTGGTTTATGAGCATATGCTGGCACGGCCCAAGGCGCTCTACGGCACCGACCTTGGCTCGAACTATCAGGCACAGGGCCTGAAACTGTCCAAGCACTTCAGGGCTTGAGGCTGGGGTCGGTCCTGGCAGCGGCACGCTCGCGCCGGGCCTGGTGGAACGGGGCGAGCCGCTCTCGCAAGGCCTCGAGCCTGGCGATCTTCTCGCCAAAGGACAGCGCGGCGATATCTCGTCGCCCTTGTTCCTTACGGGCGATGATAACGGAAATATCCGGATACTGCTTCTGTGTCTGATCCATCGCCATCGGAACATCCCGGTTGGCGTAACGGTTAGCCGCATTCGCCTCTGGATTCCATACCGCGTTCGGCCTATGAGACCGCCGCAACCCGGAGCCTGAAATGTACGAGTCCCTGCAAGCCGCCGCGCCTGACAAGATCATCGCCCTGATTGGCATGTTCAACGAGGACCCGCGCCCGACCAAAGTTGATCTGGGCGTCGGCGTCTACAAGGACGAGCAGGGCCGCACCACGATTTTCAACGCGGTGCGCGAGGCCGAAAAGAAGCTCTACGACACCCAGACGACCAAGTCCTATCTCGGTATGGCCGGCGACCCGGCGTTCAACACCGCGATGATCAAGCTGGTACTCGGCGACAAGGCCGACCTGACGCGGACGCGTGGCGCACAGGCGCCTGGCGGCTCGGGCGCGCTGCGCATCATTTCGGAACTGCTGAACCGTTCGCATCCTGGCGGTACGGTGTGGCTGTCGGATCCGACCTGGGCCAACCATAATGCCCTGATCGGCTCGGCCGGCCTGAAGACCACGAGCTACCCCTATTTCGACGCAGCCACCGGCGGTGTGCGCTTCGATGATATGATCGCGGCGCTGAAGACCGCGAAGGCCGGCGACATCGTGCTGCTGCATGGCTGCTGCCACAACCCGACCGGCGCGAACCTGTCGCTGGAGCAGTGGAAGATCGTGGCCGATCTGCTGGCCGAAAAGCAGCTCTTCCCGTTTGTTGACCTCGCCTATCAGGGCTTTGGCGACGGGCTTGACGAGGACGCTGCCGGCGTGCGCCTGCTGGCGGGCATTGTGCCGGAAATGGCGATTGCCGCCTCGTGCTCGAAGAATTTCTCAGTCTATCGCGAGCGCGTGGGCTGCGCGATCCTGATCGCCAGGGACGCGGCGCAGGCCGACATCGCCTTCAGCCAGATCTGCAACGTCGCGCGCACCATGTACTCCATGCCGCCGGACCATGGCGCGGCTGCGGTGCGCATCGCGCTGACCGATGCAGACCTGCGGGCCAACTGGGAAGCCGAACTGAACGCCGTGCGTGCCCGCATGATCCGTCTGCGCGAAGGGCTGGCCGACGCACTGCGCAAGCGGACCAACTCAGACCGTTTCGACTTCGTGGCGAAGCATCGCGGGATGTTCTCGCGTCTTGGCCTGAGCGTCGAGCAGGTGCACCGGCTGCGCGCCGAGCACGGCATTTACATGGTCGATGACAGCCGCATCAACGTTGCCGGCCTGCCGGATGATCGTCTCGACGATCTCGCCGCCGCCATCGTGTCGGTGCTGTAAGAATTATTTCCTGACAAACTTATCAACCCCTCCTCAGGTGGTCTCACACTGGGACCGCCACACAGGAGGGCTTGATGTATCTGCTCGACGAGAACTTTATCTTCGCAATTGCTCCGCGCTATGGCGGGGCCGCAGGTCGCGCGCAGCGCGCGATCATATCAGAAATCGCTCCGGCCTTCGGGCCGACCCTGCACCGATACTCTATCGCCTCAAGGCTGCGCGTTGCGCATTTCATGGCACAGGTTACGCATGAATGCGCGGGGTTCCGGACGACGGAGGAGTTCGCCTCCGGTGCTGCCTATGAGGGGCGGATCGATCTTGGCAACCTGCGCAAGGGCGACGGCAAGCGCTACAAGGGCAGAGGACTGATCCAGCTGACCGGGCGGGCCAACTACCGCGCAATTGGCGAGCGGCTCGGACTCGACCTGGAACGGGAACCGCAGCTTGCGGCCGAGCCGGTTACCTCTCTGGCCATCGCCTGCGAATACTGGACCACGCGCTCGATCAACGCAGCCGCAGACCGGGACGATCTGGTCACGGCGACACGGCTGGTGAATGGCGGCAGGAACGGGCTGGACGACCGCCGCCGCTATCTGGTCAAGGCGAAGGCGGCACTTGCGGGGCTGGACGCCGTCCGCATGCGAGCCCCTGCCCCGTCGATCATCCTGAGACGGGGCTCGGCGAACGACGCTGTCGGCGCGTTGCAAGAAATGTTGCGCGACAAGGGGTTTGCGATAGCGGTCGATGACCAGTTTGGCCCGGCAACCGAACTCGCTGTCGTTGAGTTTCAGCAGCGTGCCGGGCTGTCGCCCGACGGAATTGTCGGCCCCAAAACCTGGGCGGCACTGAAATCCACCGACGAGTAGAAGATGTCTGTTGTTTCGAGTTGACAGTTTTCGAGGCCGGATCGAAAGACACGCCATGCGCGATACTATTGTAAGCCTGAGCACTATTCCTCCGCGATTTGGAGATCTTGGCCCGACGCTTGGCTCGATCCTGGCGCAGAGCCTGCCTGTGCGCGAAATCAGGCTGTACATACCGCTGGCCTATCGCCGCTTTCCCGACTGGGATGGCACGTTGCCGAAGCTGCCTGCGGGTGTGACGATCCACCGATGCAACGAGGATCTGGGGCCGGCAACCAAGGTGCTGCCTGCGGTGCGCGACCTTCGCGGGCAGCAGGTGGACATCCTGTTTTGCGACGATGACAAGCTGTATGATCCGGACTGGCATGCGCGCTTCAAGGAGCAGGCCGCTCTCCGGCCGGGCGTTTGCATCGTTGAGGCAGGAGAGACATTTCCCGATATTGTGGAGCGTCCGGCTGAGCGGCTGCCCCGTATGGTTCGCCGCCCGAAGGACTGGCGATATCGCCTGGTGCGCGTCGCGACCCTCGGTCGGATCAAGCCCAGGCAGTATCTGGAAAGCGGCTATGTGGACCAGATATCGGGATGGGCGGGTGTGCTGGTACAGCCGGACTGGTTCACCGATGATGCGTTTCAGATTCCGGACATTCTCTGGACGGTGGACGACCTGTGGCTTTCAGGGCAGCTTGAGCTGAGTGGCATTCCGATCTGGCTGAATGCTGCCGAAACCAATGCCAGATCGCTTACGATTGGCCGCACCCATGCGCTTCTGGATTTTGTCGAGCAAGGGCATGGCCGGGTCGATGCCGATCTCGCTGCTATCGATTACTTCCGCGACAAGTATGGCATCTGGCCGAAAAGCGATGCGAGGTCGGCTGATCGGAGGGAGATGACAAAATCGATGCGGCGGCTCGCGGAACGCACCAGAACTGGATCGTGATTGGGTCTGGATCGTAGTGGAGCGGGTAGCGGGAATCGAACCCGCGCTAGAAGCTTGGGAAGCTCCTGTGATACCATTTCACCATACCCGCGCTGCGCATTGACTATCACGCTGCGCCGCTACGCTGCAATCCGCTAAATCGTGAGACCTTGAAGCCCGGGTCAATGCTTCGTATCTGATGCAGGCGATTCCCGCGCAGGAGAGACCATTGTCGGCCATTTCCCGCTTTCTTGGCGGCAGCCCGCTCGCCGTAATCATCAAGCTGTTTGTCGTTTCGGCTCTTGTCGGCCTGGTGATGAGCTATTTTGACTGGTCGCCGTGGGACGTTCTCTACGGGATTCGCGAGTTCTTTGTCGGGCTCTATCACATGGGCTTTGGCGCTCTCGACAGTGTCATAGGCTACGTTTTGCTTGGCGCGGTGATCGTTGTCCCGGCGTTTCTGATCATCCGACTGTTCAGCCTGCGCCGCTGAACCCGGCGGCAACCTCGAACAGGATTGCGTGACGTTCGGCAATTGCCTCGATGTCGTGCGAGTAGCCGCCGCCGAGCACCCCGCAGACCGGGATCCCCGCGCCACGGAACTGCTCGAACACCATGCGCTCGCGCTCACGCAGGCCGGCGCTGGTAAGAGCCAGCCGCCCGAGGCGGTCCTCGATATGCGGATCGACGCCGGCGTTGTAGAAGACGAGGTCCCAGCGCCGCAGGGCGGCAAGTTCGGGAAGGACACGCGCCAGCAAGGCGAGATAGGGCTCGTCCTGCATCCCGTCGGGCAGACCCACGTCCCGGCCGGATGCGACCTTGCGCACCGGGTAATTACGCTCGCCATGCATCGAGAATGTAAACGCGCGCGGCTCATCGCGCAGAATTTCTGCCGTGCCATCCCCCTGGTGAACGTCAAGGTCAACCACCAGGACATTTTCGACGACGCCTTCGGTCAGCAGCACGAGGGCTGCCACCGCGACGTCATTCAACGTGCAGAAGCCTGCGCCCTGCGCGCGCCGTGCGTGATGGCTGCCACCGGCGGTATTGCAGGCAATGCCATGTTCTAGCGCCAGCCTCGCTGCCAGCACCGTGCCGCCGGCCGCGAGCTGGGCGCGCCGCGAGGTGCGCTCTGTGATGGGAAATCCAATCTCGCGCTCGATTGCCTGAGGCACGGCGCAGGCGATCACCTGATCGACATATGTGCGGTCATGCGCAAGCTCCAGCCAACTGGCGGGTGCGGGGGCCGGCCGATGCACAAAGCCGGGCTGCAACAGCCCGCGGCGGTCCAGCGCGCTGATCAGAGCGCTGTACTTCCCCATCGGGAAACGATGGCCTGGAGAAAAACCAGCATCATAGTCGGGATGTGTAGTGATGTGCAGGGACATGATTGATGATGTACTGGACCGGATAGATAAACCTGTAGCGATCTACTGAAATTTCTGCTGTTATCATTGCGCAATCGGGGAGTTGCGCGGGGGCCGGGATGTTACGCCATAGTTCTGGTGTTGTGTTTGCTATTGGCAGCGCTGTGTGATGAACGCAGTTTCCGCCCCTCCCCGGATTTCTGATGAGACCTGGTGCAGGAATACGGCGGAAATTGTTGATGTAGATTTCCTCTCCGAAATCGATCCCTCAACTCTTGTGCTGCAGGACGCCGACGGTTTGCTGGTTTTGCAGAGGCGCGAGCCCCTGGTCGCCGCTTATCTAGGCCTCCAGTATTCGAATGCCAGCTTTCTTCTCGGACCCAGCCAGGCCGCGTCACAGAAAACGATGCGTCTGGCGGCGCAACCCCACACTGTGCGCAGACGTTTCAGGATCGTGCCGCTGGCTTTACTGCGCAGGGCGATTTTCCAGCGCGCCGCCCCGCTGCTTACCCGCACAGCCGTCTATGGGCTGTTCGATACACGGCCGCAGTTTTCTGCACGGATCACGGCAACAACTGCGCAGGCCGTTCTGTTTACGGCAACGGGCCTCGGTCTGCTCTGGCTGATCCTGTTCTTCCCCGGCACCGCTCTCGACGGGCTGCGGGTTGTTGCGACCCTGGCATTCTTCGGCTGCACGATGCTGCGAATTCTGGCGGCCTGCCAGGGAAATGCCAGACAACGGGCCCTGCCCCCGCCACCGGACGGGGAAATGCCGGTGTACAGCGTGCTGGTGGCGCTCCGGAATGAAGCCGCGCTCGTGCCCCAGCTGCTGACGGCACTCAGTCGCATTTCCTGGCCGCGCGACCGGCTCGAGATCAAGCTGATCTGCGAGGCGGATGACGACGCTACAATCGCGGCGATCAGGGCGCATGTGCTGCGCGACAGTGTGGAGGTCATAGAGGTGCCACCATCGGCACCAAGAACGAAACCAAAGGCGTTGCGCTACGCGCTTCAGGCGACGACAGGCGAGTATGTCGTGCTCTATGACGCCGAGGACATTCCTCACCCGGATCAGTTGCATGAAGCGTGGCGGCGCTTTTCGGCGGCAGGTCCCGAACTTGCCTGCCTGCAGGCACCGCTCGATATCTCGAACGGCAGAGCATCCTGGATCGCAGAGATATTTGCCTTTGAATATGCGGGCCTGTTTCGATGCCTGCTACCGTGGCTTGCTGACCGGAGGACCATCCTGCCGCTTGGTGGAACCTCCAACCATTTTCGACGGACTGCACTGGACGACGTTGGAGCGTGGGATCCACACAACGTGACCGAGGACGCTGACCTGGGGATCCGCCTGGCACGGTTCGGCTATCGCTGCGATCTGCTGGCGAAACCGACACGCGAGGAGGCGCCGGAGAGCTTTGCTGTGTGGAGGCCACAGCGAACGCGCTGGTCAAAGGGGTGGCTGCAAACCTGGCTGGTGCATATGCGCAATCCGGTGCAACTGGCCCGCGACCTGGGGCCGGGGTCCTTCGTCCTGACGCAAATCCTGCTGCTGGGCATCGTCTTTTCCGCGCTCGTCTACCCGATACTTGTGTTCACAAGTGTCTGGGCGATTTCGGCAATCGTCACGGGCGAGGCGGTTTCCAGCCGGGAGTACTTCCTGCTGTGCCTCGACCTTTTCAATATCATCTGCAGCTTCGGTGCATTTATTGCCATCGGTGCGATTGGTCAGGCCCCGCTGGAGCGAAAGGTCTCGATCCGCATTCTCTGCGGACTTCCCGTCTACTGGTTGATGATGTCGGCAGCCGCCTGGCTGGCGGTTTTTGAAATATGGTGGCGGCCGTTCCACTGGCACAAGACACCACACAAGCCCGGCCGGACACTCATTCGGACGGAGCGGGCGGCAAGTTGAGTTCCAGAGCGTTCTCGCCCTGGGTCTCGCCCCGAGTGTCACCGGGGGTGATCGTTGCGCCGACCCGCGATGGTGGCGCGCCAAAGAGCCCCTTGCGAGCCGCCTCAGCCTGATTGCCCAGGGGTTCCAGTGGCCCGTTCGCCACTGCCTTCGCCCAGCCATTGAGGGCCAGCCATTCCGCCGGGTCTTCATTGCCTACCCGGCAATCAGTCATCACATCAGCCGCCGCTGGTTCAGGCGGCAGGCGGCACATCATGGCGCGACCGCGAAGCCAGGAGCGAAACTCGGTACGCGCGCGCACGCCGCAGGGCCATTCGCCCCTGTCGCTGGAGCATGTCTGTTCGACCGATACCGGTTCCAGCCCGGCCAGAGCGA
>CAYZQP010000090.1:4710-13378 GCA_964480545.1 uncultured Mesorhizobium sp. | reverse complement strand
CCCATGCCAAGGTAGCGGAAGCGGCGGTTGTCGGTATGCCGCATGAGATCAAGGGGCAGGGCATCTACGCCTATGTCACCACCAATGCGGAGGTCGAACCGGACGAGGCCTTGCGCAAGGAACTGGTCCAGTGGGTCCGTACCGAAATCGGCCCAATCGCCACGCCCGACGCTATCCACTTCGCCCCGGCGCTGCCCAAGACGCGGTCGGGCAAGATCATGCGCCGCATCCTGCGCAAGATCGCCGAGGGGGATACGTCGAACCTAGGCGATACATCGACGCTGGCCGATCCGGGCGTGGTCGACGTGCTGGTGCAAACGCGGGCATGACGGGGACATGATCGCCCAGACCATCCAGTTGGCGCTCGCCCCGGTGTTCGTGCTGGTGGCGATCGGCAACATCCTCAACCTGCTGTCGACGCGCCTCAGCCGCATTGTCGACCGCTGGCGGCATCTGGAAGGGCGGCACAATGCCACTGAGGGGCTGGAGCATGATCTTGTGGTGCTGGAAATCCGCGCGGTCGATCAGCGGATCAAGCTGATCGGCCGGGCCATGCGCTTCCTGGTGATTGCCAGCCTGGCCATCGGCACAACGGTGGCGATCCTGTTCCTTGAGGAGATAGCAAAGCTTAATCTGCAACTCGTCGCCGCCGGGTTCTTTTTTTCCTGGCGATAGCGCTGCTGATGATCGGGCTGATCCTGTTCCTGCGCGAAACCCAGATCGCCGCGCAGCAACTACGGATTCCGAGCGATTTCCTGGAGTGGGAGCGGAAGATTTAGGGCGCGGTTCGCGCAGCCGCTCATCAAATTGGTGGGCTTGGGCCAAGTGCGAAGTTGCCGAGGCGAGAAATGTGGCAGGCTCTCTTGACTATGTTGTATCGCTCGACGCACACGCCTCTGTCGTGTGGCGCTCCCATGAAGAACCTGTCCCATAGTGCATCCTTCCATTCCTGGCTGAATAATGCACTATCAAATGCCGGGACCAAACAACTGGCCCCCTGGTGGCACGGTAACAACGGCAACCCGTCCTGCAAGCGACATCAACTTCTCCCACGGTTCTGGTGTTGCGGGCCGCAGCCTGACAAATTGCTTTGATGTATACAATGCATCGCATTTTGCACCGATGTTTGGTGCGGGGAAGCTGCAATTTCGCTCTGGTGTCGAACGCTTATTCAGCCTGTTGGGGCATCGGCGATGGGGTTTTGTATTTCCTGCCGAACCCGCTACCTGTCTCTCGCGCAATGACGAGGCCGGGATGAAGCAGGACGGACAATCTCAGGTAGCGAGTCAGCGGGTCGCCGATGTCCTTGCGGAACGGATACTCTCCGGCGAACTCAAGCCCGGCGACCGGATCAAGCAGGATGAGCTTGCTGTCGAGCTTGGTATAAGCCGAATTCCCGTGCGGGATGCCCTGCGCATCCTGGAAACGCGGGGCCTTGTTTCGCTGAAGGCCAATGCCGGCGCCCGGGTTACCAGCCTTACGGTGCGCGACATGGAGGTTTCATACCAGATACGCGAGAGCCTTGAGCCCATGCTTCTCGCCGAAAGCATGCCGAATCTGACTTCCGAGGACATCGAGGAGATGCGCGAGGTCAAAAAGCGGCTCGATGCGGTGAAGGATCTTGATGAATATTTGCCCCTGAGCAGGGAGTTCCACTGGGCTTCGTTCCGGCGGCACGAGGCCCCGTTGCTCGCGCAGATTGTCGAGCGCCTGTGGGACACCACCCAAAGCTATCGGCGGGCCTATGCCCGCCTGGCGTTCCAGGACGAGGCGAGATTGCAGCTTATGCGGGCGGAACGCGACTTGCTGTTTGGCGCGATCGAAAGGCAGGAGATTGACCTGGCGCCAAGGATTTTGGGGATGCACATTCGCCGCACGCACATGACCTTGCTGGAATATACGCATCTTCATGATCTGCTCGCGCTAAACCCCGCCGACCGCGACTAGCAGTCTCTTCCGCAACGCATCGGGTTGCGACCATTCCATGATAATATATGCCAACCTTGGCCCGGCGGTGAACCAGGTCGAGGGAAATAGCGGCCAGCAGCCGAGTTGCGTGCTGCAGGGAGATCGAATGTGACGGAGGAGTTGCCGGTCGGCTCGGTCGGGTTGTCCAAAGTGGTCATGGACCAGATCCGCGCGCGAGCTGGGTGAAGGTGTCGAGCCTGACCGCGATGGCGGATTCGCGTAGGTCTGGTCCTGGTGCGCCAGCGCCGCGGAAGCCGGCGCCGTGGCATGATGCGCAGGCCAGATGGATCGAGCGGCCGGCGGCTACGTCCGCCTCGTTCAGCACAAACGGCGCCGGGTCAGGAAGCGGATGAAGCATCCTCAAGCGAGCCGGTTTCGAAGTCAAGGAAATGGATCCCGCTCCGCAGTGTCACCACCGCGCCGCCACTCTTGCGCAGGGCGAGCGTGGTTATGACATTGGGCATGTCCCAGCTGCGGTTTTCTCCCAATGCCGGGTCGTGCCGGCGGACCTTCATGCCGGTGCTGTCGATGTAATAGAGGACCTGTGCGGCATGTCCCACAAGGGATTTTCGCCGCCCAGGCAACTGGGCGCCGTGACACGTGAAATCAGCATCTTGGCTCTCCGATAGATGCGATGCGGCGCTCGCTACCAGCGGACGCCTTCTTCCTTTGGCTTCCAGGTGATCGGACGCTCGTAGGACGGGTCTTCCTTGCTCCAGATTGCCTTGAGGAAGCCCTTGACGTTCTCTGAGTAAACCCAGGTGCCGTCGGTGTTGGCGGACATTTCGATCGTGCAGCGCCGGGTGACGATCCGCCATTCGCCGCCCCGCTTCTCAAGCTGGTCCAGATAGCGGCCGAAGGCGATCGTCGTCGTCTTGTCGTCGAGCCAGAACAAGCCGCCCACTACGTAGGATTCGCAATAGGCCTTATCGCCATCCAGCTCGCAGATGTGGTTGGTGATATTGTGGCTGGTCATATTGAAGTTGATTTTGTGGCCCATGTTGGCCTTCTCGGGATATTCCGGCGCGAAGGTCACCACGGCGCCATGCTCGTCGACGCCGTCTTCCCACCAGCAGCCGGCGATCTGCTCGACATCCTGACGGTCGCGCGCGCGGCTTTCGCGCTGGATGCAGTCGAGTATATCCTGACGATCTTTCAGCAGGGTCACCGTTGCGCGCAGTTCTGCCAATTCCTGTTCAAGGCTCACTTTCAAACTCCTCCGTTCTTGTCTGATAACTCCTGCTATCACAGTGACGAACGAATCGTATACGGTTGGGAGCAGGGTTGAACAAGATTCGATGCACGAAAAGGAAACTGGCGATGGGTGAGAAGGTGCTTGCAGGAAAAACCGCATTCGTCACCGGTGCGAGCCAGGGGATCGGAAAGGCCAGCGCGCTGGCTCTGGCCCAGGACGGAGCGACGGTGGTCATCATGGGCAGGCGACAGGACGCTCTCGCCAAAGCGCGTGATGACCTGAAAAGCCAGGTCGCTGGAGGGCGCATCGAAATGCACGTCGGTGACGCCAGCAACGAGGACCACGTCAAGGTAGGCCTTGCCTTTGCGCACGGCCTGAACGGGCGGCTGGACATCATCGGCTCGATCGTCGGGGAACCAGTATTCAAGCCGTTGTTGATGCGCGAGGTGGAGGATGTCCGCAAGGAACTGGAAGTCAATTTCATCACCGCTTTCCTCGCCGTTCGGCATGGCGTGCCGCTGATGTCTCCGGGCGGGGCGATTATCTGTGTGTCGTCCGCTGCGGCTACGCAGGCGGGCTGGGGCCTGGGCATTTATGGAGCGGCCAAGGCCGCTGTCGAACGCTTCGTCAGGGCCGCCGCGTTTGAGCTGGGCGGTGCCGGCATCCGCATCAATGCAGTGCGGCCTGGCCTGACGCTTCCGCCCGAACGTGCCAGCAGCCCTGAACTGGCGTCCATGGTTGCCGTGTACGCGGCTGAGACGCCGCTGGGCAGGGTAGGAGAGCCGGAGGATCTCGCCCGGGTAATCCGCTTCCTCGCGGGGCCGGAGTCCGGCTGGGTCACAGGACAGACTTTCTCCGCTGACGGCGGCATGGATCAGGGCAAGGGACCTGACCCGATGGACGCCATGTTCGGCAAGGAAGCCATGGACCAAATACGGCAGGGCAAAGTGCCGAAATGATCCGTAACTGCGTTTGGTGTGAAGCCGCTTGGGCTTCGAAGCGTTTGGGGTTCATGGCAACCGCAGCACAATCCGGGCGTAAAGTCTCACGGCGACCATATCCCTGCTAGGGAGACCAGCCATGGCTCCCATCCTCGATCGCGACGGGTTGAATCCGGCCCACGCAATCCTGTCGGCGTTTCCAGTGGCGCTGTTCGTAGCCACTGTTGTTACTGACGCTGCCTATTTGCGGACAGCTGGGATCCAGTAGTCCATTTCTCCTCCTGGCTGCTTGCCGATCAGGCCACCAAGTAGGATCACCCAGCTATCCCTTGCGCGCCGGTCTAGCCGACGAAAAGGCAGGTATGGTCGAAAGTATTATTCTTCGTTTCGATGATGAAAAAGCCATGGCTGACCGGGCAATACTGCTGTAGAGATCGGAAGAAGCGAACTCGGCACTGTCCAGTCGGGTTTGCACCGGGCCGCCGGCAGATCAGCATGCTTCGCATGCGATTTTACGGTAGAGAATTCAGAACCTTGGGCAGCCTGCTTGGCAAGGAGGGGTTATGAGAGCGATTTATTGCGCGACCTGCGGATATGCGATTGATCAGCACGGTCAGGAGTGCAGCCGCTGTCACTCCCATGCCCACCGGCACATGCCTCGGCTGCTCGATAGCGCCGCGTTGTTGATCGCCGTTGCGGCAATGGGATTGGCTGGCGCCTACGTAATCCAGATCCTGTTCCCGGGCTGAATATCGTGCTGTCGCGGGCCAGTTAGCGGGCGGGTCTGGTTAGTGGCGCGCAATAGTCTGTGCATCTGGATAACTTTGCGCAGAGACCTTACCTTGGAGGCATCGCTTATATGGATGCGGACATGGTCCATGATCGACGCCAATTCTTGATTGGCGCTTCCGCGCTGGTCGGCACAGCCCTGTGCACGGGGCGGTCCGGTGGGCCGTCGGCGTTCTCCCAGGCTCGTCCCGGTAACACACCGGCTTCGCGCGTTCCCGCTCAAGTCGTTGAACCAGGCGCGGTCAGACCTGCCCTGTTTGCAGCCGCACTTGCTGCCCTGGAACGTCACGGGGACCACCTTGTCCGGGACCGAATGGCAATCGTGGATTTTGCAGCCCACTCCTCCGAACCACGCTTCCATATCGTCAACATTGCGAGCGGTGCAACGACGTCATTTCTCGTGTCGCATGGCAGGGGATCGGATCCGGATAACAGCGGATGGCTGGAGCGGTTTTCCAACCAGACCGGCTCGAATGCTTCCAGTTCCGGGGCCTTCGCGACAGGCGAGTACTATGTCGGCAAACACGGCAGGTCTCAACGCCTGACTGGTCTTGATCCATCGAACAGCGAGGCGTTTGCGCGGGCAATTGTGCTGCACGGCGCCTGGTATGCCGAACCCGGTATCATAGCGGGGCAGGGCAAGATCGGCCGGAGCCAGGGCTGCTTCGCCGTGGGGGACAGTCTGCTGCCCGACGTCTTTGGCGGTTTGGGAGCGGGCAGACTTATATATGCCGACAAGTTGTCGGCTTGATGGCGACAGGCCGGGAGTAGACATACCGAAGACGTTCATGGGGAATTGGGCCATGCCGTCCTACGCACACCGCACCAGCTTGTCATGTTTGTCGTTGACCCCACCACGCCGCTCTCGTCCCCGGCAAGCTTCGATCAATAGCCCGCCAGCAGCCCCTTATCCCCCTGCTATCAGCAGCGGGGCCACCTGACGTCCCGATACGATGAACGGGACGCCAGGACATCAAACAGCCAGGAGGTTGCGTTACCACTTGTAGCGGACGGACCCCACAAGAGTACGCGATGCGCCGAAGTAGCAACTGTTGGTGAAGAAGCAGGAAGCGACGTGTTGCTTGTCGAACAGGTTCTGCGCGTTCAATGCCAAGCTAACGCCACGCAACGCTGGACTGGCATAGCCAAGGTCGTAACCGATCATCGCGTCGAACAGGGTGAATCCGTTGGTCTTGAACTCCTCGAAGGTCGTTACGCTGCCCGCCACCTTGTAGCTGGTGGAACCATACGAGCCATCGACATAACGGAAGCCCCCGCCAAGGCTGAGCCCACCCAGCGGCCGGTCACCGGCGGCGCCCTTGCCGAAATCGTATGAAAGGAAGGCCGATGCCTGCCACTTCGGAACGCCCAGCGGCACGGTTCCAGTGGTGGATGGAATGCCGGTGGTTCCCAGCCTGGTCAGGGTTGGTAGCGCAGCGGGAACAGCCGGTGCGCCTTGGGTGATGAGCGCATCCGTGTAAGTTCCGGCAAAAATCACGTCGAGGCCGAGGGTGATCTCGCCGCGACCCTCAAGCTCAATACCACGCACGCGCGTTTCGCCGATCTGGATCTGCGAATTGGACGGGCGTCCGCCGGTGCCGGCCTGCGGATCGCCGACGGGAACGTTCTGCCGCTTCAACTCAAATGCCGCGAGAGAAAACAGGGCATTCAGCCCCGGCGGCTGATACTTGAGGCCGGCCTCATACATCTTGCCGGTGGTCGGCACGAACGGATTGCCAAGATAATCGGCACCGGCCTGCGGCTCGAACGATTCCGAATAGCTGATGTAGGGTGATAGTCCGAAGTCAAACTCGTAGAGAGCGCCAAGACGCATCGTGAACGCACTCTGCGATAGCGGCGTCAGCGTATTACTCCTCTTGTTGAGGGTGCGCTGCTCGTACCAGTCCCAGCGGCCGCTGGCGATCAGGTGCAGGCGATCGATGGTGATCTGATCCTGGACATAAATCCCGATCTGATCGCGCGTCGTGTAATTGTTGGTGTAGTTCGGCGACAGCAGCCGCAGGTCCATGCTTGGCATCTGGCCGCCATAGACCGGTGCGAACAGGTTGAGGTTCGGGATGCTGGTCAGGGGGTTGGATGTCTGTCCGGTGTTGAACTGCTGGACGTTTTCACCGTCGATCCGGAGATAGTCGAGGCCGACCAACACATCGTGCTCCAGTCCCCAGGTGTTGAACTTGGCATTGAAGCTGTTGTCGATTGTCAGCGTGTCGAAGTCTTCATCAGCACCGCCGCCGCCACGGATGATCGTGGAAAAATCACTGTTGATGTTAAGGCCAGTGCCCGTGGTCGTGAAGCCCCCGACGTAGAGCTGTCGGTAAGTCAGTCTATTGTTCTGAAAGCGGAAGTTTGAACGGAAGCCGAGGGTGTCATTGAACTGGTGGCGGAACATGGCCGTGACGGCCTTTTGCTTATGGTCATAGACTTCATAGTCCGGATCGCCGGTGTTGAGATTATATGGGATCGGACCATAGGGATTGGGCAGGACGGAGCCGTGCGCGGGGGCGCCCGAATAACCGCTGCCCGAAGGAGCGTGCTGATAGGCGGCTATGATTGTCAGGCTCGTGTTCTCGTCCGGAGCGAATGAGATCATCGGGCTGACGTGATAGCGCTCTGACTCGGTCATCGCGGTGAAGCCGTCCGCCTTCTGCCAGCCTCCGACCAGGCGCACCCGCCATTTGCCTTCGGCATCGAGCGGTTGGTTGATGTCAGCCACGGCGCGCAGGCTGTTGTAGTTGCCGGCTTGCGCTTCGACGCGCCCGAAAGCTTCTGCTTCGGGAGTCTTGCTCGTAAGATTGATAAGGCCGCCCGGCGTGCCGTTGCCATAGAGGACCGAGGCAGGCCCCTTCATGATGTCGATCTGGTCGATACGGTTGAAGTCGGTCTGCGGCGTCGAATAGGGGCCGGCGATCAGACGCATTCCATCCAGGAACAGGCCCGGCGCAAAGCCGCGGAGATACATCTGATCATAGCGGGACACCGTGCCGCCACGCTGGTTGGCGGAGATGCCTGCCACATATCCCACCGCCTGATTGAGAGAGATTGCGTTCCGCCGCTCCAGTTCTTCCTGGTCGATGACAGTAATGCTCTGCGGCGTTTCGATCAGCGGAGTGTCGGTCTTGGTTGCGGACGACACGCCGGACGCGCGCAAGCCGGTAACGATGATCGAATCGCCAGATGAACTTTCGGCCCCATCCGCGTCATCGGCTGCATAAGTTGCCGTCGAAGCCAGTGCTGCAGCGACAAACGCCAATCGGGAAAAGCCGCGAATCCACAAGTGCCGCGCGACGAGATCATGTTTCATGGACGTACCCTCATACTTTTATTGATAACGATTCTCAGTCGCGATTAGTGGCGGAAGCTGGTTACCGCAAGGGTCTTTGTCGGGCAGTTCATCTTGGAGCGATGCGTCCAGGTACGCTGAGGGGCCAGGCAGTCGGATATGGTGCAGATCACGGCCGCAATTCTGGGGGCTATGAAGGCTTGATTTTGGCGCGAAGCGTGTCGCGGCTACTGGTGCCGACCGGCCGATTTCTACTCGATCCACAGATAGGGTATTCGATGCCAGATCTGTAACTTGACAGTCGTTGAGCTTGCTTTGCCATGCGCTTGTGAGGATAACTTACGCAAACAATGAAAGCGCAACTTTCTTCGATCGTCCTACTGACGCTGTCGGGAGGCTGCATGAGCCTGCCAGCGGTGCGAACTGCGGAATGCGGTTACGCGCCGGGGCCTGCCATTACCTATTCAGCGGATG
>CAYZQP010000090.1:0-4700 GCA_964480545.1 uncultured Mesorhizobium sp. | reverse complement strand
GATGGCAAAACCGCCTACGCATATGTGGATGTGCTGACCTACAATATTGAAGGCCTCCCTTGGCCGGCGCGCCGCAATCGCACGCCCTTTTTGCAGGAAATTGCCCAGAGGCTGGCTGAATTTCGGGCGCAGGGCAAAGGCCCCCACATCATCGTTTTTCAGGAGGTTTTCAGCAACGCGGCCGCACGGGCGGTTGTGGACTCAAACTATCAGAGCATAACCTCGGGACCACGAGCACGATCCAGACAAGACCCGAATGTCGAAGGCCCGCTGCCGGGCCGCCGCCGCATATTAAGGGGCGAAATCCGCACGAACTTCACTTCCAGCGGTCTGGTTATCGCAAGTGACTATCCGATGGTTTCGACAACCTATCGACCCTATTCCCGGGGAAGCTGCGCCGGCTTTGACTGCCTTTCAAACAAGGGCGCTCTCTTTGCGGAGATCGCAATTCCAGGCATTCCGGGAACGGTCGATATCTTCAACACACATATGCAGGCCCGACGCGCATCGGGTGTGTCGGAGGAACGTCACACGCCGGCCCATCATCGACAAACTGTCGAACTCTCGCAGTTTGTCAGTGTCAATGGCAGGCAGGATAGTCCGACTATCATTGCCGGCGATTTCAACATGAGAAATTCAGACATCCGGTTTGAACATTTTACGCGGAAGTTTCCGCTGGAGAATGTCCACCAATTCTGCATCGAGCAGCCGAATAAATGTGAAGTCCTTGAGGATTGGGAGCATCCCGACCAATGGCGGCGGGTGCAAAACAAGCACTTTTTCGCACCCGGGGAAGTGGTGAAAGTGCGGCCCGTTCGCGCTGAAGGTATGTTTGACGGCGGGCCGAGCGGGCCTGTGCTGTCGGATCATAGCGGGTTTCGTGTATTGTATGAGTTCAGTTGGCCAGCAGATACGCCCGCACGGCCTTACGAGTGTCCCGCAACCTCGGGTGCCGCGTTGAATCGTTGACGGTCCAGCTTGCAGAAATCCGCGTGTGCGTGGGAATGCCGTTGGATAATTGAGCGTGACTGTAGGAGGATGCTTATGCGTTTCATGGCTGGTACTTCGCTGGCAGCGGCAATTATGCTGTCAGGGGCCGCCGTCGGCCAGGAGCAACCTGCACCGACTGAGCAGGAAGCCGCGCCGACGCAACAGGAAGTTGCTCCGATGCAGCAGCAGGACGAACGTTTCCGCCCTCCGCCGGGAGGAGGGGGGCTTGAGGCGATCGTCCACCGTGACACGTTCTTTGGCGGCCCCTTCCTGTCCGTTCAAGCGGCGCAACCCAACCTGAACCTTGCATGGGATGCGCGCTCGATACGTGTGCGAAGCGGGGAATGGCAGATCTGCACGGGGCGCAACTATACCGGACGCTGCAACACGATTGACCGTGACCAGCCGACGCTCAGTCCCCAGTTTCGGAGCATTCAGTCGATGCGTCCAACAGGGGGATGGGGCACGGGCGTAGGCCAATCCCTGCGCGGCGCGTCATCAGAGTTTTTCCCCGCACCGCTGCGCAATGGGCAGCGCATAGAGTGCCAGGGCGGTTCCAACTCCAGCTGCGCCAGGCAGGCTGCGAACCAGTTCTGCCGGTCGGTGGGGTGGATCATGGCGCGGACTCAAGCGATCGAGACCGTATCTGGGCGGGCCTATGTCGCAGACGTTCTTTGCGCGCGTACGATCACGTAAACTTGCTTATGCAGTGAGTGCTGGGCATTGAATGCCGTCGGCAGGTGCCGCTCACAGGTCGATGATGATCCTGACCTTCTCAGGGCTCATTCCAAAGGCTGCGGCGATCTGTTCCCGCGTCTTGGCGAGAATTTCGCGTAGCGCGGGAGAATCGCGACCGGGCAGCAGTTCCGCACTCGTGACGCCCAGCGCGTTCGCCAGTGCTTCGATCCTGCTGTCGATCGGGCGTGCCTTGCCTTGCTCCCACGCCCAGACAGTCGGCTTGCTGACGCCAAGCTGGACCGCGATTTGCGACAGGGTCAGCCCTCGCTCACTTCGGAGGCGATGCAGCCGAACGCCGAATGACTCATCGGGCAGAGGTTGCTGAGGCGGAGGAACATCCATGTGCTGCCCCACAGCGCCCCGCAATTGCGCGGCGCTCAATGCGGCGGAAGAGATAGGGGCATCGAACTGGCAGCCGAAGAAGCTGCCACTGTTCCAGACTACCTTCGCCCGGGTCGATCCGACCTGAGGAAGGTCAATGTCGATCCTTTCACCATTGGCCAGCGGCACCTGACTTTCGAGCAATATTCCAGCCGTTGATACGTTGTGCACAAGCACTTTAGCTGCACTGCCGGATTCGAGCGCGCCATGTGCCTCGAACAGCAGTTTCCTACGGGGCGCGCGGGGTTTACCAGCGGTTTTGGACAAATCCTCAAAGTGCGCCGCAATAACCATCACTATAGCCTCCCGTTAGGGAGTCCTTTCTCCGCCGCCCTGTGTTTCGGTCCCGTTGGTTAAGATTTCGTTAGTAGGGCATGCGCAGACTCGGTCGATCAAGGACCGTGTTGCCCCATTCCATAGCCCGAATCGGCAGCGCCAGCATCGAAGATTCGCAGTGCGCGGAGAATGACCAAGCGGGCGGCCCGCTCTGGTTGCTCTTCATTTTTATCATTGGCGTCCCTTCTGGATTGGCTGTTTCGTGCCGTACCCATTTGCTTTGATCAAGAGTTATCGGATAAAATAAATCGACTTCTCAACATTAAAAAACATGGTAAACATCAAATCAAGGTAGTGCTGGGGGTTGTACGGGTTAGTTAACTTAACTAACAAAGTATAAATGGAACTATCTTAATTGAATAATGTTCAGAATTATTTATTAATCGTAAGTTATATTGGCGATATATGCCGGAAAATCGGGGAATTTAATCATATTTATATGAAAATAATTCATTGATATTTGAATACGGGCTTTGGGGGCTTAGCACCGATGAGGGTTCAGTTTACATCGCAGGAGGGTTCTGCCCTCTACAGATTGCTTGCAGTGAACACGCAGGACATCATTCTCAAGACTGATCGCCAGGGCTTCATTGTGCATGCCTCGCCGGCGATCGAACGGCTGGGCGTGATGCTTCCCGCCATGTTGATCGGGCCGCACATTCTTGATCTGGTCCATCCGTCCTGCGCGGCGGCAGTGAAATCAGAACACGAAGCGGCCATCAATGGGCGGCAAGAGGGCAAATGGATCGAGTTTCCGGCGCTGACCGCGGAAAGGGACGAGCGCTGGTTCGAAATCCAGGTCCAATGCCTGGCGGACGACAATGATCGGATCTACGGGGCTCTCAGCGTCATGCGGAGCATCGAGGAAAGGAGAAGCTTCGAGGAGAAGCTTTTCGCCGCCGCGATGACCGACCCTCTGACCGGTCTCACCAATCGCAAAGCCTTCATCTCGATGCTGCAGCATCTTGTCGACGAAGAGGTCGGCGGATGCCTTGCGCTTTTCGATATCGACCACTTCAAGACCATCAACATGCGGTACGGCCAGTCAACTGGCGATGAGGTGCTGGTGGTATTCGCTGATTTGCTGCGGACGCTGGTTCGATCGGATGACATCGTCTCGCGGGTTGGAAGCGAAAGTCTCGCGGTCTTGCTGCCGCGGGCAACGCCTGACCAGGCGGAGGCAGTTGGCCAGCGCATCGTCACTTCGCTGTCTGAGATACGCCAGGCGGCAGGGCCGAAAAGCCTGGCCATCACCGCCAGCGCAGGCGTTTCGCGCATCGGCAAATCGCTGGACGATACAATCAAGCGGGCGGAGCTGGCACTGTTCTTTGCCAAAACCAAAGGACGCAACCGGCTGGAAATGGACAATGCCGCCAGGTTCCCGACAGTGGCGGCGCTGAAGAGTATTTGATCCGGCGACCGGTGCGGGAAGGGCAGGCGGGAATGGTTGGCAAGCAGCCTGCCGACCCCCGGACGTGGACCTGTGACGGCTGCATTCCAGCTAGACATGCATCAGGCCTGTAAAGCCTCGCTGGGGCCATTTCATCCTGCATCAGGTTGATCCTCGGCCGTTGCTGGCTGAACTCCCAATTTTGGGCGCGCGGTCTGGCGCGCTGAAGCAGCACGTTTTTGCGGCCATGAATTTGGCGTGAATCGCATTATTGCTAATGCAACTGACTCTCATTAGTGATGCGACGAATCAATAAGGCATTTCGGGGACCAACATGATTGCTCGCTCTTCATATTGCACGCTCGCGGCGTTGGCTGTGGGGTTAGCCCAGCCGGCCTATGCGATGGATGGCGAAGCCGACGCCGACAGCCCCGCACGGACCGAAATTCTCGTCACCGGTGCGAAGCAGACGACCAGCGCAGGTACGAAAACCGACACGCCACTTTCCGAAACGCCGCAGTCGATAACTGTCATCACCGACGACACCTTCCTGTCACAGGGTGCGATTTCGGTCTCCGACACGCTGCGCTATGTCGCCGGTGTTCAGGCTAACCCCTATGGCTCCGACAGCCGCGTCGATGGCGGTTTCATCCGCGGCATTGATCCGCTTCAGTTCCGCGACGGTATGCGCGATATCTTCAGCTACTATGCGTCGATCCGTTCCGATCCCTACAACTTTTCCCGCGTGGAGGTCATTCGCGGACCGGCTTCCGTGTTGTTTGGCGCCGGGTCGATCGGCGGCATCATCAACATGGTCTCCAAGGTCCCTGAGTTCGAAATCGGGGGAGAGGCATCTGTCGTTTAC
>CAYZQP010000089.1:9492-13562 GCA_964480545.1 uncultured Mesorhizobium sp. | reverse complement strand
TGTTCGACGAGCCGCTCTCCAACCTCGATGCCAAGCTGCGGGTACACATGCGGGCAGAGGTCAAGTCGCTGCATCAACAGCTCAAGACCACGTCGATTTATGTGACGCACGATCAGACCGAGGCCATGACCATGGCAGACCGGATCGTGGTGATGAACGAGGGCGTGATCCAGCAGGTCGGCGCGCCGCTTGAGCTCTACGACTCCCCGGCCAATATCTTCGTGGCCGGGTTCATCGGCTCGCCCGGCATGAACTTTTTTCCCGCGACGATCAGCCGGGAAAATGGTGGGACGGTGGCCAGGCTTGCAGACGGACAAACGCTGCCGGTCGAGAATCTGGCCAGCATACCGGATGGCACAGAAGTCAATATCGGCATTCGCCCGGAACACCTTCAGTTGTCTGCGAGCGAAGGACTGATGGCAGAGGTTGATGTCGTCGAGCCTCTTGGCATGTCGACGCAGTTTTATGTCAGCCTGAACGGTCAACAGGTGTGTGTCTACATGGTCGGTCGCGCTGACATCAAACCGGGTGACAGCATCCGGCTTCGGGCTGAAGCCGGCGCGATCCACATCTTTGACCGGGCGTCAGGACAAGCGATCGGTCGCTGACGCCTGCTTGCTCTGGCGTACTCACTACAATCAACGGCTGTCTGGTGTCCCCGGCTTCAGCCAGCCGCGGTACCGCACGAGATGCCCGGCGAGCGGCAGCGTAATGCTGACGTCGAAATGGAACACCCCGCCCGCATCGACTTCTTCCAGCGTCATGCTGTGCGGGCACAGCGCCCGCGGCATCGGAATGCCGAGCGCTGTCCAGCCGATCAGTGGCCAGAACACCTTGCCGTCGCGCGGGGTGAGCTCAATCGAGAAGCGAAACGGGCCGAAGCGCTCATAGAGCAGACCTGGCCTGTTGCCTGCCGAAAGATGTGATTGAAACGTCCGGCCGCCGAAGTTGCGCAGCCAGGTTTCCCCATGCGAGGTCTTGAACTTGGTTACCGTCACAGGCGTATCGTTGATCGCCGGTGGAAAGCCGTTGATCCAGCCGGCAATGCGCGACAGGAAACCAGTGCCACGCTCCACCGAGGCGCGGCCCGAAAAACTCTCGACATCCTGCACATCAGCGAGACGCCGCCAGGCATAGGGCAATGCATCGAAATCATCAGGCAGCACCTGCTCGAACAGGGTTGGCGCAGGTTTCTCCTCTCTGCCCGAGACGACGCGCAAATGGCTCAGGCCAGCCTCGATTTCGGTCAGCGTGAGTTCATCGACCGCAGGGCATGCACCAGGCTTGAGTGGTGCCTGACCGAGCAGCTTCAGCGCCAGCAATGCGGCAGGCGTAGGCGGGATCTCCGGGCCATCGCCACCCTCGGCAATCAGCGTCCAGCTGCGCTCGACCGGCTTGCCATGTTCATCGCGGCCGATGGCCGTGCACACCATGCCGCCGCGATCCGTGCCGAAGGGCTCCAGCCGCTCTGCGATCCACCTCAGGGCGGAGGAGAATGGCGTGAGCGAAGACACGAGCTTCAGGCGAACCAGCCAGCCGAGCAGCCACAGCCCGACATGCATCAGTTTCAGCTCCAGGCCCGCATGGAAAAGTGCCGAGCGGGCGTTGTAGCGGGTGGGGAACAGCAAGCGATCTGGCGCGTCTATGCACGAGGCCAGGCGGTGCGAAACCTTGGCTGTGTCGACCTCCAACCCCACCCGCTTCAAATCACCCCAGGCAGGTTCGTCGCGCCAGTGTCCGCCGCGCCAGAAGGCGAGCGGTCGCCCGACCTGTCCGACGATGGCGCGGATGACCGACAACCCGCGCGGCGCGCGGTTGCCCGGCAGGATCATCGAGCTGACCACCGCGACTTCGGCGAGGCCTTTCGTCAACTCGTCCAGCGCTGCGGCCGAGATTGATGGCACCGAGCTCGCGCCCGAACGTACGACGACTCCAGTGGCCTTCGCCTCTGCATCCAGCGCACCAATGCCAGCGACAAAGGCAGCATCGTCGGCGAGGTCGAGATAGTGCGCGCCTGCAGTAATGGCAGCGCGAGCAACCCGGTAGGGATCGCCACCATAGGCTTGAAACGGCCCGGCAGCATCAATGACGATGAGGGGCTTCACTTGCCCAAGGGTAGTCGCGAGATCGCCGTCGCGGTCTAGCACCAGCGGCCTGCCGCTATGAGCGGCGCAGAAGGTCTGCGCCTTGTCCATCGAGCGTCCGGCAACGATCACATCTGCGCCGGCGCTGAGCAGCCGCCGCGCGAGCTTTCCGCCGAACACGCCATAACCGCCCAGGATCAGGATCGCCCCGCTCAAATCAGGCGCTCCCGCAAACCGGCAGGTGGGATGTCGCAGCTCTCCTTGCGCCCGAAGATCGCATAGCGGTTTTTCGCGATGCGCTCGTAGAGCCAGTCTTTCACGCCTTGCGGCAGCGGGCGCAGAATGCCGGCAATCCGCCACGGCCAGCCAAGCTCGCGTGCAAGCGCGATGACGCCATCGAGGCGCAGGAAAGTCACCCCATCAACGATGACCACATGCGACTCGAAATCTTCGGGATTCAGGCCGTTGGCCTGCATGAGGCTCTGGCCGAGTGGCGACTGCGCAATGGTGAAATGGATGACGCCGCGCCTGTCGTGCCGGGCGATAAACTGCACAGCGCGGGAGCAGAGGATGCAGACGCCGTCGAAGACCATGAGATGGCTGGGCAGCGGGCCAATCCGGCCCGCGCTCTGTGCAGTCATCTGCTCAGCGTTGCTCATCAGGCATGATGATAGGGCTGAGCGCTGAAGATTTCACTGTGGCGGACCGTCGCCGCCACAGTGACCTTCATCAGATGTGGATTGCCTTGCCGAAGGCGGTTGCCAGTGCTGCTTCGCGCACGGCTTCCGACATGGTCGGGTGCGCGTGGCAGGTGCGTGCCAGATCTTCCGACGAGCCGCCAAACTCCATCAGCACGGCCGCCTCGTGGATCATCTCGCCGGCCCCGAAGCCGATGATGTGAACGCCAAGCACCTTGTCGCTGGCCTTGTCGGCGAGGATCTTCACCTGGCCGTCCGTGTGCAGCATGGCGCGCGCCCGGCCATTGGCGGTGAACGGGAACTTGCCGACCTTGTACTCAACGCCAGCCGCCTTCAGTTCCTCCTCGGTCTTGCCGACCGAAGCGATTTCCGGGTTGGTGTAGACGACCGACGGGATGACGTCGAAATTCACATGGCCGTGCTGGCCAGCGATGATCTCGGCCACCGCAATGCCTTCGTCTTCCGCCTTGTGCGCCAGCATCGGGCCGGTGGTGACGTCGCCGATCACGTAGATGCCGGGGACGTTGGTCTGCCAGTGGCCGTTGTGCGGCACGCGGCCACGATCAACGGTGACGCCGGCAGCTTCCAGGCCAAGACCATCTGTATAGGGGCGGCGACCCGTGGAGATAAGCACGACATCGGCATCCAGTGTCTCGGCAGTGCCGCCGGCAACGGGTTCGAACGTGACGCTCGCGCCCTTCTTGCCCTTCTTCACGGCAGTGACCTTTGCGCCAAGCTTGAAGTCAAAGCCCTGCTTGGCGAGCAGGCGCTGCGCCATCTTGGAGATTTCGCCATCGGTCGCGCCAAGGATGTGGTCGAGATATTCAACGACAGTGACCTTCGCGCCAAGGCGTGCCCAGACCGAGCCAAGCTCAAGGCCGATAACGCCGCCACCAACAACGATCAGGCTGCCGGGCACCTTGTCGAGCGACAGCGCGCCGGTCGAGGAGACCACGACCTTCTCGTCGATCTCGACCTCGACGCCGGGAATACCGGAAATGTCCGAGCCGGTGGCGATGACTATGTTCTTGGTCTCCAAAACCTGCTCCTTGCCATCAGCGCCGGTGACCGAAACCTTGCCCGCGCCGACGATCTTGCCGGTGGAGTTCGGGAAGCCATCGATCTTGTTCTTCTTGAACAGGAAGGCGACGCCCTTGACGTTGGCGTCGATGTTGTCGGTCTTGAACTTCATCATGGCCGGCAGGTCGAGCTTCGGCTCGCCGACGACAATGCCGAGCTTCGGCAGCGCGTGGGTGACTTCCTCGAACCGCTCAGACGCCTGCAGCAG
>CAYZQP010000089.1:0-9482 GCA_964480545.1 uncultured Mesorhizobium sp. | reverse complement strand
GCATGCAGCAGTGCCTTGGAAGGGATGCAGCCGACGTTGAGGCAGGTGCCGCCATAGGTTGCGCGCTTCTCGATCACGGCAACCTTAAGTCCCAGCTGCGCAGCCTTGATGGCGCAAACATATCCACCGGGACCCGAACCGATCACCACAACATCGTAGCTCATTGCACTCCTCGCCTATCGTTCTTTGAAGCTGATGTAGGAAATTACCGGGGTGGTGCTACACGCATGCAGCTTTTTTTGCACCCCGAAAAGCGCGCGGCAGGCATGCAAAAGTGAACGCTGGCGCTAGCGACCGCCTGTTACGTTGATCAATGCGCCGGTCGTATAGCTCGCAGCATCAGACAACAGGTAGATGACAGCACCAGCAATCTCGTCGGCTGTGCCCGGTCTTTGCACGGGGATCAGACCTTTCAGCCGCTCGGCGCGGTCGGGCTGGCCACCGGAAGCATGAATGTCCGTGTCGGTGATGCCGGGTCGCACGGCGTTGACGCGGATGCCCTCCGTCGCAACCTCGCGCGACAGCCCAACCGTGAACGTATCAATCGCACCCTTGGCGGCGGCGTAATCGACATACTCGCCGGCCCCGCCGATGACAGCGGCGATGGAGGAGACGTTGACGATCACCCCGCCCTTGCCGCCATGCTTTGTCGACATGCGCTTGACGGCCTCGCGGGCGCCCAGGATCGAACCGGTGACGTTGATCCGAAACATGCGCTCGATACGCTCCAGGCTCATCTCGTCGATGCGCTGCTTGATATCGACAATGCCAGCATTGTTGACCAGCGCGTCGAGCCGTCCGAACGTGTGATCGACAATGTCGAACATGGCGAGGATGTCGGCCTCGGACCCGACATCGCCCTGAATGGCCAGAGCGTCACCGCCTGCGCTGCGGATACCGGCCACAACCTTGTCCGCCGCCTCGGCATTGGCAGCGTAGTTCACCGCAACGCGCCAGCCCTGTGCTGCTGCCTGCCGGCACACTGCTGCACCAATGCCGCGGCTGCCGCCGGTGACCAGAACTGTCTTGCTCATCGTGCCAGTACCTTCCTCACCTCGGCCTCCGGGCTCGGAACGTAGAACAGTTCCCAGCGGCGCTTCCAGTCACCCAGCACGGCGCAATAGCGCGTCTTCGCCTCGTCGGAGGCAAACACCGGTGTGGCATCAGCCAGCGCAAAGCGTTTGGGTGCGGCCTCCACAAAATCTGCGGGGAACCCGTTCTGCCGCAGCAACTCGACAGCGCCAGCCAGTTCCCTGGTCCAGCTGCTCTCCAGCCAGCCACGCGACTCCGGGTCTGCGCAGGCGGCAAATGCCGCCCGTTCCAGCGTCAGCCGGGAGAGCAACCCGTCCACGAAATCCCGATCCCCGGGTCCGGCAGCGTTGGCTGATCCGGCAACAAGGGCAAGTGTTGCTGCGAGAGCAATGCGCATGATCTATTCCTGACAGCCGCTCAACTCGAAGATATCAAACGGCAGCTTTGCCGGCTGTCTTTGAGCCAGCACCGGCGCGGTAGCGATCGCATTGGCAACGTCGGTGAAGATCAGCGTTTTCGGTGCATCGCCCGACCTGGGTATCAATCCGGCTGCACCGCTCTCCCCGACCGAATACACAATGCCCTGCCAGATCGTGCATTCCTCCAGTTCGTCGCCCGTCACGTCGCCCTGCGGGCACTGGTACTGGAGCATGCCAATCGGCCTCTCGACGCCTTCAGACCACATCACCATACCGTCCAGCACCAGGCCGGATGCAAACACCATGCGGAACGCGTTGGTGACGGCGGCGCCTTCGGGCGGACGGAAGTCTATACCCGCCGCGCCGTCGCGGTCCCGGTAAACGGAAAGCTCGATGGGGCATGCAGCCTGAGCTGTGCTGATCGAGAGAAACACAGCGCTCATGAAAGCACCGACGCGCCTCACTTCGTCTCATCCTTGCCGCAGCTGTCGAACTGGAACACGTCCCATGGTGCATTTTCGACATTCAGGTTTGAGTAGCGCAATGCGCGCCCGAAATCGGGCAACAGGATCTTTGCCGGAGGCGGCTCTTTTTCGCCCGGCAGCAGAATGGCCCCCTCGGACGTCAGCGCGTAGATCACGCCCTTCCAGGCTGTACACTCGGCAAAATCCTCGTCGGTCTGACCGTCTTCGGGACAATCCTTCATCAGGCTCCCGCCCGGCCGGCTTTCGCCCTGGTTCCAGATCACCCAGCCAAACAGCGGATCCTTCTCGTCGGCCGAATCCACATAGAAAACATTGGTTGTTGCGGGAAAACGATAGAGCTTCTCCAGTGGCTGGAAGCGCAACACATACTTGCTCTCGGGCTGTTTGTAGATCGCCGTAGCAAATGTGCATTCGGCAGCGGAAAGCGGTGTGGCGACGATAAGAGAAAGCGCACCGGAAAGCAGGAGTAGAATCTTCATGTGAAAAAGAACCGTATAAGCATCAGGACCAGACCAAGGATTGAAACAAGCCAGATCAGCGTGCGCACAACGGGCACGCCGGTCGCATAGACAATGACATAGAGTACCCGTGCGATCAGCCAGATCACAGCACCGGTTGCGGCAATGCCTCCGGTCTTACCGGTGACCGCCAGGCCAAGCGCCAGCGCCAGAAAGGCGGGATAGGTTTCCAGAAAATTGCGCAGGGCGCGGTCAAGCCGCCCGGCCAGCACATTCGCTGATGGTCTGGCCTCGTCGCGTGCGCCTGCGAGATATCTGGGCCCGCGATCATGGCCCGCCATTGCCTGCGCCATGATCTGCGCCAGCAGCAGAACGACACTGAGACCAAGCACCTGGATTTCAGTCGATTGGGCAGCCGCTTCCATGGCAGGTCTCCCGTGATTTGCGGTTCACGAGCATCGCGCTTCGCCGAAATAATGCAAGCCACAACAGCGGCCACACACAATTGTCAGACAAATTTACGTTAATCGTTTTAGATTCACGTTTTTTCCATCGACTCTCCCGAAAAAATCGCTAGTGGACTTTCTCGGGCTGAGACTATCGCAGGGACGAAAGAACTCAGCGATCAGGAGGAATACACATGAAACTGACCCGCAGACTGACCATGATTGCAGCACTTGCCGGTGCTGCGGCCCTCAGCCTCCCGGCATTCGCCCAGGACAAGGGACTGATTGGCATCGCAATGCCAACGAAATCATCCTTGCGCTGGATCTCGGATGGCGACTCGTTGAAGGCTGCGCTTGAGGCCAAGGGCTACACTGTCGATCTTCAGTACGCCGAGGATGACATTCCAAACCAGCTCTCGCAAATCGAGAACATGGTCACAAAGGACGCGAAGGCTCTGGTAATCGCTTCCATCGACGGCACCACGCTCTCGGCCGTCCTCAAGCAGGCTGCCGACAGCGGCGTAAAGATCTTCGCCTACGATCGTCTGATCCGTGACAGCGGCAATGTCGATTATTACACGACCTTCGACAACTTCAAGGTTGGCGTGCTTCAGGCCGATTCACTGGTGGCCGGGCTCAAGGAACGCTTCCCCGACGTGAAGCCGTGGAATGTCGAGCTGTTTGGCGGTTCGCCGGACGATAACAACGCCTTCTTCTTCTACAACGGCGCGATTTCGGTCCTGCAGCCGCTGATCGACGACGGCACGATTGTCATCAAGTCGGGCCAGATGGGCATGGAGAAAGTCGGCACCCTGCGTTGGGACGCCGCCGTCGCACAGGCCCGCATGGACAATATCCTGTCGGCCAGTTTCTCTGACGGCACCAAGGTACATGGCGTTCTGGCACCATATGACGGCCTGTCGCGCGGTATCATCTCGTCGCTGCGCGGCGTCGGCTATGGCTCGGCGGAATCGCCTTGGCCGATCATCACCGGGCAGGACGCCGAAGTTCCGTCGGTCAAGGCAATCATTGCCGGCGAGCAGTATTCGACCGTGTTCAAGGACACGCGCGAACTGGCAAAGGTGACCGGCGATCTCGTGGACACCGTCATTTCCGGCGGCACCCCGACCGGTCTGGACGACAAGACCTACGAGAATGGCGTCAAGGTAGTGCCATCGGTGCTGCTGACCCCCATCTCTGTCGACAAGACTAACTACGAGAAGGTACTCGTGACCGACTCGGGTTACATCAAGGCTGACGATCTCAAGTAAGCCGGACGTGCGGGGGGCGGTAGAGCCCCCCGCTACCGCCTCGGGCGGTGGGGGGATGGATGAGCGACGATATCATTCTGGAAATGCGCGACATCACCAAGACCTTCCCCGGTGTGAAGGCGCTTGAGAATGTGAACCTGCGCGTCAGGCGCGGAGATATCCACGCAATCTGCGGCGAGAACGGTGCCGGGAAATCGACCTTGATGAAGGTTCTCTCCGGCGTCTATCCGGACCGCTCCTACGAAGGCAAGGTGCTCTATGAAGGCAAGGAATGCCACTTCCAGGGCATTCATGACAGCGAGCGCGAAGGCATCGTGATCATCCACCAGGAACTCGCTCTGGTGCCGATGCTGTCGATCGCCGAGAACATGTTTCTGGGCAACGAGCAGGCTTCCGGCGGGATCATCGACTGGAACCGCGTCCACAAGCGGTCGTCCGAGTTGCTGAAGAAGGTCGGGCTGCGCGAGGATCCGGACACGCTGATCACCAATATCGGCACTGGCAAGCAGCAGCTGGTCGAGATCGCCAAGGCGCTGGCGAAGAACGTGAAACTGCTGATCCTCGACGAGCCAACCGCGTCGCTCTCCGAGAAGGACAGCCAGGCCCTGCTGGACCTCCTGCTGGAGTTCAAGGCACAGGGCCTGACCTCGATCATGATCTCGCACAAGCTCAACGAGATCAAACGCATCGCCGACCAGATCACCGTCATACGCGACGGCAAATCCATCGAGACGATGGACAAGGAAGACATTACCGAGGACCGCATTGTCACCTCGATGGTGGGGCGGACCCTCGAAAACCGATACCCGTCGCGCACGCCTGACATCGGCGAGACGATCTTCGAACTGAAGAACTGGTCGGTCTATCACCCGCTGCATCCGGAGCGGCAGGTGATCAAGGACGTGAACATCCGCGCCGGCAAAGGCGAGGTTGTTGGCATTGCCGGCCTCATGGGTGCCGGACGGACCGAGCTGGCAATGAGCGTCTTCGGCAAAAGCTGGGGCACGAAGATCACCGGGGAGGTGTTCATGCACGGCAGAAAGGCCGACACATCAAGCGTTCGCCGGGCCATCAATGCCGGGCTCGCCTACGCCACCGAAGACCGCAAGGTCTATGGCCTCAACCTGATCGACCACATCAAGCACAATGTGACGATTGCCAATCTCCCCGGCGTTTCGCGATCAGGCGTAATCGACGACATTGCAGAACTCGGCGTTGCCAACGAATACCGGCGCAAGACCAACATCCGCTCTTCCAGCGTTCATCAGATCACTGGCAACCTGTCTGGCGGCAATCAGCAGAAGGTTGTCCTGTCCAAGTGGCTCTACTCCAATCCGGATGTGCTGATCCTGGACGAACCGACACGCGGCATTGATGTCGGCGCGAAATACGAGATTTACACGATCATCAACAAACTGGCTGCCGAGGGCAAAGGCATCATCGTTATTTCATCCGAGATGCCGGAATTGCTCGGCATCTGCGACCGCATTTACGTCCTCAACGAAGGGCGGATTGTCGGCGAGATGGCGGCTCGCGAGGCCAGCCAGGAAAAGATCATGCGGGCCATCGTTCGCGGTGGCCAGCAAGAGGAACTGGAGACTGCGTCATGAGCGAAACTGCTGCACCGGCAAGCGCCCCGGGACGGGTCACCGTCAAGGACGCGTTCAACGCAAACATCCGCGAGTACGGCCTGGTGATCGCGCTGATCGCGATCATGCTGTTCTTCCAGTACACCACCAATGGCGTGCTGTTCCGCCCGATCAACCTGACCAACCTGATCCTGCAGAACTCCTACATCATCGTGATGGCGCTCGGCATGTTGCTGGTCATTGTGGCCGGCCATATCGATCTCTCGGTCGGTTCGGTGGCTGGGTTTATCGGCGCGGCTGCGGCCGTTTTGATGGTCGACTACGGATTGCCGCCGCTGGTAGCGAGCATCATCTGCATTGCGCTGGGCGCGGTGATCGGCGGCGCCCAGGGCTATTTCATAGCCTATATGAAAATTCCGAGTTTCATCGTCACGCTCGCCGGCATGCTGGTGTTCAAGGGCCTCTCGCTCTGGCTGCTTGGAGGTCGCTCCGTCGGTCCCTTTGCCACCGAATTCCAGATGTTGTCCGCCGGGTTCATACCCGATCCGATTGGCCCCTGGTCCATCCGCGGGGCACCGTTCCATGCCACCACCCTGGTGATCGGCCTTGTGCTTGTTGCATTGATGATCTGGTCGTCGATACGGGGCCGCGCGCGCCGTGAGACAAACGGCCTGGACGTCGAGCCAGCCGGCTTCTTTATCGGCAAGAATCTGGTGCTGGCGGCACTTATCCTGTTCCTGACCTACATGCTGGCCTCTTACCGTGGTCTGCCCAACGTGCTCATCGTCATGGGCGTTCTGATCGCAGGCTTTGTGTTCCTGACCAAACGCATGACCTTCGGCCGCCGCATCTATGCGATGGGCGGCAACGTCAAGGCAGCCTCGCTGTCAGGCATCAATACCGAGCGGCTGACCTTCTACATCTTCGCCATCATGGGCGCACTGGCGGCGCTGGCCGGCCTGATCTTCGCTGCACGTCTCAACATGGCGACACCGAAAGCCGGTGCGGGCATGGAGCTCGACGTGATTGCTGCCGTGTTCATCGGCGGTGCCTCGGCGCTCGGCGGCGTCGGCCAGGTGGCAGGCGCGGTGATCGGCGCCTTCATCATGGGCGTGATGAACAACGGCATGTCGATCATGGGCATCAACATCGACTGGCAGCAGGTCATCAAGGGCCTCGTGCTGCTCGGTGCGGTGGCCTTCGACCTCTACAACAAGAAGAAGGCGTGAGCTTCCGGGACTGCCGCGCAATCCGCAGCTCTCCCGGTCGCAAAAATATGATTCCGGTTTCCGGCCAATGATGCGAGATTTGCGCGTCAGGAGGACAGATGAAACCGACCGTAAAGGGCTTCTTTGACCCGCAGACATCCTCGATCCAGTATGTGGTCGCTGACCCGTCGAGCGGTCAGTGCGCGATCATAGACCCGGTTCTGGACTTCGATGAGAAGTCCGGCAGCGTCACAACCACCAGTGCTGACGCCATGCTCGATTATGTCCGCGCCGAAGGGTTGAACGTCGAGTGGATCCTCGACACCCATCCTCACGCTGACCATTTTTCTGCAGCGCCCTACCTCAAGGAAAGAACCGGCTCACCGACTGCTATTGGCGAGAACATCGTCAAGGTTCAGGCTCTCTGGAAGGACATCTACAATTTGCCGGACTTTCCCGCCGATGGCTCGCAGTGGGATCACCTGTTCTCACACGGCGAGGTGTTTTCGGTCGGCGAGATCCCGGCCCGAATTATCTTCTCGCCCGGGCATACGCTGGCCTCCATCACCTACGTTATCGGCGATGCCGCCTTCATACACGACACGTTATTCATGCCGGATTCGGGCACGGCCCGGGCTGATTTTCCTGGCGGCAGTGCGAGGGATCTATACGATTCGATCACCGCCATTCTCGCCCTGCCCGACGAAACGCGCCTGTTCACCGGCCACGACTATCAGCCCGGCGGCAGGGAGCCACGATGGGAGTCAACCGTCGCCAGACAGAGGGTTGCAAACACGCATTTCAAGAACGATCCATCCCGTGCAGAGTTCGTTGCTGTGCGTGAGGCGCGCGATCGCACATTGCCAATGCCGAGGCTGATCCTGCACGCACTCCAGGTGAACATCAACGGTGGCCACCTGCCAGAACCGGAAAGCAATGGCCGCCGCTATCTGAAAATCCCGCTCGATGCACTCGGCTCCGGCAGATCGTGACCTGCCGCCGGCGTCGATCAAAAATCGCTGGCGATGCCTTTGATTTCCCAGTCTCCGTAGCGTCCGGGTTCCTTGCCGCCGCGCCCGCCCAGCTCTTTGGGCAACTCTGCCTCGGCCTTCTGATAGGCCTCGCGCCGTGCCTTTGCCTCGTCGAGCGCACGCTGTGCGGCAGGCGAGAGTTCCCGTTGTGGCGCGGGCGCGGGGTCGGAATGCTCGGGCTTGTGATCGTCAGTCATGGGGCAAAACATTGAATCGCGGCATGGAATTCACCATCATATAGCGCAGGATACCCGCCGGATCGACCGGCAACCTGTTTCGGAGTGCTGAATGAACATAATGCGAACCGCAATGCTGCTGGCAGTCTTGACTGCGCTGTTCATGGGGCTCGGCTTCCTGATCGGCGGCGAGAGCGGCATGATCGCGGCGTTTTTCATCGCAGCAGCGATGAATCTGTTCAGCTTCTGGAACTCCGACAAGATGGTCTTGCGTATGAACAACGCCGTCGAGGTCGACGAAAGCAACGCGCCTGAATTCTACCGGATGGTTGCGCACCTGGCCGAGCGCGCCAATCTGCCAATGCCCAAAGTCTACATTATCGACCAACCTCAGCCCAACGCCTTCGCCACCGGTCGCAATCCGCAGAACGCTGCGGTTGCCGCCACGACGGGACTTCTGAACACGCTGACGCCTGACGAGGTCGCCGGGGTGATGGCGCACGAACTTGCGCATATCGAGAATCGGGACACACTCATCATGACCATCGCCGCAACAATTGCCGGCGCAATCTCGATGCTCGGAAACTTCGCATTCTTCTTTGGCCGCAGCCGTGACAGCAACAGCCCGCTTGGCGGCATCGGCGCGCTGGTCGCGCTGATCGTGGCGCCCTTTGCAGCCATGCTGATCCAGATGGCAGTGAGCCGGACCCGCGAGTATTCCGCCGACAAGCGCGGCGGCGAGATTGCCGGCAATCCGCTGGCGCTCGCATCTGCCTTGCGCAAGATTGCCGGCGGCGCGCAGCGCATCCGCAATCCGGCCGCCGAGGCAAATCCGGCAATGGCACATATGTACATTGCAAATCCGCTGCACGGCGAAGGCGCCGATAATCTCTTCTCGACCCATCCGAACATGGAAAACCGTGTGCGCGCGCTGGAGGAGCAGGGGCGCGCGTATGGAAGTGTTGAGCAGACACAGGCACAGCCCCGCCAACCACTGCCGCAGCAGGACCAGGAAGGGCCCTGGAGCCAGTCAGGTCCGTCGCAGGCAGATGATCCGGAAAGCGAACAGCGCAGCGGCCCCTGGAACAGCGCGCCAGCACCTGAACCGCCCCGGCCGCAGAAACGCGGACCGTGGGGTCGTAACCCCGATCGGAACGATCGCTGGTCCTGACACAGCCTGACCATAGGCACATCGGTGAAAAGCGCCCCCACCATCTGTGAAGGCGCTGTGTGATCCTGTGCCTTGCCCCCCTGCCCAATCCTGCTAAGAGACCGCCAACACATCCCCTAAAGAGGACGACATGGCGAAGACGAACAACGTCAAGAAGGTGGTGCTTGCCTATTCGGGCGGCCTCGACACATCGATC
>CAYZQP010000088.1:1950-13688 GCA_964480545.1 uncultured Mesorhizobium sp. | reverse complement strand
TTCACAATTGGACTGGCAACAGAATCACTTGCCGTGACTGGTTCCAGCTTTGCCTCAAGGAAGGCCTGACGGTTTTCCGGGACCACGAGTTCAGCGCTGACCAACGCTCGCGCACGGTGCGACGGGTACAGGAAGTGCGGGCGTTGAAGGCCCAGCAATTCCCCGAGGACCAGGGTCCGCTGGCGCATCCGGTACGGCCGCGACGCTACCGGGAGATCAACAATTTCTACACGGCCACGGTGTACGAGAAAGGCTCCGAAATCGTGCGGATGCTCGGCATCCTGATCGGTCCCGAGGCTTTTCGCGCAGGCATGAACCTTTACTTCGACCGTCATGACGGTCAGGCCGTCACCATCGAGGATTTCATTCAGGCTTTTGCCGACGCTTCGGGCCAGGACCTGTCACAATTCGCGCTGTGGTACCATCAGGCAGGCACGCCACACGTCGCAATCTCCAGCCATTATGACGAGGAGCGGCGCACCTTCGCGGTTGAGCTGGAGCAGTCGCTGGCGCCAACGCAGGCAGAGCATCGCAAGAAGGTGATGCACATCCCGCTCGCATTTGCGCTGATCAGCGAGGACGGCACCGAGGTGAGCTATGATCGGGTCGAGGGCGGCCAGGCTACAGACGGTGTCATTCATCTCAAAAGACGTCGTCAACGCGTTGTGTTTTCTGGCGTTTCAAAGCGGCCGGTGCTTTCGGTCAATCGCGGATTCTCAGCCCCTGTAACCACAGCACAGCAACTGGAGCGCCCGGACCAGATGTTGCTGGCGGGACATGACACTGATCTGTTCGGCCGCTGGCAGGCGCTGAACGCAATCATCACCGAAGCCCTGATCGAGGAGACGCGGGCAGCGCGCTGGGGCAAGGATCGCCCGGAGCTTTCCGCCATCTGCGGGTTGCTCTCGACCGCCGCCGCAGATGAGCGGCTGGAGCCTGCCTTGCGGGCATTGTTGCTGACCCTGCCCTCCGAGGCAGACGTGTCGCGCGAGATCGGAGGAAACATCGATCCCGACATGGTGCTGGCGGGACGCGAGCGGGTGCTGGAGGCGGTCGCACGGACAAATCTCGAGGTGTTTGAGCGCGTCGCCGCCGGCCTCCCGCAAGACGGCGAGTTCAGTCCTGATGGCGCGAGTGCCGGACGGCGCGCGCTGCGCAATGCCCTGCTCGAGTTTCGCAGTGTCGCGGAGCAGTCGCCGGCACTTGCCGCAGCGCAGTTCCGGAACGCGCCAAACATGACCGACCGGATGGCCGCGCTGACCATTCTGACGCACCGTTTTGGCAGTACCGCAGAGTGCCGTGAAGCCCTCGAAGCTTTCGAGCAGCGCTATGGCGAGGACCCACTTGTCCTTGACAAGTGGTTCCACGCCCAGGCGACGGCGCCAGGAGAAGGTGCCGTTGACACGGTTCTCCGCCTCAAGCAGCACCGTCATTTTGCGATCGACAATCCGAACCGGGTTCGCGCCCTGATCTTCGCTTTTGCGAGCGGCAACCCGACCGGCTTTCACCGGGCTGACGGGGCCGGCTACCGGCTGTTGGCAGATGCCGTTCTGGAGATAGACCCGATCAACCCGGTGCTGGCGTCGCGGCTGGCGACCGCATTCGGGTCATGGCGATCGCTCGAGATGGGCAGGCTCGACAAGGCGCGACAGGTGCTGGCAGATCTATCCCGGCAGCCGCATCTGTCGATGAACCTCAGCGACATCGTCCGGCGCACATTGGCCTGAGGAGGCCCTGCATTACGCAACGTGATCAGAAAGTGCTGGACACGGCGGAATCCTGCTGATTCCTTATAGACGATTCGGACGTGCGGCGTTGCCGGGTCAACTCAGATAACCAGAGTTCCCGGGGGAACCGAGAATGGCGAATACGGACGCGTGGGGCGCGGCCGGTCGTGGCTCGTTTGCGCGCAAACCGCGCTTCGGTGTCAGCGACACTGCGATATTGGGGCGTGAAGCGTCACGACGGCTTATCAGGTTTGAACCGCTGGTACGCCGGCTCGTGCCGGCGCTTACGATCATCTTTCTGTGCGTTATCGCCTATGCCCGCGTCGTCAGTCTCACAGACGCAAAGTTCAACGCAGAACAGCGCGCCAATGCATCGCTGACACAGGTCGTGGCAGAGATGGCGCTCCGCGCTGTCGACAATGATACAGAGGCAGGGCGGCAGGTGCTCATCAACGATGTTGATGACTATGCGTCTCTCACCCCCAGCCACGTTTTCGTCATTGCAGATCGCAAGCTGAAGGTGCTGTCAGCCAGCCCCAATGCCTCCGCCTGGGTCGGCGGGCAACTGAACAGCATGGTTGGCCAGAGCCAGGCGCTGTTCATGCTCGGCAAGGAAGCCGGCGTTCGCAACGTCACCTTCCGCGACGAGGCCTGGATCGGCGCCGCCCGCTTTACGCCAACAGGCAATCAGGTGGTCGCGGTGTTTGCTCCCAAGGACCGCATCATGGCGCGCTGGCGCGAGGCGGTGAAGCTCAACATCACGCTTTACCTGCTGACCGCGGGAGTGCTGCTCGCCGTGCTCTATGCCTATTTCCACCAGTCCGGGCATGTGCGGGAGGCAGACCGCATGTTTGTCGACGCGCACAAGCGGATAGACCTTGCTCTCGCTCGCGGACGCTGTGGTCTTTGGGATTGGGATATGTCGCGCGGGCGCATGTACTGGTCACGGTCAATGTACGACATGCTGGGCTACAAGCCTCGTGACGGGATGCTGTCCTTCGGTGACGTCGATGGCATCATCCATCCCGATGATGGCGACCTGTTCCATCAGGCAAACGAGATCGTTTCCGGCTCGACCGACAATATCGACCGGGTGTTTCGTATGCGGCACGCCGACGGCCATTGGGTGTGGGTGCGGGCACGCGCGCAGGTGGTGACCCCCAACGCACCGGAACTGCACCTGATCGGGATCGCAGTGGACGTGACAGAGCAGCGTTACCTCGCAGCGCGCTCGGAGACCGCCGACCGCCTGCTGCGCAGCGCTATCGAAAGGATCAACGAGTCGATCGTGCTTTGGGACGCCAAGGGCTGTCTCGTGATGTGCAACGAGCGCTACAAGAAGGATTACGGCCTGTCCGACCATGATGTGCAACCGGGAACGGCGCGCGCCTCTGTCGAAGGTCGACGGGCACCGTTTATTGTTGATCGCAAGCTTGCTAATCCGAACGGCCCCAAAGGCGCGGCGACGTTCGAGCGGCAACTGGCAGACCAACGCTGGGTGCTGGTCAATGAACATCGCACAGACGACGGCGGTACCGTTTCCGTGGGCGCTGACATTACCCTGCTGAAACAACAGCAGGAGCGGCTCACCGAAAATGAACGCAAGCAGATGGCAACCATCCACGATCTCGAGATGGCGCGCGCTACCGCCGACAAACACATGGAGGCGCTGGAGGCGCTGAACCGTGTATGTGTCGCCGAAACCGAACGCGCCGAGGCGGCTAACCGGACAAAATCAGAATTCCTGGCAAACATGTCGCACGAGTTGCGTACGCCGCTGAACGCGATCATCGGGTTCTCCGAGATCATGCAAAGCGGACTGTTCGGCCCGCTTGGCGCTCCGCAGTATCAGGAGTATGCCGGCGACATCCATAATTCAGGCGATCACCTGCTTGGTGTCATCAACGACATCCTGGACATGTCGAAGATCGAGGCAGGCCAGATGAAGATCGAGCCGGAGGATCTGGATCTCTGCCCGCTCATCCAGGAAACGGTGCGGGTTATCGCTGTGCAGGCAGCCGACAAGGCCATCGCGATTGAATCGCGCATCCCCGAGTGCCTTTCAATCCATGCGGATCGCCGCGCCGTGAAGCAGATCCTGATCAATCTTCTCTCCAACGCGGTGAAGTTCACCGGTGAGAATGGAAAGGTCGTCGTGCAGGCCAAGCTGACATCGAAGGCTCTGATGCTGACCATTGAGGACAATGGATGCGGCATTCCGAAAGACAAGCTGACCAAGCTTGGGCGGCCGTTCGAGCAGGTGCAGAACCAGTTCTCAAAGAACCATAACGGCTCCGGCCTTGGCCTTGCCATTTCGCGGTCGCTGGCCGAACTGCATGGGGGTGCCCTGCGCATTCGCTCGACAGAGGGCAAGGGAACCATCGTCTCGGTGCGCATCCCGAATCTGCCCAGGTCGTCTCCGGAAGAGCCTACGCTACTGGCGGCGGAGTAGCGCCAACACTTACCCTGCTGATGCTGACAGCGGCCCGTCCCTGCCAGCTCTATTTTGGAAGCGCTTCCCGCTCTCTTTTCAGCTCACTGCGCACGTAGGCTTTCATCTCGGCCTCAAGTGAATCGCACTTCTTCTCAATGTAGTGCGACCTCGCGACCTCGACCTGCTTATCGATATCCCTGCCGCTGCTGGGGCCCATGCTTTCCAGCGCCTCAAGATTTGCAAGCGCTGTAATCCGGCCCATCCTGTAGGCATACACAATCCTTTCGTCGCCCCAGATCCCGCTGGTCATCAGAAACCCGTCCGGCGCCTTGCCGAGCATGTCGGTGAGCCTTGCCTTGCCGGTTTCAACGGCATCGAGAAACTCGACGCCCAGATAGTAGCCCGCCTGCCTGAAGAACAGACTGTTGTTCATATCGAGATCGTTCGCGAAGAAACTGCACTGGAGGTATGTCCAGGCTTTCCGGGCCATCGACACGTAGTCTTCCTTGGTCGGTTCGGCCGTCGCCGGGAAAGCCGACACGGTCAGCAAGCAAGCGAGCAGCAGCTTACGCATTTTTCTTGCTCTTCATCAGCAGATTGAAACTGACGCGACAGTCCTTCTCGGTATCTTTCAGCGTTGCTTCGAGGAACTTGAAGTCCGGAGCGTCGGCTATGCCGATCAACAGGTCGGCGAGGCTTGGCGGCAGGTTTTCCCGATCAAACGGGTCGGTGAGGCAGAGCCGGATCATCTGGGTCAGCGCCGAGTAGAGAGCATAGGCAGTGCTCATGCGCTGGCGCATTTCCGGGTCGCAGAATTCCGGACGCAGGCGGGCCAGCACCGAGCCTCTGCCTGTGTGGCGATCGTTGCCCTCGACATTGCCGGTGAGCGCCGCACATTGCGCGATGAACTCGAGATCGATCAGGCCGCCGGGTGCAAGCTTGATATCCCAGAAATCCTTCGGAGGCTTTTCAGTGTCGAGCGTCTTGCGCATCTCGACTGCATCGGCGAACACCTTTACGGTGTCGCGGGGGCGCTCCAGAATTTCAGCCACGATGCTCTCGATCTCGCGGCAGAAATCCTCGTCGCCGGCAGCGGTGCGGGCGCGTGTGAGCGCCATGTGCTCCCAGGTCCAGGCCTCGGTTTCCTGATACTTCCTGAACGCATCTATATGCGTATTGACCGGGCCCTTGTTGCCGGACGGGCGCAGACGCAGGTCCAGCTCATACAGAACGCCCTCGGCGGTTGGGGCGGAGACGGCGGCAATGAGGCGTTGGGTCAGGCGCATGTAGTATTGCGACGGTGCAAGTGGCTTCTCGCCGTCGGAGTCTTCTGCTGCCGGATCATGATCATAGAGCAGGATCAGGTCGATATCGGAGCCGGCGGTGATCTCGCGGCTGCCGAGCTTTCCCATGCCCAGAAGTGCTACGCGCCCGCCTTTCACGCGCCCGTGGCGGACCGAGAACTCCTTCTGGACGGCATCCAGCACTGCACCCAGTACCAGATCAGCCAGATCGGAGAATGCCTTGCCAGCTCGGCTGTAGTCGATGGAGCCTGCCAGCAGGCGGACGCCAATCAGAAACTTCTGCTCTGCTGCAAAAATCCGGAGCCGGTCGAGCACGGCCTCATAATCGTCCTCGCCTTCCAGAAAGCTCGCAAGCCGCTCGGAGAGATAGGCACGGTTTGGAAGTTCACTCATCAGCGCAGGATCGAGCAGACCGTCAAAAACATGCGGCCGTCGCGTGATGATCGCAGCGAGGCGGGGAGCTGCGCCCATGATGGTGGCGACCAGTTTTAGCAGAGTCGGGTTGGATTGCAGCAGCGAGAACAGCTGGATGCCGGCGGGGAGACCGGCGAGGAACTCGTCGAAGCGCAGCAGCGCCTCATCCGCTCGGCGCGTCGCGCCAAAGGCCTGCAAAAGCGCCGGCGTGAGTTCGGTCAGGCGCTCACGCGCCTCGGCCGACCGCGTCGCGCGATAGCGGCCGAAATGCCAGGTGCGGATCACCCGGATGATATCGCTCGGACGCTCGAAGCCAAGCTTGCCAAGCGTCTCGACTGTGCCCGGGTCATCGACATCGCCGGTGAATACCAGGTTGCCGACACCGGACGACAGTTCCGGCGCCGTCTCGAAAAGCGCTGCGTAGTGCTTCTCGACCTTGCCCAGAGATTCACGAAACGCCTTCGAAAACGCTTTCGCATCCTTGAAGCCGAGAAGGTGGGCGACGACCTCCAGGCCGTCCTGATCCTCGGGCAGTGTATGCGTCTGCTCGTCGGCGATGACCTGGACGGCATGTTCAACCCGGCGCAGAAACCAGTACTGCTCCGCCATCGTGTCGCGCACGTCGTCGGTGATCCATCCGTGCTTCGCCAGCAGGCCCAGCATTGGCACTGTTTCCTTGCCCCTGAGTTCGGGGAAGCGTCCGCCGGCAATCAGTTGCTGCGTCTGCACGAAGAACTCGATCTCGCGAATACCGCCACGGCCAAGCTTCACGTTATGGCCAGCGACCGCGATATCTCCATGCCCCTTGTGCGCATGGATCTGGCGCTTGATTGAGTGGACGTCTGCAATCGCTGCGTAGTCCATGTATTTGCGCCAGACATAGGGGCGCAACTCATCGAGAAACGCCTGCCCCGCCACAGTATCGCCGGCCACGGGACGCGCCTTGATCATGGCGGCGCGCTCCCAGTTCTGGCCCCTGCTCTCGTAATAGTTCAGCGCCGCCTCAACCGGGATCGCCAGCGGCGTGGAGCCGGGATCAGGACGCAGGCGCAGGTCGGTCCGGAACACATAGCCGTGCTCGGTGCGATCCTGCAGGATCTTCACCAGCCGGCGGGTCATGCGGACAAACAATTCACCCGCGTCGTAGGGATCGCTGACTGCCGGGGCTTCCGGATCGTAGAAAACGATCAGGTCAATGTCTGAGGAGAAGTTCAACTCGTGGCCGCCAAGCTTGCCCATACCGAGCACAATCCAGCCCGAGCCAAACGCCGGCCTTGTCGGATCGGGCAGGTTCAGCTTGCCCTGGCGATTGGCGTCGAGCAGCAGAAAGTCGATCGCGGCTGCGGTGCAGGCCTCGGCCAGCAGGCTCATCTGCTGAACGGTTGTCGCGGTGTCCCACCCGCCTGCCAGGTCAACCAATGCTATCAGGAAATGCGCCTCGGCCTTCAACCGGCGCAGCGTCTCCATCAGACTGGCCTCGGTCGTTTCCTCGCTCAAGGCGAGGCTGCCGATCTCCAGGAGAATTGCCTTGAGCCGCTCTTCCGGGCCCTGGTCGAACAGGCGGTCCAGAATCGCCGGGGCGCGGCGGGCAGTATCGCGCATGAAATCGGACAGTTGCAGGACGGCTGCGATGAAGTCGCGCTGACTGCTCTCGTCAGTGAGAAAACCCGCGAGCCGGGGAACGCCCGCTTCCACCGCCTCTTCTGCAAGGTTTTGCGCCTCACGCAGCGCCTCTGTGGCGTCCGTGGGATTGATGTTGCGGTTGATGGTGAACTTCAGTTCGCCTTGCGGCGCAGGTCTGGTCATGTGTCGGCGCGATCCGGGAAGGTCATGGTGACCGATAATCCCGGATCAAGTGATGAAAGATCAAGCTTTCCTGCATGAAATTTCATCACGGCCTTCGCAAGGCTTAAGCCCAGCCCCGAACCGGGCTGGGTACGGCTCTGCTCAAGGCGAACGAATCGTTCGGTCGCCTGCTGCCGGTCATGCGCGTTCGGGATGCCAGGGCCGTTGTCATTTACCGCGATGCGCAACTCATGCCCCTCACGGGTCAGCGCAACCTTGACCGCAGGGGCATCTCCGTTTCCGGCGGAGTATTTGATAGCATTATCAACGATGTTCGACAGTGCCTGAGCGATCAGCTCGCGATTGCCGCCGATGACCGGATCATAAATCTCGACATCGCTGGCCAGCGCCACGCCGGCCTCTTCGGCAACCGGCTCATAGAGTTCGACCACGTCGGCAACGACCTGCTTCAGATCAACCTTGTCAAGTTGCTCGGCAGAGTAGCCTGCCTCAAGACGCGAGATCATCAGGATCGCGTTGAATGTGCGAATCAGTTGATCTGATTCGGAAATGGTCTGCTCCAGCGCCTGCCTGTACTCGGCAGCTTTCGACTTGCCGGCCAGCGCAGATTCAGCTCGATTGCGAAGGCGGGTCAGCGGCGTCTTCAGGTCGTGCGCGATGTTGTCCGATACCTGTTTCAGGCCATCGTTCAACTCACCGATGCGCGACAGCATGCCATTGAGATTCTCCGACAGGCGGTCGAACTCGTCGCCGGCGCCGCTCACCGGAAGGCGCTGTGAAAGGTCTCCGCCCATGATGCGCTGGCTGGCCTGGGACACGGAGTCGATGCGCTTCAGCGCGCGCCGTCCAACAAAGTACCAGATTGCAAGACCGCCCAGCGCCATGGTGCCGAGCGACACCATCAGCGCCTGACGGATGATCCCTCTGAAGCGCTCGGGCTCGCCCATGTCGCGCCCGACCAGCAGGAACATCTGGTTTGGCAGGCGCAATACCAGCGCCAGAGCCTTGTGTCCGGACGCCTCGCCTTCCAGTTCTGTCAGCGTGCCTTCGCGCTCGCCGTTGGAGAACGAGGCGCCTTCGCCGAAGCGGCGATAGGAGAATGGCCGCCGTGTCCAGCCCTGGGCATCCAGAACGCCTGGCTCGAGGCTTTCAACATTGCCGGACAGGATGCGCCCCTGCGTATCGGCCAAGAGGTATAGGTTGGCACCCGGCTGGCGCGAGCGCGCTGTCACCATGCGCACCAGCGTCGGCAAGCCACCCCGCTGATAGGCGCGGGCCAGCCGGCCGGCCTCCATATTGATGGTCTCGATCGACTGCGCCGCGACAATGCGCGACGATTGCGAGGTCATATAGACGACAAGAATAATGGCGCAGGCCGCGAAAAGCAGCACAAACAGCGCCGACAGCCGCACCGCAGTCGTCCTGAATATGGACGGCATGGTCACCGACATGTCAGGCTTTCAGCATATAGCCGGAGCCGCGGATCGTGTGGAGCAGCGGCGTATCAAAGCCCTTCTCGATCTTGCTGCGCAGGCGTGACACATGCACATCGATCACGTTCGTCTGCGGATCAAAATGATAGTCCCAGACATTCTCGAGCAGCATTGTGCGGGTTACCACCTGACCCGAGTGCCGCATCAGATATTCAAGCAGACGGAATTCTCGTGGCTGCAGGACGATCTCCTTGCCGGCACGACGCGCGCTGTGCGCAAGCCGGTCAAGCTCAAGGTCGCCAACCTTGTAGGTGGTCTCGACCTCCTTGGCACTCGAGCGCCGGGATAGCACCTCGACGCGGGCGAGCAGTTCTGAAAAGGCGTATGGCTTGGTCAGATAATCGTCGCCGCCAGCGCGCAACCCCGTGACGCGATCATCCACCTCGCCCAGCGCCGACAGGATCAACACAGGTGTCTTGTCGCCCTTGTCACGCAGGTCGGTGATCACCATCAAGCCGTTGCGTTTGGGCAGCATGCGGTCGACGACCAGAACGTCATAGTCGCCGTTCTCGGCCATCGAAAACCCTGTATCGCCGTCGCCGGCGACATGCGCCGTATGGCCAGCCTCACCCAACGCCTTCTTCAGGTAGTCGGCGGCTTCCCTGTCGTCCTCGATGACCAGAATCTTCATAAGCACTTCTATAGGCGGTTTCGGACAATAGACGAAAGCGGCGACGGGCCTGAGCCCGCCGCCGCATTTTGAAGGGCCTGACTGGAGGTCAGGGTCGTCAGCCAGCCAGGAGGGGTCGGCTGGCTGAAGGGTTCAGCCCTTCGTAATTGGCAGCGGGACGAACCGGGTGTTGTCGTCACGCTGGACCTGGACCAGAACAGACTTTCTGCCGGCATCGGAAGCCGACTTCATCGCATTCGTCACATCCCTGGTGTCCTTGACCTCGACGGAATTGATCGAGGTAATCACGTCGCCAGCCTGAATGCCGCGCTCGGCTGCCGGGCTGTCGGGATCAACGTCAGTGACGACGAGGCCAGCGCCCTTGTCGTTGCGCGTAACTGTGAGGCCGAGATCGTCGAGCGTACCAGGCTCAACCGGGCCGGGCTGGTTCAGCGTCGCCTGCTGACCGTCGGTCGGCAGTTCGCCGAGCATCACCTTCAGCGTCTCGGACTTGCCGTCGCGCCAGACGACGACATCGGCATTGGTGTTCGGGCCGAGGCCGGCAATCATACGCGACAGTTCGCGTGGTCCCTCGATCGCCGTGCCATTGACTGTCGTGATGACATCGCCCGACTTGATGCCAGCCTTGGCGCCAGGGCTGTCGACCTGTGGGGCGGAGACCAGCGCGCCCTTGGCGCTGGTCAGGCCCAGCGACTCGGCAACCTCGTCGGTAACCGGCTGGATCTGCACACCGAGCCAGCCACGCTTGACTGAACCGTTGTCGCGCAGATCGGCGATGACCTGCTTGGCGGTTGACGCAGGGATCGCAAACGCGATGCCGACATTGCCGCCCGATGGCGAGAAGATTGCGGTGTTGATGCCGACAACCTTGCCGTTGAGGTTGAATGCCGGACCACCCGAGTTGCCGCGGTTAACCGCAGCATCGATCTGGATGAAATCGTCATAGGGGCCGGCGCCGATATCGCGGCCGCGGGCCGACACAATGCCGGCAGTCACGGTACCGCCAAGACCGAACGGATTGCCGACGGCAACCACCCAGTCGCCTACGCGGGTTGCCGTGTCGTCAGCGAAATCGACATAGGTGAATTTCTGGCCCTTGCCATCCACCTTCAGGACCGCAAGGTCTGTACGTGGATCGGAGCCAACCAGTGTGGCGGTAAATTCCTTGCCATCGTTCAGCACGATGGTGAACTCCTGCCCATCCCGCACAACGTGGTTGTTGGTGACCAGGAAGCCGTCATCCGAGATGAAGAAGCCGGAGCCCTGGGAGGTCGGGCGAGCACGGCGATCGAAGCGGCGGCCATCGCCACGGCGGTCGTCGCGACGGAAATTGCGCTCGCCCCGCTCACCGCGTTCGCCACGGAACTCGCGGAAGAAGCGCTGAAGCGGATGATCCTCGGGGAGATTGTCAAAGCCTTCCGGCCCAGAAAACGGGGTGTCGTTGGATGCCGGCTGTACGTTCGACTTGACCTGCACCGAAACAACGGCAGGCGTCACCTGCTGAACCACATCGGCAAAGCTCGGCATCTGTGCTGCCGGCTGCACATTCACTGCCTGGGCCAGCACCGGGGAAGTGCCTGCGCCGACAGCGCCAAATCCAATCACGCCGGCCAGTGCCAACGTTGCAGCGCTCGCCAGAAGGCCCTTCCTGGCAAACGACTTTTTGTTCTCGCTCATGTTCGTAATCCTTCCGAGGCTGCGCATCAAATCAGCGGCCTTGAAGGGAACCTAGTGAGCGTCGGATTACACGTCCATTTCCGGAACGTGAAATGTTTGTAATGTTGGGGTGGTCCTGGCTACTCGCCGCGCAGAATCCGGTCGAGCTTTCTCTGCTCCTCGCTGGACAGTCCGGCTGTCGTCGCGACCTGACGCCTGCGCGAGAAAGCGAATACACCGCCCGCCAGCAGAAGCACCACGGGCGTCGCCCAC
>CAYZQP010000088.1:0-1940 GCA_964480545.1 uncultured Mesorhizobium sp. | reverse complement strand
ACCTGTTCGTCGCTGTCGCCGGCCGTCAGGCGCTCGCGCACCAGAACGCGCAAATCCTTTGCGAGTTCGGCATTGGAATCGTCGATCGACTGGTTCTGGCAGACCATACAGCGCAGATGCGCCGAGAGACCCCGCGCGCGTGCCTCCAGCGCGGGATCCGAGAGCACTTCATCGGGCTGCACAGCGAAAGCCGGCTGCGCGATCAACGCGAAAACTACGGCGACAAGCAGGCTCCGGCACCATCTGCGTATGGCCGAGGTCATTCCGCCGGCTCCGGCAGTGCGGCAGCAGGCTTCTTCCTGCGCGCGGAAGGAGCTCCTACCCGCAGGCGCCTGTCCATAAGAGAGGCGATGCCGCCCGCCATCATGACAACGGTGCCCAGCCAGATCAGCGTGACCATCGGTTTCCACCAGGCGTGAACAACAACGCCGCCATCCGGCGTCTCGTCGCCCAGCGAGATGTAGAGCTGACTGAAGCCCATGGTGCGGATGCCGGCTTCGGTGGTCTGCATCTGGCGGACCGAGAAGAAGCGTTTTGACGATTCCATCGGTCTGCCGTTGGGCGGAACAAAGACACCGACGCGCTCGTTGAAATTCGGACCGCGTCTATCCATCAGTCCGTCGAAGCGCACAGACATACCGCCCACCTGGAAGGTCTCGCCGGCCTTGACGGTGGTGATCGTCTCTGTGCCAAAAGCCACAGTGCCGACAATGCCGATCACCGTTACGCCGAGGCCGAGATGTCCCAGCGCTGTGCCAAACATGGAGCTTGGCAGGCCGACCAGCCTGCGGAACGCTGTGCGCAGTTCCACCTTGCCAAACCCCGATTTCACCGCGAGATCAGTCAAGGCTCCGAGGATCAGCCAGACCGCCAGGCCGATGCTCAGTGAGGCAAAGACCGAGCGGGGCTCGATGAACAGCCAGACGGCGGCCACCGCCAGAATAGCTGCACCGAATGCCCACATCAGGCGTTGCGCCGCGCCATAGATATCGCCGCGCTTCCACGCCAGCAGCGGCCCGAACGGCACCAGCACCAGCAGCGGGATCATCAACGGCACGAAAGTCATGTTGAAGAAGGGTTCGCCGACAGAAATCTTGTCGCCTGTGATCGCCTCCAGCACGAGCGGATAGAGGGTGCCAACCAGAACGGTCGCCGCCGCCGTGGTCAGGAACAGATTGTTCACGACCAGCGCGCCCTCGCGCGAGACCGGATGGAACAGCCCGCCGGCGGTCATGGACGGCGCACGCCACGCGAACAAAGCCAGCGAGCCGCCAATGAACACAACAAGGATCGCCAGGATGAAGACGCCGCGCGTCGGGTCCGTCGCGAAGGCATGGACCGAGGTCAGCACGCCCGAGCGCACCAGGAAGGTGCCAAGCAACGACAACGAGAATGTCAGGATAGACAGGAGCACGGTCCAGATCTTGAGCGCCGAGCGCTTTTCCATGACCACAGCCGAGTGCAGCAGCGCCGTGCCTGCGATCCACGGCATGAAGGAAGCGTTCTCAACCGGGTCCCAGAACCAGAAGCCGCCCCAGCCGAGTTCGTAATAGGCCCAGTAAGAGCCCATCGAGATACCGCCGGTCAGGAACATCCAGGCAGCCAGCGTCCAGGGCCGCACCCAGCGCGCCCAGGCAGCGTCGATGCGCCCTTCAATCAGCGCAGCAACGGCGAAAGCAAAGCTGATCGAGAAGCCGACATAGCCGAGATAGAGCAGCGGCGGATGCACCGCGAGCCCGATGTCCTGCAGGACCGGATTGAGGTCGCGGCCCTCCAGCGCCGGCTGCGCGATGCGCAGGAAGGGGTTCGACGTTCCGACGATGAAGGCGAGGAAGGCGGCCGCGATCCAGGACTGCACCGCCAGCACGTTGGCCTTGAGCGTGGCCGGCAGGTTGCCGCCGAACAGCGCCACCAGCGCGCCGAACAGCGCAAGGATCAGC
>CAYZQP010000087.1:0-13760 GCA_964480545.1 uncultured Mesorhizobium sp. | reverse complement strand
ACGAGGTGCTCGGCGAGCTCGGGATCAAGGACGACCCGACGCTGGACGTCGCGATGGAGCTGGAACGCATCGCGCTGAGCGACCCCTACTTCATCGAGAAGAAGCTCTATCCGAACATTGACTTCTACTCGGGCATCACGCTGCGCGCGCTGGGCTTCCCGACCACGATGTTCACCGTGCTGTTCGCGGTCGCCCGCACAGTCGGCTGGGTCGCCCAGTGGAAGGAAATGATCGAGGATCCACAGCAGAAGATCGGCCGCCCGCGCCAGCTCTACACCGGTGCCCCGGAGCGCGACTACGTGCCGATTGCCAAGCGCTGATCACACAAACACTGAAACGAAAAAGGGCTGCTTCGGCAGCCCTTTTTCGTTGTGAGGCATCTAACTGCCCACTTGGCCCTACTGCCTACTGACCGATGTCCTGCTGCCCACGGCCTCCAGCACAGCTGCAGCCGCCAGTTCGCCCGCCGGGCGATCAGTCGCCATCCGCCGGCGCACCTCGGCAAATCCCTCGACCTGCCATTGCCGCAGCGGCGTATCGCCCATCAACGCCTCCAGATAGCGCGCCAGATAGTTGGGCCGCACATGGATATCCACGAACTCTGGAATGATCGGCCGGTCGGCGATGAGGTTCGGCAGCACGATCGACCAGACCTTGACCATCCCCTTGAGCAGCCGGGCCCCTGCATCGAGCTTGTAGCAGGACACTGTCGGGATACCGGCGAGCCCGAGTTCAAGCGACACCGTGCCCGAGGCGCAAAGCGCTGCGTCGGCTTCGGCAAAGGCTCGCCACTTGCCCTCGTCTCCGGTGACGATCTCCGGCTGCACGGCCCAGCCCGCAGTCATGCTGCGAACAATCGGCTCCACGCGCGCCACCGTCGGCAGCAAAACCCTGAATTTCATCCCGCGCTGGCGCATGAGGTCGACTGTCTCACCGAAGGGTTCAAGCAGTCGCGTCACTTCGCCCTTGCGCGAGCCCGGCAGCACAACCAGCGTCTTCTCGGCCCCGCCCGACAGATCGCGCGCACGCGTCTGGGCCTGCGCCGCCGCAAGCACACCTGGTTCCGATGACAGCCTGTGCCCGACAAACACCCCAGGCGGTCCGCCCAGCCGCGCCAGTTCCGCCGGCTCGAACGGCAGATGGCACAGCACCGTGTCCACATAGGGCTTCATCTCGGCCGCCCTGCCCTGACGCCATGCCCAGACGCTCGGGCAAACATAGTGCACGATGGGGATGGACGGGTCGGCTGCCCGCACCTTCTTCGCCACACGCAGTGTGAATTCCGGGCTGTCTACCGTCACCAGGCAGTCCGGATTCGCCGCCACAATTGCATCGGCCGTCGTCCCGATCCGCCGGATCAGCCTCGGCAGATCCTTGAGGATCGCGCTCACCCCCATCAGACCGATCTCGTCGGACGGGAACAGCGACTTCAGTCCCAGCTCTTCCAGTCGCTCGCCGCCGACTCCCACCAGTTCGATCTCGCGGCCTGTCGCCGCCTTCAACGCAACAATGAGATCAGCGGCAAGCAACTCGCCCGATTCTTCCCCGGCAACGATGCCTATGCGCAGCGGCGCGCTCATTCGCCTGAATCCGTCTCGGCGACGCCGATCAAAAACAGGCCAAGCTCGTTGGCCTTCGCGACAGTTTCCTCAAACCCCAGCGCCAGCGACTTGTCCGCCTCAACCGCGATGCCATGCAGGCCTGCAGCATGCGCCGACACCACCGTGCCGACGCCGATGGATGGCAGATCGGCGCGCAATTCCTGACCGGGCTTCGCGCATTTCACCAGCGCGCCGCCGGTCCGCCCGGAGAGGCGCCCATGCTTGCGCAGTTCCGGCATGCGCTCCAGCAGCCCGTCAGTACCCTCGATGCCCTCAAGTGCCACCACGCGCCCGCCGATGGCGACAGCCGCCTGCCCGATGTCCAGAAGGCCAATCGTCTTGGCTGCATCAAAGGCTGCGTCGACATCCTTGAGATCGGCCTGCGTCGGCTTGCGGCTCGTGTGGGTTCCCGCCCCGACCAGCAGATCGGGCATCACCTCATGCGCACCCTCGACCTTGATGCCATTATCCTCGACATATCTGACGATCAGCCGCAGCAGATTGTCATCGCCGCGCGCCAGCGCAAGCGCCAGCCGCCCGACAACCGGCAGAAGCGGCAGGAATGGTCTGAACCTGGTGATCTTCGGCCGCCGCTTCACGCTGCCGCCCAGCACCACCCGGGTGATCCCTTCGGCCTTCAACCTGCCGAGAACAGCGCCGGATTGCTCCAGCTCGAACCGCTGCTGCGGCAAACCGGCAAAGGCTGACGCGTCCTCAACCTCCCCATTGAGGATCACAATGAACGGCGTTTCGCCCTTGGCTTTCAGGTGGTTGGCAAGTTCGATTGGCAGCCGGCCGCCGCCAGCCACGATCGCCGTCCTTTCGCCCCTGGCGCTAGTCGTCATCGCCCTGGCCGTCGGCTGCCGCACCACGCACAGGCGGCATCGCGAAATAGCGTTTGCCGCGCGCACCGACGAAATCGACTATGTCCATGGCAATCGGCTGGCCGGCAAATTCGGCACGCGCCTTCTCTACATTCTCGGTAATCGGGTGCTCGCGGTTGAACAGCATTGTGTACGCCTGGCGCGCCGACCGGATGTCGCTCTTGGTCATCCCGTTGCGGCGCATGCCCACCACATTCAGCCCGCGCAAATCAGCCAGGTTACCCTGCGCCAGTCCGTAAGGGATCACGTCGCCGGAAACTCCGGACATCCCCGCCAGAAAGGCGTGATGCCCCACCCGCACGAATTGCAGAACCGCTGTCAGCCCGCCAATCGTAACGAAATCACCGATCTCGCAATGGCCAGCCAGTGCAACCCCGTTGGCCATGGTCACATTGTTGCCGACGCTGCAGTCATGCGCGATGTGGCTGTAGGCCATGAGAAAGCAGTTATCACCCACTGTCGTGGCGCCCCGGCTGAAATCGGCACCGAGGTGGATCGTCACCGACTCGCGGATCGTCGTGTTCTTGCCGATGCTCAGCGTAGTGCGGCCGCCCTTGTGGCCAAAGCTCTGCGGCGCATAGCCTAGCGCTGCGTGCGGGAACACCTTGCATCCGTCGCCTATGGTCGTAGCGCCATCGACTGCCACATGACTGACCAGTTCCACATTGTTGCCCAGAACGACGTCGGGCCCCACCGAACAGAACGGCCCGATGGAGCAGCCGTCGCCGATAATCGCACCTTCGGCGATAACAGCACTCGCGTGGATCGTACTTGTCATAGGTCAGTCGGCTTTCAGGGTCATCATCGCCTGGATTTCAGCCTCAGCCGCCAACACTCCATCCACTTTTGCCTCGCAGATGAAACGCCAGATGTTGGACCTCTTCTTGGTCTTCTTCACGTGGATGCGAATCTGGTCACCAGGCACGACCGGCCGGCGAAACTTCGCGTTGTCGATGGTCATGAAATAGACCAGCGGCGGGCTTTGCGCCCCTGCCGCATGCACGCAAATTGCACCTGCAGTCTGCGCCATGGCCTCGATGATCAGCACTCCCGGCATCACCGGAAAGTCCGGAAAATGCCCCTGAAAGTGCGGCTCGTTCATCGTCACATTCTTGATGCCAACGGCAGACTCGTCGCCGTCGATCTCGACAATCTTGTCGACCAGCAAAAAAGGATAGCGATGCGGCAGGAGTTTCAGCAAACGCTGGATATCGACTGCGTCGAGCTGCCTGGGTGTATCACCCACCGGTGCATCAGTCATCGCCGCCTCCTTTCGCCTTCTTGCCTACTTCCCGCAGGAAGGAGACCTGTCTGAAAAACTCCCGGCGCGGTACTGCGGGATACCCACCCCACACCGTTCCGGCGGGAATATGATCCATGATACCCGACCGCCCGATAATCTGGGCACCATCGCCGATTGTCACGTGATCGCCAATGCCCACGCCACCGCCGATCCTGACAAGATCGCCGATCACAACCGAGCCCGCAATACCGCAATGACCGGCAATCAGGCAGCAACGTCCAACCCTGGTGTTGTGGCCAATCTGCACAAGATTGTCGATCTTCGTGCCTTCGCCAATCACCGTGTCGGACAGCGCCCCGCGATCAATTGACGAGTTGCAGCCGACTTCTACATCGTCCTGGATGACCACCCGGCCAACCTGTGGAATGCGCTCCGGCCCCTTTGTTCCGCCGGTGAAACCATAGCCGTCATGACCGATCACGGCGCCGGCGTGAACCACCACCCGGTCTCCCAGCATCGCATAGCGGATCGTGACATTGGAACCGATGTAACAGTCGCGACCGACGCGGCAATGCGGACCGAGCACTGCATTGGCGGCAACCACTGTGCCCGCGCCAATCGAAACATCCGCCCCGACGACCGCACCTGCCTCGACGGTCACACCATCTTCCAGCGTGGCGTCCGGGTGAACATGAGCGCCCGGCGAAATCCCCGGAACGCCGGTTGCGCCGACTGGCACAGCGGCTTCAGGGAACATCTCGCGCCCGGCCTGCGCAAACGCTCTTTGGGGGTTGCGGTGAGCAAGCACCGCAAGGCCCGCCGGCGCATCTGTGACCACATCGGGAGGACAGATGACAGCGCTCGCCTTGAGCGTCGCAACCTTGGCGGCATTGCGTTTGCCATCGACGAAAGCAAGCTGTCCAGGTCTGGCGTCATCAAGCGAGCCAAGCCCTGTAACCGGCAGGCCGGAAAGGTCGGGCGTCAGCAGTTCCGCCCCTGTCAGGCGTGCAATATCAGCTACGGTAAACGCCCTGACCGGAACGAAAAAGTCGGAGCCCATGAGAACCCGCCGGAGGTGCCGGCGCGAGACCGCACCGTGTTACTTGGCATGAACCCGAAAAGCAGGACGCTTTCCGGGTCGAAATCATGCGCCAATACAATCTTAGAGCGAAAGCCTGACCAGGTGTCAGGCATATCGCCTTAGAAGCGCGTCGAGACGCCGAAGCTCAGCTCCTGCACGTCGTCGCTGTCCTGCTTGGACACCGGGATGGCATAGTCCACACGCAGCGGACCAAATGGTGACGCCCAGGACAGACCGACGCCAACAGACGCGCGCCACTTCATGTCATCGCCAGCGACTTCCACCAGCCCGGAGCGGATGCCCGAACCATGAACAGTTGCCGCGTCTGCAAACACAGCGCCACGCAATCCGAGAGCTTCAGGCACCAGCGGCAGCGGGAACTGGGCTTCGGCCGACGCATGGAAGTAGGTGGTGCCGCCAAGGTGATTTTCCTTGGGGTCCAGACCAGCCGTCGCGTCATACGGCCCGATGCCATTATAGGCAAAGCCGCGGATCATCTTGTTGTTGCTCTTGAAGTGATCGAACATGCGCAGCGGATCGCCGGTCGAGACGATATGGCCTGCGCCGGCGGAAACCACACCGACAACGTCAAGCTCTTCCGAGAGCAGGTGATAATACGAGCCGCGAGCCGTAAACTTCGCATACTCGGCATCGCCGCCAACGCCCGCATACTCAGCCGTGCCCGACAGATGGATGCCTTCACGCGGATTCTTCATGTCGTCGATCGTGTTGTAGGTCAGCGACCCGCTGACAGACGACTTGACCCACGGGTCATCCTGCGAAAGCTCGATGGCTTCCTTGACCGCGTTTGAAATCGGGCAGGTTGCAATCTCGGCAGCAGACATCTCGCCGTTGCCGTCGGTATCGCAACGGTCGCCGTAGGAATATTCTTCCTGCGAGTAGTTATAGGCGATCTGCGTCGAGATATTGTCGGTGATCGGCAGACCGAGGCGCACCGTACCGCCGGTCGACACCGTGTCATAGTAGTTATACTCGCGCGTCGAGCGGAAGATATCGAAGCCCGCAGCAATCCGGTGGCCGAGGAAATATGGCTCGGTGAACGAGAAGGTGAAGTCCCGCGCGTTCTCGCCGCCACCCGCCGAAACGCGGATAAACTGGCCACGTCCAAGGAAGTTGCGCTCGGTAATCGAGCCTTCGACGCTTGGTCCGGCAGTGTCACCGCCGGTCGAATAGCCGGCACCGATGGCGAACTCACCGGTCGACTTCTCGACCAGATCGACAACCACGACCACCTGGTCAGGCGCAGAGCCCGGGGCAGTCGAGATTTCGACGCGCTCGAAATAGTCGAGGCGCTCCAGACGGCGCTTGGCGCGCTGGATCAGAACCTGATTGAAGGCATCGCCTTCCGAAATGTCGAACTCACGACGAATGACATAGTCGCGGGTGCGGTCATTTCCGCGGATCTCGAGCCGCTCGACATAGGCGCGAACGCCCTGATCGATCGAATAGACAACCGAGATCGTGTTGTTCTCGAGATTACGGTCGCCACGCGGCGTAACCTGCGCGAAAGCGTAACCGCTGCCGGCAACGGTCTCGGTCAGCGCGATGATGGTGTCCTCGACGTCCTTGGCGCTGTACCAGTCGCCCTGACGGCTTTCGATGACCGAATTCAGGGAATTCGGATCGATCTCGGCAATGGTGCTTTCGACCGAGATATTGCCGAAGCGGTAGCGCTGACCCTCATCAACCACGATGTTGACGGTATAGGTATTGTCAGGCCCGGCAGTTCCCGAAGAGGAGACAACCTGGAAATCGGCATAGCCGCGGTTGAAATAGAAACGGCGCAGCGCTTCCTCGTCAGCCTTCAGACGATCCGGATCGTAGATGTCATCGCGGAACAGGAAGGACAGGTAGCTCGAGCGCTTGGTCGAGATGACCGACGCAAGGCGACGATCACTGTAGGCGTTGTTGCCCTCGAAGCTGATCTCGCCAATCTTGGTGCGACCGCCTTCATTGATCTCGAACACAACGTTCACGCGGTTATCGCCCAGATCAACGATCTGCGGCGTTACCGTCGCCTCGTCGCGACCGATCTTGCCATAGGCCTGACGGATCAGGTCGGTATCGGCGTCGATCTGCGCACGGTTGAACGGCGTACGGGGCTTGGTCTGCACAGCGCTCGAAAGCTGCGCATCCTTGATCTTGCTGTTGCCCTGGAAGAGCACCTGGTTGACCGTCTGGTACTCGGACACCTGGACGACCAGGGTCGAGCCCGACTGGCTGATCCGCACGTCGGAGAACAGGCCGGTCGCGAACAGCCGCTTCACAGCCTCGTCAATATCGTCGTTGGAGAAGTTCTGCCCCGGACGAATGTTGATCGTGTTGCGAATCACACCATCGTCGACGCGGACATTGCCACGCACATCAATCGAGCGAACCACCGCGGCCTGAGCCACCGATACGGTCGCGAATTGAACCGCTAGAGTGCCAGTCGCGACAACTACAGCAGACATTGCCACTGCAGATGCGGCGCCTAGGAAACTGGAACGTGCCTTCATCGGGCCCCTATTACCTTTTTTTCTCGAAGTCCCCACGGCGAGAAACCGGACTTTCTGGATCATGCCGTACCCGTAATACCGAGATTTGCCCCACACGCAAGGCTTCCGGTTAATTTCAGTTTACTTCCACGCAGACAGTGGCAATCGCGTCACGCATCACCGTGCCTATGGTAAACATCCGCTCAATTTTGGCGAAATTTGAGTCACTTGCTCTCATTTCAACAGCCAAAAATATCCTGCCAGAACACGAACAGCATGAATGCCATCACCGCGAAGAATCCCACGCGGTAAACCAGATCCATCGCCCGCTCGGAGACTGGTCGCCGCTGCACCGCCTCGACCGCGTAAAAGGCCAGATGACCGCCATCCAGGGGTGGAATCGGCAACAAATTGAGGATTCCGATGCCCACCGAAAGCAATGCCGCCAGCTGGATCAGCCATTCTGGACCCAGCGCGGCCGCCTGCCCGGACATCTTGGCAATCTTGACCGGGCCACCCAGCTGGCATCTGTCCTCACGCCCCATAACCAGGCGTTGCAGAAATTGACCCGTCAGGGCCATGATCTCACCCGTCTCCACCACCGATTGGCCAAGCGCGCCCAGAGCCGAGAACTCGACGACTCGCGGCTGGCCAACCTCCTGATTGGTCTGGACCCCGATGATTCCCACCTTCTGCGGGTTACCCAGAGGGTCCTGGATTTCGCGCACCTCGGGTGTTGCGGTCAGCGTAATCTCGTCCTCGCCCCGGCGCAGCACGAAGACCACGGGATCGCCGGCAAGGCGCTGGACGATTCGCTGGACCTGCTCGAAGCTCGAAACCCGCGAGCCATCAACGGTCACGAAGCGGTCACCGGGTTGAAACCCGGCCACTGCCGCCGGTGAGTCGGGCTGAACGGTTGCCACTGTCGGCTCGACGACGAGTTTCCCGTACGAAAACAGGAAAACAGCAAAGATCGCGATCGCCAGCAGAAAGTTGAAGACCGGTCCGGCAACCACCGTCAGCGCCCGCTTCCACACCGGTTGCGTGTGGAACGCGTGGCGCTTCTGTTCTTCGGTCAGCTTGGCGGTCTCGTCCGCGTCCGGCGTACTCGTCGCATTCATGTCGCCGAGAAATTTCACGTAGCCGCCAAGCGGCACGGCACAGAGCTTCCAGCGTGTGCCGCGGCGATCATTGAAGCCAAAGATTTCCGGCCCGAACCCGACGGAGAATGCCTCCACGCCGATGCCGCACCAGCGCCCGACGAGATAGTGCCCCATCTCATGCACGAAGACGACCAGCATCAGGACGGCAAGAAACGGCAACAGCGTACCGATCAGCAGACCATTCGTGCTAAAAAGGGTTTCCAGAATTTGGCTCACGCGCGTCCCGGCAGGATGAATTGCTGATCCCTGCCGAACGATACCGGCGAATCAATGGCGTATTGCTAGCGCTTTTGGACGCCGAGTACACGCTGCCAAATTGTTCCACCATTGCGCCCGCCGATCACGAAATAGGCAATGATCAACGCAAGCAGCAAGATTGCGCGCCAGCCGCCCAGCGTAAAGCCGCCTTCGGTGCGCCCGCCAAACAGCTCTGCAACCAGAAATCCGATCACAACGAACGACGAGAGAAGATCCAGCACAAAGGCCAGAATGATCCTCCAGTGTGCAACGGGCCGGTCTGTTCCGGACATTGTGCGCTCCTACCCGAACAGCGCCGATGCGGGCGTGTCGAAACCGCCGGCAAGACCGCCCACTATACAGAGCACCAGGGCCGCAGCCACCAGCCCGTCCGCCCGGTCCATCACCCCGCCATGGCCGGGGATAAGCTGGCTGGAATCCTTCACGCCATGCCGGCGTTTCACCCATGATTCGTAGAGATCGCCCGCCTGCGAGACGACCGAGAGCAGCAGCGCCACCAGCGCCAGCCAGCCCAGGCCCCCTGCCCCCAGCGCCCACGCCATCAACACGCCGGCCAGCACGCCGAATGCCGCGCCGCCAAGTGCCCCGCTTTGTGTCTTGCCAGGCGAAATCGCCGGAGCAAGCTTCGGTCCGCCCACCGCGCGTCCGACAAAATACGCAGCGATATCGGTCGCCCACACCACCGCAAACAGGAACAGGATGGCCGAAAATCCGGCCCAGTCGCTGCCACGCAGCAGCGCCATCGATATGGCCGACAGCCCGGCATAGGCGAGCCCGGTCGCCGCCCATTGCGTCGAGCCGGAGCTGTTGGCAATCACCGCCACCGCAAGGACGCCCAGTCCCAGCACCGCGAAGATAATCCATGCCGGCAGCCCGAACAGCAGCGCCAGTATCGTGACCCCGAGCGCAATCCACGCCCCGCGTCGCACCACCGATGTCGTCAGCGGCGTCGACATTGTCAGCCATTCATACAGCATTGCAGCACCGATCACCGCGCACAGAACCCGGAACGGCAGACCGCCGAACCATGTCAGCGACAGCACGATCGCAGCGAGGATGAGGGCCGAAACCACACGCTGCTGCAGGTTGCTCATCTGCTTTGCCGGTTGTGCGCTCACGATGCGATTCCTTCCGGCTTGCGCCCGCCAAAGCGCCGGTCACGCGCGGCGAAGGTCTCCAGCGCCGCCGCAAAATGCGCCGCGTCGAAATCCGGCCAGTAGCAGTCGAGGAAGACAAATTCGCTATAGGCGCTTTGCCACAGCAGGAAATTGGAAAGCCGCATCTCGCCGCTGGTCCGGATCACAAGGTCCGGGTCCGGCAATCCTGCGGTATCGAGCAGACCCGAAATGCTGTCAGCGTTGATCGCCTCAGGCTCCAGCCGCCCTGCCCGCGCTTCGCGCGCCAGATGACGGGCCGCCCGCACAATCTCGTCGCGCCCGCCATAGTTGAAGGCGATATTCAGATTGAGCGCACTGTTGCCTTTGGTCAGCGTCTCCGCCTCGTCGAGCAGTTTGCGAATGTCGGGCTTGAGGCTCTCCTTCTCGCCGACAATACGCACGCGCACACCGCTGCGGTGCAGTTCGGCAAGGTCACGCCGGATGAACAGCTTCAGCAGCCCCATCAGGTCGGTCACTTCCTCTTGCGGGCGCGACCAGTTCTCCGACGAGAACGCGTAAACCGTCAGGTATTCGATGCCGAGTTTCGGCGCGGTACGCACAGCCTCGCGCAGCGCCTCGACACCCGCCTTGTGCCCGGCCACGCGTGGCATACCGCGGGCCTTGGCCCAGCGGCCATTGCCATCCATGATAATCGCTACGTGGCTCGCCATTCCAGCGCTTTCAGCCCACAGATGCGGACAAGTTGGGATCTGCCAGAATGGCTAGACCTGCATGATTTCGGCTTCCTTGGTCGCCAGCAAGCTGTCGATTTCCTTGATCGTGTCGTCGGTCAGCTTCTGTACCTGGTCCGACTGCTTGCGCTGATCGTCCTCGGAGATATCGCCGTCCTTTTCAGCCTTCTTCAGGCCGTCCATGCCGTCGCGGCGCACATGGCGCGTCGCCACCTTGGCGTTCTCGGCATAGCCGTGCGCAACCTTCACCAGTTCCTTGCGGCGCTGTTCGTTCAGTTCGGGCAGCGGGATGCGCAGCGTCGCGCCATCGACAATCGGGTTGAAGCCGAGATTGGCCTCGCGGATCGCGCGGTCAACGGCTGACACCATGCTCTTGTCCCAAACCGAAACCGAGATCATGCGCGGCTCCGGCACCGTGACGTTGGCAACCTGGTTGATCGGCACGGTCGAGCCGTAGGCTGGCACCTGCACCGCGTCGAGCAGGTTGCTGGACGCGCGGCCGGTACGCAATGAGGCGAGGTCATGCTTGAAGGCACCGATGGCGCCTTCCATGCGTCGCTGCAGATCCTTGATATCGGTCATGTGATTTGCTCCCTCTGCGGACTTCTTACTGGTCCGACACGACGGTGCAGAGACCGCCGCCTTTCAAGATTTCCCCGAGCCCGCCTTTTTCGTGGATTGAATAGACGATTATCGGAATGTGGTTTTCGCGCGCAAGCGCAATTGCAGCCGTATCCATCACCTGAAGGCCGCGGTGCAGCACTTCGGTGTGCGTAATCGTGTCAAACCGCGTGGCATCCGGGTCCTTCTTCGGGTCGGCAGAGTAAATCCCATCAACCTGCGTGCCCTTGAACAGCGCGTCGGCGCCAATCTCTGCCGCGCGCAATGCAGCAGCGGAATCGGTGGTGAAAAACGGATTGCCGGTGCCGCCGGCAAAGATCACCACCTTGCCCTGGTTCATGTAGGACGTCGCCTGACGTTGTGAGAATCCCTCGCAGATTTCCGGCATGGCAATCGCCGAAAGCACCGTCGCGTCGATGCCGAGCTTGACCAGCGAGGTGCGCAGCGCCAGCGAGTTGATGACGGTTGCCAGCAGGCCCATATGGTCGCCGGTCACGCGGTCGCCGCCCTTGGAGGCCACAGCGACGCCCCGGAAGATATTGCCGCCGCCGATCACCACACCGACTTCGACGCCCATGGCGCGGGCTTCGGCAATGTCGGCTGCGATACGGTCCACCACCGAGACGTCGATACCGAAATGCTGGTCGCCCATCAGCGCCTCGCCAGACGCTTTCAGCAGGATGCGCTTGTATTTCGGCTGCGCCATAAATGTCTCCGGATCGGAATTTGCGTGTCAAACCGGCAGCTTGGGCCTGCCAGCGGGGAGTCGTAAGCCGGATACACGAGGGCTGCTGCGATGTCACGCCGCCCACATTGCAGAAACGCAGCAATATCAGGGGATTCTAGCTCCCTGGGCATCATCGCAACTCTTCAGGTCTAGACTCCAGCGCCAACCCGCAATCTCTGGTCAAACTCATAGAAGAATTTACTGAGGCGCGTGCGGCCCGGTGGCTGAGGTGGAAAATGGCGCAGAAGAGTGCCGATTTCCTGCGGCGCAGAATTCACGGCGATCTGCAAGACACGCTCCGCCACGCCACCTTGGTCAGCGAAAGCCTCCCCAGCCAATGCCGCATAAACAGCCGGCCCCAGCACATGTCTGGCCTGCGCGACGCCCTGCTTGCCTTCGTTCAGGTCTGTATGCGTGTAGGCTACGGCCGCCGCCAGCATCGCGGACCGCGCAGCGTATTTTGCGGCCTGATCCTGGCTGTCTATCGCAGCAGCATGAGCAGCCCAGGCAAGTGTTCGAAGTGCTTGATCGCGCGGCCCACCTAGACCGAAGCGGCGCGCGCCCATGATCGCTTCCTGCGGTCTGGCGTCGTCGGGTCTTCTGCTCTCGAAAACAGCAATCGCCAGTGCGGCGCAGTCCGCCGCCCAAAGCGCTGCGGACCGAAGCAGTCCTTCCGCTTCGAGCGATCGGTCTGATCGTGGAGGCGTTTGGCTAATTTTGTTTCCTCGCAGGACCAGCCCCTAGCTTCGATCCGCCGCGAGTCTCAGGCCGAGACCAATCAGGATAGCCCCGCCTGCCCTGCGCATAATCGTCTGCGCCCGGTCGGACTGGCGCAGCTTGCCCGCAATCGCGCTGGCAAAGAACACGCACACAATATCCGCTGACGAGAACATCAGGTTGACCACGCTGCCGAGAATCAGGAATTGCAGCCAGACCGGGAAGGCAGCCGCCGGGTCCACAAATTGCGGCAGGAAGGCAATGAAGAAGATCGCCGTTTTCGGGTTCAGCACTTCAACCAGCACGCTTTCCATGAAAGCGCGCTTGCCGGCATCGGCAGGAGGTAGAGCACCAGCGGTCTCCGGCACCCGTCGAAGCATCTGGATGCCGAGCCAGACGAGATAGGCAGCACCCGCCAGCTTGATCGCCAGATAGAGCGCCGGCACCGCGTGAAACACGAAGGACAGGCCTGCCGCTGCCGCAATCACATGCGCGTAGCAGCCAAGGTGAATGCCGAGGCTCGCCATCAGCCCGGCGGCGCGACCGCGCGCGATGGTTTGCGCAGTGGCATAAAGCATCGCCGGTCCGGGAATGTAGGCAAACACCGCCGTCGTCACAAAAAACGCCAGCAGCAACTCATGCGATGGCATTGCAGTCTCTCCGCGTGCACCACGCCATCTGACACGAAATCCCGGCTGTTCTCAACAAGCTTGCCGGTTCGGCGGGACAGACTCGTGGAGACACGGCTCCGGCACAGACACCGGGGACAGTTTACTTTCTTCCCGCAGAAGGAAGCGGGGGGTTCAGGACTGGCGTTGCCGGGAAAAAGTAAACTGTCCCCGGCATTTACTCGCCCTACCCGTCCGTCAACCTCTCCCGTTCTGTCGTCATACCCGGGCACGCGAAGCGTTGACCCGGGTATCCATGCCTGACAATTTCCGCGATGCGACGGTGCTGAACCCGCTCCTGTCTGCACCAATCGCAAACTTATCAACCTGCCAAAACACAGCAAAACCAGTATCTTGTCAGAAATATCGGCCTGTTTCAGCCCGACTTATCCTCACGCTCCGTCGCTCATTCATACTGCACGCAACAGAAAGGAGCAGGCGATGGACCAC
>CAYZQP010000086.1:4658-13781 GCA_964480545.1 uncultured Mesorhizobium sp. | reverse complement strand
AGTCAGTTCAAGAATATCATGCACCGCAAGGGCAAGCAGGACGCGGTGCGCGCCAAGGTTTTCTCCAAGCTCGGGCGCGAAATCACCGTTGCTGCCAAGCAGGGAATGCCTGACCCCGCCATGAACCCGCGCCTGCGTCTGGCGATCCAGAACGCCAAGGCCGAGTCGATGCCGAAGGACAACATCCAGCGCGCCATCAACAAGGCAGCCGGCGGCGACACCGAGAACTATGATGAAGTGCGCTACGAAGGTTACGGCCCGGGCGGCGTTGCCGTCATCGTCGAGGCGCTGACCGACAACCGCAACCGCACGGCATCCAACGTGCGTGCCGCCTTCACCAAGGCTGGCGGTGCACTGGGCGAAACCGGTGCGGTGTCCTTCATGTGGGATCGCGTCGGCGAGATCTATTACCCGGCCGCGGCCGGCTCGGCCGACAAGGTCATGGAAGCAGCCATCGAGGCCGGCGCAGATGACATCGTTTCCGACGAGGAAGGCCACACCGTCTATTGCAGCTTCGAGGGGCTCAACGATGTTTCCAAGGCACTCGAAGGCGTGCTCGGCGAGGCCGAAAGCGTGAAGATCATCTGGAAGCCGCAGAACAACGTGCCGGTCGATGAAGAGCGCGCGCAGTCGCTGATGAAGCTGGTTTCGGTGCTCGAGGACGATGACGACGTGCAGAACGTCTATGCGAATTTCGAGGTTGACGAGGCAACGCTGGCCAAGCTCAGCGCTGCTTGATCGGGGTTGTCAGCTTCTGCACACCAGATGCATGACAAATTCTACAATCGGATTTCATGCTATCTCAATGTGATGATGTGACTGTGCGGGCGATACAATTCGAGTCCGCACATGAGTGTCACGTTAGCTGAGGATCGTCCCTGCATTGCAGATGCCAGCAGGCCGCAGGAAGCGACTTTCCTTCGGCGCGTGCTTGCGTTTGTCATCGACTGCGCGCTGATTGCCGCTCTCTTCGCTGTCCTCTGCTCGGCCCTGTTTGCGGTGAGCGGTGGCACGATACAGGGCTCGGGCCTGACCGGCGATTGCACCCCGGTTGAGATCGACCCGGACTGGCACACCACAAGCAGCCCCGGTGACAAAGCGCAGTTATGTGCATCGGATGTGCTGGGCTTCACTGCGCATAGGTCGGTCTCCATCAAAAATGATGCCGATATCCGACAGTGGTTTCTCATCGATGCGCAAGGCAAGCGCGTTGACGCGCTGGATCTCAATCAACTCGAATACCCACTCTTCGTGGCTTACCTCATCGTTGCGGCTTCGATGTTCGGCTCGACATTTGGCAAACGACTTGCCGGCTTGCGCATCGAACATCGCGGGAAGGCGATCAGCCTTTTCCGCTGCGCGCTGCGTGAGTTGGTCAAACTCTGTTGCTTCATCCCGCTGCTCGTCAGCCTGTGGCTCGGCAGCAAAGCTGGCCCCCTGGAAATCTTGCCGATCTGGCTGTGGCTGATCGCCAATCTGGTTGCAGTCGCGCTGGGCCGCGATACGCTCTATGATCGTCTCGCTGGAACAAAAGTGGTGCGCTCGAAATGATAAGCCAGAGCTTTCATATCGTGACTATCGCCATAGCGCTGTCGCTTGCCGCACCGCTGGCCGTGGTGCCAACGGTGGCAAACGCCGAAGTGCGCTTCGGCAAGAATGTGCGCATCGGCGGCAATGATTTTTCCAACCGCCGCTACAAGGGCGTGCGCATCGAAACCACGAACAAGCGCCCACCCTGGTATGGCTGCCGCATCTTCAAACCGGGCTCGGTCTATCAGGGCAAGCGCATTCGCGAGCGCACCGAGATTTGCAATTTGCGCAACAAGCGCAAGCGCTGAGCAGGTCAGATCAGGCGGGACTCCCCGCGAGAACATTGGTGTTTCGTCCGGCATTCTTTGCGCTGTAGAGCGCCTCGTCTGCCGTTGCGAGCAACTGGTCGATGATCGGATTTGACATCGGCCTGGTGAAGCCGATGCTCACCGTCGCGTTCACAACGCGGCCATCCGGCAACTGCACAGGCGAATCTGCAAAGGCCTTGTTGATGCGGTCTGCCACCAGGCCGGCCTTTGCCTGGGGATAATCGACCAGCAGGACGGCGAACTCCTCACCGCCAACCCGCCCGACAATATCGGACCGGCGCAAATGCCGCTTCAGCACATCAGCAAACGCCATCAGAACCTCGTCACCGGCAGCGTGGCCATAGGTGTCATTGATGGATTTGAAGTGATCGATGTCGAGCATCATCATCGAGACCTCGGCGGCTCTGCGCCTTTTGACGGCAGCCTCGGCCTCTTCGATAAAGCCCGCGCGGTTCATCACCCCGGTCATCCGGTCGTGGCTGGACAGATAGGTCAAACGCTCCACGAGTGCCCGGTTTGCCGCCACAACGCACGCCACGACCAGCGGCATGAACGCGACCAGCGCAACCCCGAAGCGGATGGAGAGCAGAACGCTGCGATCATCCAGGCCTGTGGCCACAGGCAGGTACCCGGAGGAGATTGTCAGCAGCGTCCACGCGGAAAACAGGAACGAGAGCATAGCCGTCGCAAACAGACTGTAGGTGACGGCACACCACAACAGTGCAGGTATCGGGAACACCAGCGCGCCCGGCCCACCCACGATACTGCCGGCAACAATCGACGCCGCGAATGCTGCAAGCGGCGCCAGATGCACCAGATTTACCCGGCCCGACGCCTGGTCTGTCGCCCTCGCTGGTGCCGGAATTGTCAGCAACATCGGCAGGAAGGCGGCATAGTTCACAAGTTCGGTAACCGTCCAGAACACGGCCGCCCGCAACGGATCTCCTCCAAACAGGATCGGGTCCGCCACCATTCCCAGGGCGCCGGCTGTCAGCGACGCGGCCATGACGGCGCGAAGCAGGTAGAAAATCGAGGCTGGCTGTTGCAGGCTCCTGTGCTCTTCGCTGCTGAGCATCAGAACCCGGTAGCCAACGAAAACCGCAAGCAGATTGCCCAGGTTGAGAATGATGGTCTTGCCGATATCGGCACCGGTGACCAGGTCTGCGAGCATATAGGCGAGGCCGCAGAACAGCCAGGATGTCCGTGTTGCCAGCACGGGATAGCGCACCAGCATGCCGAGCATGAAGGCATTTGCCGGCCAGAAGCTGGCAATGTCAGCGCCCGGCCGCGTCCAGATACCGATCAGGCACAGAACGAAGAGCGCCGCTCCGAAAAGTGCGCTGTGCAAGGGTGCTGCAATTGCATGCCGTTCATTCATCCCGTGCCCCGGAAATTCAACAACCATGCCGGGCACCCCTCACGACATCCCGCAAGGGTGGCAGCGATGCGCAAACTTCCCGTAAACGCATTCGCTCAAATTTGATCTACCGCCTCAGCACCTCGATTGCTGCCCGCTCGAAACGATCCGCCTCTGTCACCATCCAGTCCGCCATCTCCGGCCAGTTCGGTTCGGCAAAGACATTGATGTACAGCACGCGGCCAAGGCTCCCTGGCGACCATCGTTCCGCCTCGGGAATGCCGCCAAGCGCTGCCTCAATCCCCAACTGATAGGGCCGCCATCTGGCTTCGGTCGCTCCCAGCCTCTCGTTGCGCCCGTAGAACACGCCGACCAGGCTGCGCTGCGGCGCGACATACATGGACACCACCAGTTCGGCCTGCTGCGACCAGCGTTGCCAGAACCAGCGACCGCTGCGCACCCGGCGGGCAATCTCCGCCGGGTGGCGTTCGCGAAACAGCGCCCAGAAGCGCCGATGCGCGAAATCCGATGCGCGCTGCCCCCCAAAATCAATCTCGCTCATGAATCCCCCACGCCGCCGAGAATGCGTTGGCTGGCTGCTGGCGCTGCATCGTACGCCTGTTGATTCGGGCACAGTGCCCGACTACTCACTGGGTTATGGAGCGTAGAAGACTAGCGAAGTTCGTCCCCGCAGCGCAATCGGCAGTCGCCGATATCGCTCCTGACTGGCGCATCCCATCCGCAAAGCCGGTGGCAGGTCAAGCGTTGCAAGCGAGGTTGAATGCATAACGGGTCATCGACAGGAAAATACTACGAGCGCCTGGATCATGTCCGGGCATTAGCCGTGTTTCTTGTATTCTGTTGGCACGTAATCCACCTTCGGGGGGCCGTACCTGTAGCTCATGTGCCCTGGATGCCCCTGCTCTCCTTGATCGAGGAGGGTCACATTGGAGTTGGGATATTCATGGTACTCAGCGGCTACCTGTTTGCGAAAATCATCAATGGACAGCCGATCAATGTACGCGCGTTCTGGTTCAATCGCGCCCTGCGGCTGCTTCCACTGCTCCTGTTTGCTCTGGCACTGAATTATGGGCTGGCCTGGATGCAGGGCAGCCAAACCGGGTATCAGATATGGTCGTCATTCTTTCGTGGCTTCCTTCTTCCGGCTTGGCCGAATGTCGCGTGGTCAGTCACTGTCGAACTACACTTCTATCTGATCCTTCCTCTGCTTCTCCCGATCGCGTGGAAACGGCCCCAGGCGCTCATCCTGCTGATCGCAGCGATGCTCTATGTGCGTACATCGCTCTATATGAATGGCGATGATATCCGTCGTGTCTCGTACTGGACGATCATCGGCAGGATGGACCAGTTTTTGTGCGGGATATTAGCCTTTGTACTTACAAGGGAACGACGGATAACGCTTCTCCCGCCGATTGCGGTCTGTATCGCGTTGATAGCCTACTGGCACTGGTTCAACATCCAGGGCGGATACTACGGCACAAAGGGCAGCCCGATCTGGATTGTTTCGCCTGTAATCGAGGGCATGATGATTGGTTATCTGATCTCGGCCTATGACCGGTCAGGGATCGTTCTACCGAGGCTTATCGGGCAATCACTGGTCCTTGTCGGGACACTTTCCTACTCGATCTACCTGCTCCATTTCCCGGCAATCCAGAACCTGATCAGGCCGCACGTGATAAGCGGTGAAATAGACATCAAGACTTTCGGCGCGGCATTTGGGTTCACGGTCGTCCTGTTCATCGTGTTTCTCCCGATCGCCTACCTGTCGTACAGATTGATCGAGAAGCCATTCCTTCGGATGCGCATTCCATACATTGCCAGGTCTGAATCGTCCTTCAAGGACTGAGCTTGACGAAACGACGTTGCATGGCGACGCCTCGATCTACGGGATCGGGATGCGGACAGCGCCGGGCTTGAAAGCTATGCGCGCAGGTCGTATCTATACAGTTTAGAATAATTCTAAACTATGAGTTTGTAAAATGGCCCATACCGAAAACCACGTCGCCAATCGCGTTGGCTGGCTGCGCGCTGCAATTCTCGGCGCAAATGACGGCATCATCTCAACCTCAAGCCTGGTGCTCGGCGTCGCCAGCGCCGGCGCTGCCTCCTCCGCCATTTTGCTCACCGGCATCGCCGGCATGACTGCCGGCGCGTTGTCCATGGCTGCGGGCGAGTATGTCTCGGTCAGCTCGCAGGCCGACGCAGAACAGGCCGATATGGCGCGCGAACGCGAGGAACTCGCAACCGACCCCGAAGGCGAGCTCCAGGAGCTGGCCCTGATCTACCGGAACCGCGGACTTGGCGACAATCTGGCGCGCGAGGTCGCAGTCGCCCTGAGCGAGAAGGACGCGCTGGATGCGCATATGCGCGACGAGCTCGGCATCACAGGAGTTGCCGCGGCGCGCCCGTTGCAGGCGGCGGCTGCCTCGGGTGCAGCCTTCGTTGCAGGTGCGTCTGCACCGGTGCTGCTGGCAGCGTTCTCACCGTCTGCGCAGGCCGCGCCGATCATCGCCGCAGGCTGCCTGGCCAGCCTGTTCGCGCTTGGCGCTATTGGCGCTCACCTTGGCGGAACGAGCCCGTGGCGACCTGCCCTGCGCGTTGCCTTCTGGGGCGCGGCTGCCATGTCGGTGACAGCGCTGATCGGCCGACTGGTTGGCGCTGCACTGTAAAAGACTATGTGCAGAGCGCCGGCTGATTGCCCATTTTCGTTGCAACAGGCGATTTTTGCATCTATATCAGACGCGATTTCCCAAAAAATCTGGTGGCTGAAACCACCGCCCGCGCAGGGACGCGGGCGAGCGAAGAGGATTCTTTTGAAATGGCCAATACGCTTCTGATGCCCAAGGCGACCGCCGTCTGGCTGGTTGACAATACCGCCCTGTCCTTCGAGCAGATCGCGCAGTTCTGCAGCCTGCATCCGCTCGAGGTGAAGGCAATCGCTGACGGCGAGTCCGCACAGGGCATCAAGGGCATGGACCCGATCATGACCGGCCAGTTGTCGCGCGAGGAGATCAAGAAGGGCGAAGGCGACGCCAACCACAAGCTCAAGCTGTCCGATCCCAAGGTTCGCGTGCCGGAAGCCAAGCGCAAGGGCGCGCGCTACACGCCGCTGTCCAAGCGTCAGGACCGTCCGAACGCAATCCTCTGGCTGGTGCGCAACCACCCCGAGCTCAAGGACGCTGCAATCTCGCGCCTCGTCGGCACCACCAAGTCGACCATCGAGCAGATCCGTGATCGCAAGCACTGGAACGCTGCCAACCTGACCCCGATGGACCCGGTCACGCTTGGCCTGTGCTCGCAGATCGACCTTGACCTTGAGGTGCAGCGCGCCTCCGCCAACAAGCCGGCGGCCGCGCCGACCGGTGACACGCTGTTGCCGGCCTCGATGACCGAGCGCCTGACGCCGGAAGAGGCTGCACCGCAGTCGAACAAGGATGACGAGGAACTCGACGCCAACGCGGTGTTCGCAAAGCTGTCCGCACTCAAGGGCAAGGTCGACGTCGAGGCCGAGGAAGACGCCGGATAAGTCGTCTACCCGGCCGCCGGCAGAAGATCGTATTGCAGACAGTAGCGCGCGATTTCAATCGCGCGCTTTTTTGCGATCAGGCCGGTGTTGGCGGGGACCATTCTCCCCCGCCGCCCGTCATTGTCGAGATCAGCAGCCCGCGCAGCCAGCCGGCAACAAAGCCGCTCGTGCCGGCAATGCCGATGACCGCCAGCGGAATCCACAGCTCGTAGCGAAACAGCGCCAGCGGCAGGAAGAACACGCAGCCGGCGATGATGAAGAACAGCGCGAAGGCAACGCCGTGGCGCATCTTGAAGCCGGAGACGAGCCGGCCGGCGAGGCCATAAAGTGGCCGCTCGAAATGTTCGAAAGCAAACGGCATGATCAGCAGATTGAAGCCGATGCACACCCAGAAGCTCGGACTGGCCGCAACGCCCTTGAAGTCTATGCCGACGCCGCGCCACAACACGTAGGCGGTCACCACGCCATAGATCAGCACAATCCAGGCCGTCACGGCAAACAACAAGGTCAGATAGTTGCGCATGGGTGTCCACATAGGACACGTCAATGCCATAAAATCCTTCAGACGGATTTGAACTGATCGCTCGAAATGTAGCTATTGGATCATAACAGCGGAAAATCTGGAAAATAGTTGGAGAAAACCCGATTTGCATCGGGTTTTCTTGTTGTGACTGTCCCGGCCGTTGCGGTTGTTGTTGGCCGGGATATAGCCGACCACTCCGGAGACCAGCCAGATGCAAACTGATTGATAAAAACGCCCGGATCGATCTCCAGCAATCCGGCGGCAACTAATGCCCCGGGTGCAGAGCGTCGTTCAGATACATACAGGTCAGCATGGTGAAAATGTAGGCTTGTATGACGGACATCAGGAGTTCGAGCCCAGTGAGCGCTACCGTCATCACCAGAGGCAACGCGGACGCCACGATGCCTGCTGCCCCGAACCCAGCCAGACTGGCGACGAACCCGGCAAACACCTTCAGGGTGATGTGTCCTGCCAGCATAACCGCGAACAGACGGACGGAGTGGCTGACAGGCCGGGAGATATAGGACACCATCTCGATCGGTACGATGATCGGCGCAAGCACCATCGGGACGCCCGAGGGCAGGAACAGGCGGAAGAACCGAAGTCCGTTGCGCCATAGCCCGTAGAGGGTGACAGTAAGAAAGACCAGCATCGCCAGTGCGAACGTCACCACGATATGACTGGTCACTGTGAAGGCGTAGGGGAACATGCCTATGAGGTTCGCGAACAGGATGAACATGAACAGGCTGAATACCAGCGGGAAGAACCGCATACCCTGTTCGCCCGCATTCTCACGCAAGGTCTTTGCCACGAACTCGAAAATGAACTCGACGGACGACTGCCACCTGCCGGGGACCAAAGCACGGGTACGCGTTCCGAGCAGCAGAAACACGCCAGCCAGGCCTGCAGTCAGGACCATATAGGCGGATGAATTTGTAAAGGCTATTTCATAGCCGCCGAGCTCGCCAAGGCTAACGAGTGGCTTGATCGCAAACTGTTCTATGGGACCTGCCATTCCGGCCCTCCTGATTGGGCCGGGCCGTCCCGGAATAGTCATCTATGGCGCGGGTCGTCCCGCACATATCCGGCATAGCCGATCAGTTACAAAAATCAATGGCGCTGTGGGGGTATTGGACGTGCATCAAAGCCGCAGGCGAATGCCGGCCTTGCGCCTTGCTCATTCTTCAACCGGCTCGAAAAGCGACATGCCTCTGGCCATACGCCGCATCTTGCGCTTCTGTTTTGCTTTCTGCGCGGGCGTGCCATTGCGCTTGCGGTTCCAGATGGCGTCCCAACCCAGGCCGCTGCGTCTGAGCTTCAACACATAGGACAGGCTGTAGCCGCATGCGGCTGCATATTCAGCTTTGCTGTCAAAGCTCTCGCCATTGCGCAGACGAATGAAGAAATCCGGCTTCATCACAACAGCCTGGCACCAGCGCCGCCAAAACAAAAGAGGGCGCCTGGCGGAGACACCAGGCACCCTCCCCTATTTCGCTGCCAACACGACGTCAGCTGAAATACTGCCCGCCATTGGCCGAGATGGTCGACCCCGTGATGAAGCCGGCGTCATCGGATGCAAGGAAGACCACGCAGCGCGCGATCTCCTCCGGTTCGCCGAGACGGCCAACCGGTATCTGCGGGATGATACGTTCGTTCAGCACCTTCTCGTCGATGGCGCGAACCATCTCCGTGCCGATATAGCCGGGCGCGATGACATTGACGGTGATGCCGGCACGCGCGCCTTCCTGCGCCAGCGCCTTGGTGATGCCGATGTCACCAGCCTTGGCGGCCGAGTAGTTGGCCTGACCGGCCTGACCCTTCTGGCCGTTGATCGAGG
>CAYZQP010000086.1:0-4648 GCA_964480545.1 uncultured Mesorhizobium sp. | reverse complement strand
GGTGGCTCATGTTGAAGACACCCGACAGGTTGGTGTCGATCACCTCTTTCCACTGCTGCGGGGTCATCTTGTGGAACATCGCGTCGCGGGTGATGCCCGCATTGTTCACCAGCACATCGACGGGGCCAAGATCGGCCTCAACCTGCTTGATGCCGGCGGCGCAGGCCTCGTAGTCAGCGACCGACCACTTGTAGGTGGGGATGCCGGTTTCCTTCGTGAACGCGGCCGCGGCCTCGTCATTGCCGGCGTAATTGGCGGCAACCTTGTACCCGGCATTCTTCAGCGCGATGGAAATCGCCGCACCGATACCGCGCGACCCGCCGGTGACAATTGCTACTCGTGACATGGATATCCCCTCCCAGGAACAGAAAACTCTAGCGTGAATGGTGAATGGAAAAATGGTGAATGGTCAACAATGAATGGCGCAGCGTCTCTCGCCATTCACCATTCACTATTCACCATTCTGCGAGACGTCAGTCGATCGCCTCAACGCACATGGCAACGCCCATGCCGCCGCCGATGCACAGCGTGGCAAGGCCCTTCCTGGCACCGCGGCGCTTCATCTCGAACACCAGCGTGTTGAACACGCGGGCGCCCGATGCACCAACCGGGTGGCCGATGGCAATCGCGCCGCCATTGACGTTGACGATCTCGGGATCCCAGCCCATGTCCTTGTTGACCGCGATGGCCTGGGCGGCAAACGCTTCGTTAGCCTCGACCAGGTCGAGATCCTTGACCGTCCAGCCAGCCTTCTTCAGCGCCTTCTTGGAGGCCGGGATCGGGCCAGTGCCCATGATCTGCGGATCAACGCCGGCAGTTGCCCAGGAAACGATGCGCGCGAGCGGCTTGATGCCACGCTTCTTGGCTTCAGCTTCTGTCATGAGCAGCACGGCAGCAGCGCCATCATTGATGCCGGATGCGTTCGCCGCGGTGACCGAGCCTTCCTTGTCGAAAGCCGGCTTCAGCTTCTGCATGCTCTCCAGCGTCGCGCCGTGACGAATGTACTCGTCATCGGACACCACGACATCGCCCTTGCGTGTCTTCAGCGTGACCGGGACGATCTCGTCCTTGAACTTGCCGGCCTTCTGCGCAGCCTCGGCCTTGTTTTGCGAAGCCAGTGCGAAAGCATCCTGCTCCTCACGGGTGATCTGCCACTTGCGGGCAACGTTCTCGGCGGTGTTGCCCATGTGGTAGCCGAAGAAAGCGTCGGTCAGGCCGTCCTTGATCATCGAGTCGACCATCTTGAAGTCGCCCATCTTCACGCCGCCGCGCAGATGCTGCACGTGCGGCGCCATCGACATCGACTCCTGTCCGCCGGCAACAATAATGTCGGCATCGCCATTGGCGATCTGCTGCAGGCCAACCGCGATGGTGCGCAGGCCCGAGCCGCAGAGTTGGTTCAGGCCCCAGGCGGTGGCTTCATCGGGGATGCCAGCGTTGCGGGCAGCGATACGCGCCGGGTTCTGACCGGCGCCGGCCGTCAGGATCTGGCCAAAAATCACCTCATCAACCTCTTCCGGCTTCACACCGGCGCGGGTCAGCACTTCCTTGATAACAACCGAGCCGAGATCATGCGCCGGCGTATTGCCGAAGGCACCGTTAAACGAGCCGACCGGCGTACGCGCGGCGCTGGCAACAACAATAGACTGTGCGGACATGCTCGATTTCCTCCGGGAGCTAGGTCTTCTTTTGGTGGAGAGCAGGCCAGAGCCGGCTTCCTGTAGGTTAGCCTAGGTTTTTGCGCGTTGCCGGTTCCAAGTCAAATTCCATTTCCGCAACGGAGCCAGGCTTTTTGTGCAATGCGGCCTTGGTAAGCAGACGCTTGCATTCGTAGAGGTTTCGCACTGCACAAAGTGCTTGGATTCCACACGTTTTTCCGGATAGTGTTGCCTCAGAGGAAATTTTTGCACCGCAACAGCAGTTGTGCGCGCAATCGGGAGAGCAGCATGGCCGCAAAAGACGAGCCGGTAACCATCAAGAAATACGCCAACCGGCGGCTCTACAATACGGGCACCAGCACCTACGTCACGCTTGAGGACCTCGCCGAGATGGTCAAGCGCGACGAGCAGTTCGTCGTCCAGGACGCCAAGTCCGGCGAGGACATCACGCACCCGGTGCTGACCCAGATCATCTTTGAGCTGGAGAACAAGGACGGCCAGAACATGTTGCCGATCCCCTTCCTGCGCCAGTTGATCGCCTTCTATGGCGACCAGATGCAGATGGTTGTCCCATCTTTTCTCGAGCAGTCGATGCAGGCCTTCGCCAAGGAGCAGGAGCGGTTTCGCGAGCAGATCAAGACAGCGCTCGCCAGCAATCCGATGGACATGATGAAAATGTCGTCCTCGCCCATAAAGGCGATCGAGGAGCAGACCCGGCGAAATATGGAGATGTTCCAGAACGCCATGCGCATGTTCACGCCCTTCCCGATGGGCGGTCAGCGCAGCGAGGAGCCGGCCCCGGCGAAGACCGCCGCCAAGGCAGAAGATCTGAAGGAGCTCAAGGATCAGATCGCCGCGATGCAGCGCAAGATCGATTCCATGGGGTGAAGTCGAAAACGCTGGCCGCATGACGCGGTCAGCCCGGATTGCGGCACCGGCCAGCCCGGGCCGTCCGGTAGCGGGCCTGTCAGCCCATCCACCAGCGGCGGATGGCTGCCCAGGTGCGCTGGAAGATGCCGGGGCTGGCCGGCCCGAAAAGATCGGCCTGATCGGCTCCCTCAAACGCGCGTAGCCTGTCTTCCAGCATGAACGCCTCCCATACGCACAAACGCCAGAACTGTAAGTTGGTTCCCCAACAACCCGCAGTCTAGCGCGTTTGTGTGACATGGCAATGACTCCCGCCTTCAACTTTACGCCGTGAGGGCCTGGCCGGGCTTCGGGGCAGTAATCTGCTGACATTCAGCGGCTCCGCCTTGCCACCCGAACCAGCGCTCGCGTGCAGTTTCACGCCCATCCTCCGGGAGGATTTTAAATTTCATCCGTCATCTAATTGAGTTTTATGACGCATGTCATATAATCTGTCAAATCAGCTTTTATGACGGATGCAATCTAATGCGAGTGAGCCGGGCGCAGGCTGCGGACAACCGCAAGAGAGTGGTGGACACAGCCGGCCAGCTGTTTCGTGAGCGCGGCTATGATGGAATCGGCGTTGCCGACCTGATGAAAGCTGCCGGCCTCACCCACGGTGGTTTTTACGGTCAGTTCCAGTCCAGGGAAGCCTTGGTCGCCGAGGCGCTCGAAGTTGCGCTGGAGGCCAGCGTCGGGCGCTGGAACAGGCGCGTAGCCCGGAACCCCGAGGCACCCATGTCAGCGCTGGTCGACTTCTACCTGTCCAGTGAACATCGTGACGCGCGCGGCATCGGCTGCCCGGTTGCCGCGCTGGCCAGCGACACGGCGCGTCAGGGGGAAGCGATCCGCCAGACCTATGGCAAGGGCGTCGAGGCGCTGGTGGATATACTGGCCGACACAATGCCGGAAGAGACGCCGGAAGCCCGTCGCCAGAGCGCATTGGTGGCCTTCTCGGCCATGGTCGGCGCCTTGATGCTCTCGCGCGCCGTCGGCAACGAGGTTCTCTCGGCGGAGATCCTGGAGGCTGCCCGCGCCGCATTTGCCAGGAATGGCTGATTTCTCAGATCGTTCCGGCGTTGAGGAACACCAGGCCGTAATCCTCGACAAAGCGCATCATGTTCCCGACCACCCTGGGCACCTCGCCTGCATTGCGAACCTCCCATATGCCCGGGCGCATCGTTCCCCAGTCGCGCGCGCTCGTCCTGCCAGCCGGCAGGATTTGATCGCCCTCAAGCCGCCGCTTGCGCAGTATCCTTTCGCCATCGAGTATCTCAACCTCGAAATCCACCCGGAAGTTCGAGAAGCGCGACAGACCCGCATGACGCGTCACCACAATATGGCGCGCCGTTCCGGCGTCCCTTGCGGTAAACCGGCCCTTGCCGTCGTGCGTGAAACCATGGGCGGCAAGCGCTGGCTCAAGCAGGCTGCGAAACTCGGCGATGGGCAAGGCATGCGCTTCATGAGCCATCGCCGCGCCGCCTATTCCTTGACGTAGGCGATGCGCAGCATGTTGGTTGCACCGGGCGTACGCAGCGGCACGCCAGCAGTAATGATGACCCGGTCGCCGGGGGCCGCAAACCCTTCCTCCCTGGAGATCAGACAGGCACGATCGACCATGTCGTCCAGGTCGTCGGCATCCGGTGACACGACGCAATGCGTCCCCCACAGAAGCGACAGCCGCCGCGCGGTAGCCAGGATCGGCGACAGCGCAATGATCGGAACGCTTGGTCGTTCACGCGCTGCCCGAATGCCTGTTGTGCCGGATGCCGTGTAGGTCACAATCGCCGACAGCTTCAACGTCTCGGCGATCTCGCGCGCCGCCAGCGAAATCGCATCCGGGCCGGTAGCTTCCGGCTCGCTGCGCTGGGCGTTGATAATGCCCGGATAGGTCGGATCCTGCTCCACCTTCTCGGCGATGCGGTTCATCATCGCCACCGCCTCGACCGGATATTGCCCGGCCGCAGATTCTGCCGAAAGCATGATCGCGTCAGCGCCCTCGAACACCGCGATGGACACGTCGGAAACCTCGGCGCGGGTCGGCACCGGAGCGGTAATCATCGATTCCAGCATCTGCGTCGCCA
>CAYZQP010000085.1:12582-13810 GCA_964480545.1 uncultured Mesorhizobium sp. | reverse complement strand
TAAGACAACAGGTCCGAACCGGCGAATTTCAGCACATCCTCAAAGACCGGCTCAGGGTCGCGCAACACACCATCAATTGCCGTGTTGATGATGCGCGTCACCGGCATGCTCATCGGGTCGATAAAGCCCTCCTGCGCGGCATACTCATCCGCCACCATCTGGGCCAGACGCCGCACCGGTAAACGTACATGCGCACGGCCCGGCGTGCGAACCGGGCGGCCATCAAGGTGAATATCGAACAGCACCTCATCGTCGGCCTCCACCGGCACAACGGTGACCTCCTTGTAGAAGCGCTTCGGCAGATCGAGCCGTTTTGCGCGGCGGTTCGGGTCTTCATCCGACAGCAGCAGGTCTTGTTCGATGTCTGTCAAAAGGTCACGCATCTCGTTTCCTCAGGTCGCAGGTGGTGTCTTCGCCGGACGGTTCACCACGGTCAGCCCAATCGCGATCAGCAGCAGTGCTGCGCCAATCTTCCATGTCAGCGGCTCGTCCAGGATCAGCGCACCCATCAATACGGCGAATGCGGGTGTCAGGAAGGCAAAGCTGGCGAGCCCTGACGCGGGATATCGCCGCATCAGCCAGAACCAGAGTACGTAGGTGAAGGCGACAATAAAGGTTGCCTGGAACGCCACCGAGGCGATGCTGAGCGCGTCTGGCTGGCGCACCAGCGGGTCAACAAACGGCAGCAGCGGCAAGGTGACAAGAGCGCCAACAACCAGCTGATAAAGCAAAATCTTCTCGGCACCCGAAGAGTTAAGCCGCGAGCCCTTGATCACCAGCGAGGTTCCTGCCCAGAGCAGGCCGCCAACCAGGGCAAGGAGATCGCCGATCCACGCGTCCGGGCCTGGTGCGCTGAGACGATCAGAGAAGATCAGGTAAACTCCGGCAAAGGCCAGTGCCAGACCGAGAACCTTTTGCCTGGTAATCCGTTCGCCGAGCAGAAAATGCGCACCGATCAGAACCCAGAACGGCATTGCATTGGTCAGGAGTGAACCGCGACCGGCCGTGGTGTAGTCGAAGGCGAGGAAGATGCAGATGAACTCGAGTCCAAACAGTACGCCCGTCAGCACGCCCGGCCAGAGTGTGCCATCGCGGTTGAAGACGGGGATATTGCGCAGCACGCACCAGCCATAGACCAGCACCGCCGCAATCGCCGAACGAAGGAACGACACCAGGATCGGGTTAAAACCCTGGTTCGCGATCTTGGAGGCGACGCCGTTCAGCCCCC
>CAYZQP010000085.1:10256-12572 GCA_964480545.1 uncultured Mesorhizobium sp. | reverse complement strand
CGGGGCGCTCACCCCTCCTCCCCGGCACTGGCCTCGTCGAAGCCGAGCAGGTTCCAGCTCTGGCGCATATGGGGTGCCATCGGCGCGGTGATGTCGATCACACCCTTGTCAGGGTGCGGGATAACAATGCGCCGGGCATGCAGATGCAGACGGTTCTGGATGCCGCCGGGAAACTCCCAGTTGGTGTCCGCCTCGAAATATTTGGGGTCGCCGATGATCGGATTGCCGAGATGGGCGGCATGCACACGCAACTGATGTGTGCGGCCGGTGTATGGCTCCATCTCGAGCCATGACAGTGTTTGCCCCGCCTGCTCGACGACGCGGTAGAACGTCACGGCATGGTCAGCACCGTCCTCGCCATGCTTGGCGACGCGCATCTTGTCGCCATCCGGTGTCTGTTCCTTCACCAGCCAGGTCGAAATCTTGTCCTCGCGCTTCTTCGGCACGCCTTTCACCAGCGACCAGTATGTCTTCTTCGTCTCGCGGTGTTTGAAGGATTCAGCCAGCCGCATCGCCGCCAGGCGCGTGCGTGCCACGACCAGCACGCCCGACGTGTCGCGGTCGAGCCGATGCACAAGGCGCGGCTTTTCGCCCTTCTTGTTGCGCAACGCCTCCAGCATGTCATCGATATGGCGGGTCACACCCGAACCGCCCTGCACAGCCAGCCCTGATGGCTTGTTGAACACGAACACCTTGTCGTCCTCGTGCAGCAGCATGCGGCGCAGGGCGTCTCCATCGCCGTCATTGCGGATCGAGTGCGCGGTCATGTTGCCGTCGCCACCCTTTTTGTCGACGCCGATCGGCGGGATGCGCACCACCTGCCCGGGCTGCACACGCGTGTCGGTCTTGGCGCGGCCGCCATCGACGCGGATCTGGCCAGATCGCAGCAGCTTTTGCAGCTGAACAAAACCGAGGCCAGGGAAATGCGTCTTGAACCACCGGTCCAGCCGCATGTCCTGCTCGTCCTTGCCGACGGTTATCTGTTCGACGCCTGCCATTATTCTAATCCGTTCAGGTGGGCTGATAGCAGCAAACTAGATGCTGCGCACGAGCCAAAGGCCGACAAACGCTGCGACCAGAGAGCCGATCACACTGGCAAGCACATAGCCTGCAGCCTGACCGGTAGCGCCCCGCTCCCAGAGCGTGGCAAAGTCCAGCGAGAATGCCGAAAAGGTTGTGAACCCGCCAAGGATGCCGGTGGCAATGAAGAGGCGGACGGCGGATGTGTCCCCTGCCCGCCTCGCCAGCAAGCCGACAACCAGTCCCATAACCAACGAGCCCACGATATTGATTGCCATCGTGCCCCAAGGGAAATTCGGGCCGAGCAGCCTGAGCGACGCGCCATTGACCAGATGCCTCAGCCCCGCGCCGATGCCACCGCCAATCATTACGAGGATGAGGTTCTGCATCGTCGTCACCTCTGAAACAGGAAAGCCGCCACAGTGGGCGGCTTTCTAAATTCGGCTCCGGCTGCGACTACTCGGCCTTGTCGGCCTTCTTCTTCGGCGCAGCCTTCTTCTTTGGCTCGGCGTCTGCGGCAGCGTCGTCTGCCTTCTCGGCCTTGGCCTTCTTTGGCGCGGCAGCCTTCTTCGCCGGCTTGGCTTCCGCCTCGTCCTCGTCATCCGAGGTCAGCTCTTCCTTCGAGACCGACTTGTCGGTGACCGAAATCTTGGCCAGCAGGTCGTCGACAACCTTCTCCTCGAAGATCGGCGCGCGCAGGGTGCCGAGCGCATTCGGATTCGAGCGATACATCTCGAAGACCTGCTGCTGCTGCTCGCCCGGATAGCGGCGTACCAGATCGAACAGCGCGCGCTGCAACTCGTCGTCGGAAACCTGAACGCCGGCCTTCTCGCCAATTTCTGCGAGAACCAGGCCAAGACGAACGCGACGCTCGGCAAGCTTCAGATACTCGGCGCGCGCTTCTTCCTCAGTGGTCTCCTCGTCGGCAAAGGTGCGGCCGGCCAGCTCGAGTTCGCGGTTCGCGGTCTGCCAGATATTGTTGAACTCGGCGTCGACCAGCGTCGAGGGTGCCTCGAACTTGTAGGCCTCGTCCAGCTGGTCCAGCAGCTGGCGCTTCACCTTCTGGCGCGTGAACGTGCCGAACTGGCTCTCCAGCTGGCCCTTCACGATTTCACGCAGCTTCTCGAGCGACTCGAGGCCAAGCGCCTGGGCTGTCTCGTCGGTGACTTCCAGTTTGCCGGGCTTTTCAACGCCCTTCACGGTGATATCGAAATTGGCTTCCTTGCCGGCCAGATGCGGCGCGGAATAGTTCTCGGGGAAAGTCACGGTGATCGTTTTGGAATCGCCTGCCTTGAG
>CAYZQP010000085.1:2115-10246 GCA_964480545.1 uncultured Mesorhizobium sp. | reverse complement strand
CCGGAATGAACTCCTTCGAGCCCAGCACCAGCGGCTGATCGGTGCCGGCACCGCCATCAAACGGCGTGTCGCCGAGCTTGCCGAGGTAGTCGATGGTGACACGGTCGCCGTCTGCGGCCTTACCTTCCTTGGCCTCGTAGCTACGGGTCGATTCGAGCACGCGCCTGACCTGCTCCTCGACCTCGTCAGCCGGCACATCATAGACCGGGCGGGTCACCTTGATGCTGGAGAAATCCTTGATCTCGATTGCCGGGATCACCTCATAGTTCAGCTGGAACTCGAAATCCGCGTTTCCGGCCAGAACCTTTTCAGCTTCCTTCTCGTCCTCGGTCATGGTGACCTCGGGCTGGGTGGCGGCCTTCTCGCCGCGCTCGGCCAGGATATCCCGGGTGGAATTGTTGAGGATCTCATTCACGACCTCGGCCATGAACGACTTGCCGTACATCTTCTTCAAATGCAGCGTCGGCACCTTGCCCGGACGGAAACCGTTGATGCGAACCTTGCCCCGGGCGTCATCAAGGCGCCTGGCGAGGCGCTCTTCCATATCCTTGGCCGGCACAACAATTTTGATTGCGCGCTTCAGACCGGAATTCAGGGTTTCGGTGACCTGCATTGTTCAAGACCTTTTGTTTGCGACCCGCCGCGTTGGCGATGTTTGCCGCAGCAATTCGATGGAATTTTGGTGACCGGCTGGCGCCAGCAAGGCCTCAGAAATCGCCGTCGCAGCAAAAAACTGCGACCGGCGATCCGCCAGCCATTCCAGCAAACGCGTCTAAGCTATTGGAAATCCTCGCCTAAACAGCGTTCGACCCAGGATTTCTCCCGGCCCGCTCACGTTCGGCAGGCCTTTTGTCACAGGAAACCGGGCATTTCAACCGGAATTGGCGACAATGCATAGCCCGGGATCACTCCGCCGGGCGCGGAGAAACTTCCCGACTGGATTCGGGACTCAGATCGTGATCCTGTCGGCGAGACCTGAGAACATGCCAACAAGATTGACACCAGCGAATGCTCCACCTGCGACGCCTGCGCCCAGCGCAGTTGCCAGCAGCAATACCACGACGATCTTGTTCATTTTTGGCACACCCTCGATGCGTGCAGCCTTGATTGGCTGGCAACTCCAGGTTCGGTTGCAAATAGCGGACCAGTTCCGGTGGCGGTTGACTTATACGGGATCGCGTGGGATTGCGCTGCCTGGAACAGGCGGATGTGGCGGAACTGGTAGACGCCCCGGATTTAGGTTCCGGTGCCGCAAGGCGTGGGGGTTCGAGTCCCTTCATCCGCACCAGTTCGTTGGCCATTGCCTGCGGTTGCCCAGGTACACGATACCTTTCAGTACGGCGGCTCTTCGTAGAGCTTCCTGTCACCATCCATCAGCGCCTTGATCTGGATCGTGCCGTCCGGGGCAACAGCAGCCAGAATGCCGAACGGGCGCACGCCGATGCCCTGTTCGATTTCCAGCCCTTCGCCCTCCGGCACGTAGTAGCGCTCGATGCCGTAATCGACCCGGACTTCCGGACCTGCCGATTCGGGCTCTGCCATCCAATCCGGATATCTGGCTCTGACGTCGACCTGTTCCGCGGTTGCAGCTTCGGACGGCGGCGCATCACGACGCGCCGCGATCGGTGTCCAGTAGCCGTCGGGCTGTTTTTGCAGCCGCACCCAGAATGTGCGCGACGTCGCGTCCAGTGGCTTGTCGCCGGCCAGCAGGCTGGTCGGAATGCGGCTCGCCTCATAGCCGAGGCGAACATAATCCCCACGCAGAAGATCGCGCGGGTCAACGGGCTCTACCTTGAGGAGGATCTCCTTGCCGTCGCGCAGCACAGCAGCGCGGCTCATGATCGACCAGCCAAGAAACCCGATCTGCGAAAGTGCGACCAGTGCAGCAATGAGGATTGTGCGCGTGCTTCTCATGCTGATGCTCCCGGCTGAGCCATACGCTTCTCTACACGTGTGATGAACCAGGCGACGGCTGCCAGCGCGACACCGGACAGCAGGAACAGGATAGAGGTGTCGATCATCGTACCAAGCGTGATGACGTAAACAGTGAAGAGTTCAATGATGAAGGCGATGTAGCAAAGCCAGCGCATCAGGCGACTTTGACGTCCACGCATCAGCAATGCGGCAACGATCGCAGCAAAGGCAACAAGGCTGGTAACCAGCATCGGGCCGAAATCTTCGGCGATTTGCGACTGGATCATGCCGATGCCAACCAGGAAGCCGATCATCGGATGGACAGGATACGGTCCACCGAGCTTTGCAAAGCGCTCGACCTGATCGGGTGCCAGCCAGGCAGCGATGAATATGATTGCAGAAATGATGGCCATCGCGGTGCCGGCAACAACCATCCGGTTGTCGTTGCTAAACCAGTCGCCTTCAAGTCCGGCCAGAAATCCGAACAACACAAGTGACAGCAGCAACAAATGCCGCGCCACTGTGCTGCCGGTCCACAGCGAAACGATCCAGATCATCCCGCCCAGGCCGAGGTAACGCCAGTCGGGCCCGCCCGGATTGACGTTGAAGTCCAGGCCGAGAACAAGCCAGACAACGGCCAGCACCACGGCAGCGTTGGTCAATACGTGTGATCGCAATGCCGCTGCCGGTATCAACGCGCCGAGAATGCACCAGACGAGCACAGCCAGACGCTCGTCCCCTACCAGGTGGTACATCTGGCCCACAAGCGCGATTGCGCCGCCAAAGGTTACGCAGCCAAGCAGATACAGCGCTTCGCCAAAACCCTCTCGCCCCTGAGCCTTGAGCAAAGCGCCGCCGGTAAAGCTGGCAAAAAGAACGGCAAACAGCGCAGCAACACGCCCGATACGCGGAATGGCTTCCCAGTTCGCCGCAATGAACAGAAGGATTGCAGCGCCAACCAGCAGTGCTGCCATGATCGCCAGTACGTTGCCAAAGGACAGGCCGCCTGCGGCGTTGGCATCGATGTCGTCGGCCAGCCTGTCTCCGGTGGCCTGATCGATAAGGCCTCTGCCGATCCAGCGCTGGATGTCGACTTTTACAGCATTCGCATATCTGGACATGCCAACCCCGATGTGAACAATGTTCAATTACTAGCACTGCTGATTGCACTTGGCAACATTTCCGCGTGACACCCGGGGTCGCCCCTGCCGTCGGCTCAGTTTCGGCCGGAAATAGCCTTGCTGGACGATTGTCCAGGTCATTTGGCCAGATGCAGCGGCATGTCGACCATCTAAATCGGTTTACGCTGCGTAAATTGAAAGCGGTTTGGGAGCGCGCCAGCAGGTCACAACGAAGTGTCCTTAAGTCAACAGAATCAAAGCTCTGCCACGTTTCAGCCTTAGCTGTGAACGGCAATTAATTTTGCATTGCACAAAACGCAATGCTGCCATGCGACATCGGCTCTACCAATCGTGCTTTGCAGAGCATATCTTCCGGTTGTTCAAAACGATTGAAAGAAGGCGCGGTATCGAAGGCTGCGTCAAAGGAAGAAGAGAATGAACCTGATCCGGAATTACCGTAACTGGCGCCGCTACCGCGAAACCGTAGCTGAACTGAATACCCTGTCCAACCGTGAGCTGGCCGATCTCGGCATGGCCCGGGGCGACATCCACGCGGTGGCCCGCAAGGCCATCTAGGTGCGGCGCGAGACCCGCGACGACAAGCAGACGAGTTGAGTTAGAGAAATGAACCTGATCGAGAACTACAAGAACTGGCGGATGTATCGGAAGACCATCAACGAACTGTCCGTTTTGTCAAACCGTGAACTGGCCGACCTCGGCATCAATCGCGGCGAGATCAAAGCGGTAGCCCGCCGGTCTATCTAGCAGAATTTCGCTTCGGCCATCCTCCTCCCAGGCCGGCGCGAATACAGTTGATCCTCACCTCCTCCCGATGGATCAGCTGGACATAACGGCTCCCGCCGCACCTCCTCCCGCGGCGGGAGCTGCCTCTTGAAAGTGGTCTGTCCCACTCTAAATATCAGACAGATAAATTTCGCTCCGGCCATCCTCCTCCCAGGCCTGAGCGAATAGGACCGGTCCCTCTCCTCCTCCCTGGGATCGGTCGCACATACGACGCCCGCCGGATCTCCTCCCCCGGCGGGCGTTGTTTTTTTAAAGCGTGCTGATGAGCGGTTATGTTTTCGGCGCCTGCCTGATATCCTGTGCGCGAGGGACGCACTATGCACAGTCGCAAGTTCCAGACACAGGACCTAGCCGACAAAGCAAGTCATCTGGGCGAGTTGATCGACGAAGCGGCGGCTGGGTTGCTTCCGTGGCAGACTGTCTGCGACGAGATTGCAGGGGCGTTTCCGGGATCAATGGCGTCAATCCATGCCAATGACCTCTCCGTTCGCAACGTCAATTTCCTCGTGGCCTCCAATATCGATCAATTGTACCTGGGTTCGTATCTGCGCCACTACGCATTCATCAACCCGTGGAATGAGCACTGGACGAAAGCGCCGGCGGGGCGGGTGAGCGCCACCGAGCAGGATTCGCCGTCGCGGATGTTTGCCGGAACGGAGTTCTACAACGACTGGCTCAAGCCGCAGAAGGATCTGGAGGCAGCCGCCGGAATCAAGATCGACAGCAACAATGGCATCATCGTCCATCTACCGATTCATTATCCGCTCAAACTTGCCGGGAAGTATGACACCGAGGTCAGCTTTGTCCTGAGACGCCTGCGGGGCAATCTTCAGCGGGCGGCGCTGATCGCCAACCGGTCGGCAACGGCACATCACCGGAACAATATTGGCGCCGCACTGCTCGAACGCGGTCAGGATGCAGCTGTCGTGGTGGACCGCAATTTCCGTATCTGGGAGGCTAACGGTCCGGCAACCGCCCATTTCAGGTCGGGCCTTGTGCTTCAGTCGATACGAGGCAAGCTGCAACTGAGGAATGCGGACATGTTCGATATGCTCGGGCATGCGGTCAAAGGCCTGTTGTCCAATGACCCGTCAGCGGCATCACGTCTTCACTTCACGGACCACAAGGCGCTGTGGCGGATTACTCTGGCACGGCTGCCTGGTTTTGCGAATATCGCAGCACTTACGACGGTGCCGAGCCTCGTGCTGGTGCTGCTGGAGCAGAAATCGGCCATCGAACCCTCTGCCGACGACCTTGAGCGGCTGCGCTCACACTTCCGGCTGACGGCAGCGGAGCTGAAGCTGTGTCATCACCTGATGTCTGGCTCTTCGCTGCCGGAATGTGCCATCAAGCTGGGTATTGGTCACGAAACTGCGCGATTCCACCTGAAGAATATCTTTTACAAGACTGGCAGCCATCGGCAGTCGGAGCTTGTTCCCCTGTTGCTGAATGTCGCACGATGATCGGAAATTGATATGGATCTTCGACCACTTGGCCGATCCGGCCTGACAATTGCGCCGCTGGTTTTCGGTGGCAATGTTCTTGGCTGGACTGCCGACAAACGTATGTCTTTCGATCTGCTGGACCGCTTCATCGATGCGGGCTTGAATGCCATCGACACAGCGAATTCCTACCAGACCTGGGTTCCGGGAAATACCGGCATGTCGGAGACCATTATCGGCGAGTGGATGGCAGCGCGCAAGAACCGCGACAGGGTCGTGCTGATCACCAAGGTTGGCTCTGATATTGGCCAGGGCAAACAGGATCTGTCAGCAACGCATATTGCAGAGGCGGCTGCGGACTCACTGCGCCGGCTGCGTACCGATCATATCGACCTGTATTTCTCCCACTGGTTTGTGCCGGATGCCCCCTACGCGGAGACGCTCGGCGCGTATGACTACCTCATCAGGGCTGGAAAGGTGCGCGCCATCGGGGCGTCGAACCACAGCGCTGACCAGGTTCGCGAGGCACTGGCGATGGCAGATGCCAACGGATTGCCACGCTATTCCGTGCTGCAGCCGGAGTACAATCTCTATGACCGCCAGGGCTTCGAGGGCGGCTTGCAGCAGCTCGCAATCGAGGAAAATCTTGGCGTCATCACATATTTCGCACTGGCGCGCGGGTTCCTCTCCGGCAAGTATCGCAGCGCCGCAGACCTCGGTCAGAGCCCGCGCGGCGGCAGCATTGGTCGCTACCTGAATCCGCGCGGCTTTCGCATTCTCGACGCGCTTGACGATGTCGCGGCAGGCCACAAAGCGAAACCTGCCGAGGTTGCCCTGGCCTGGGTGATTGCGGCAAAGGGCGTTACGGCACCGATCGCAAGCGCCACGTCACTGGAGCAATGCGATAGTCTGATCCGCGCGGCGAGCCTTGAACTCCGGGCCGCAGACATTGCGGAACTGGACCAGGCAAGCGCAGACACTGCCTGAATTCAAACCCTCAGCGCTTCCAGCGCGGCGATTTCTTCCGCCAGATTTTTGCGCGCCTGCGCTTCAAGCCGGCTGTTGAAGTAGCGCGTCTGATAGATCGCATCACGCTCCAGAAAGCGCCTCAGCACGGCAGGGCGCCCTGCCCTCCAGGCGTCGTCGGACACGGCCGAATATTCGGAGCGTACGGCGCGCGCATATTGCGCGTAGGCGTCTGGCGCGCTGCCGAGCACGCGAAGGTCCAGATCAAGCAGAAGTCTGGTCGAAAGGTCCGGGTCTGGCGCATGAGTCGCGGTGGCAAGGATCATCGCCTCTATATGATCGATGCCGCGTGCAGGCATGTTTGCCTGCGGCGCCATGCAATCCCGAAACAGCGCCACACTCTGTGCCTCATTGTCCTTCGCCAGGGGGTCGTAGATCGCGTCATGAAACCATATTGCGATCTCGACCTCGCCAAAATGTGCGCCAACGAACTCCGCCTCGCCGCGGACCAGATCAAGTCCAGCCAGCATCGACGCGATATGGTCCATGTTATGGTATGCGCGCTGCGGATCAGCGTAGCCCGCGAGAGCTGCCCAGGCGCTGTCGCTGCGGCTGCCAGCAAGCCGCTGCCAGATCGCTTCAAAGCGTGCCTTGTCGGCCATCCGTGCCCCTTTGCTCCGTTAACTTGCCGTTGGTTCTAGCCGGTAGCGACCTCGTCGGCATCCGTTTTGTGGAAGCGGCCAGGCAGCCACTCTCACCGGGACTGCCCTGACACTCAATCGCCAGCTACCGGTATCTTCGGCGTGGAGCGCGCGAATTGCGGCAGGCCGTCTGTCAGCGTGTAGTAGTCGCCCTTGTCGGCGACGAAGATATGGCACTCCTCCACCAGGCCACTCGGCTCGGCGAAAGTGCCAGCAGTCACCGACACCTTGTCCGAGACGTTGCGCTTCCAGAACATCAGCGTGCCGCAGGTTTTGCAAAAGCCACGACGTGCGTGGTCTGACGCTGCATACCAGGTCAGGTTGTCTGCACCTTCAATGACGATGTTTTCATCCGGCACATCGGTCGCAGCAAGGTAGTGCCCTGTCTGCTTGCGGCACTGGCTGCAATGGCAATAGACGACGCCACGCAGTTCACCGCGCGTCATGTAGCGCACACGGCCGCACAGGCACCCACCAAAATGTTGATCAGACATTCGCGCCCTGCTCCCTGCTTGCTTCAAACCTGGGCCGGAAGCCATGCCAGGACAACCACCAGATCGACCCGGCGCTTGTTCCACACAAACAATGCTGAACATCAGTCACCGGTTCGATGTTGTTTCGGCAGGATCGTCCAGACCAGCACAATCAGGAACATCGCCATGGCCACATCCAGCATCCGCTGGATCAATCCTCGCCAGAGTGCAAACTTTGGCTGGACCACGATGTAGACGACGACGGGAAAGGCAGCTCCGGTAAGCAGCAGGAGGGTGCGGCGCGCCTTGAACGCATCGAACCCCGGGGCGAGTGCGACAAGCGCGACGCCAGCGCCCATTCCGACGTAGGCCACGATGGCCAGGAAATTGTGGGCCTGCTGGCTGGCAGATCTGCGAATCCGTCTGCTTCTTCTGGATTGCCTGATACACGCTGCTCTTGGGCAGCAACGGAGCCAGCCCGTAATAGAAGTCCAGATATTCCTTGTCCTCGAATGGATCGTGAGGAACCAGGTCGAACCGGGTGAATCTGAGCACCATGCTTCGTCTCAGAAGGACAGCCATCAGCGCACTCCGGCAACCCGGTCCCGATCCCGCTATTCCACCGTCACCGACTTTGCCAGGTTGCGCGGCTGGTCAACGTCGGTACCCATGAAGACTGCGGTGAAATAGGCCAGCATCTGGATCGGCAG
>CAYZQP010000085.1:419-2105 GCA_964480545.1 uncultured Mesorhizobium sp. | reverse complement strand
AGCACGATGGTCGCCATCGTGTCGATGGTGGATTTCTGTGCGCCCTTCTCGTCCGTGATCAGGATGATCTTGCCGCCACGCGCCTTGACCTCCTGCATGTTCGAGACTGTTTTCTCAAAAATGCGGTCATGCGGAGCGATGACGATCACCGGCATGTTCTCGTCGATCAGCGCAATAGGGCCGTGCTTCAGCTCGCCGGCAGCGTAGCCCTCGGCGTGGATGTAGGAAATTTCCTTGAGCTTCAGCGCGCCTTCCATGGCAAGCGGGAAGTTGGTGTCGCGGCCGAGATAGAGCACGTGCTTGTAGTGGGTCAGCTCGCGCGAAACCTTTTCGATCTGCTCTTCCAGCTTCAGCACCTCGTTGGCGAGACGTGGTGTTTCGGCCAGTTGCTTGACCAGCGTTGCCTCTTCCTCTGCGGAGATCTTGCCGCGTGCCGCGGCTGCATTGATTGCGAGCGCTGCCATCACCGAGAGCTGGCAGGTGAAAGCCTTGGTTGACGCGACTCCGATCTCGGGGCCGGCCAGCGTTGGCAGCGTCACGTCTGCCTCGCGCGAAATGGTCGAGCCGCGCACGTTGACGATGGCACCGATAGGCACGCCCTCACCGCGGCAATAGCGCAGCGATGCCAGCGTGTCGGCCGTTTCACCCGACTGCGAGATGAAGAACGCCGCGCTCTTCTTTGCCAGCGGCATTTCGCGGTAGCGAAATTCCGAGGCGACATCGATGTCAACCGGCAGGCGGGCGTAGCGCTCGAACCAGTATTTGCCAACCAGACCCGACAGATAGGCCGTGCCACAGGCCGAGATGGCAATGCGGTCGAGATCGGCGAAATCGAACGGCAGGTCGAGCTTCTTGGTGCGGCCGGTGGTGAAGTCGATGTAATGCGCCAACGTGTGGCCGATCACCTCGGGCTGCTCATGGATCTCCTTTTCCATGAAATGGCGATGGTTGCCCTTGTCGACCAGGAAAGCGGTGCCAGACGACTGCTGGCGCTTGCGGCGCACCGGCTTGCCGTCCATGTCGAAAATCTTGATGTCGTCGCGGCGCACCACGGTCCAGTCGCCGTCTTCCAGATAGGTCACCGTGTTGGTGAAGGGCGCCAGCGCAATCGCATCCGAACCGAGATACATCTCGCCGTCACCATGGCCGACCGCCAGAGGCGGGCCGTTGCGGGCGCCTACGATCAGATTGTCATCGCCCTGGAACATGATGGCCAGCGCAAACGCACCTTCGAGACGCTTCAGCGCATTGTGTGCGGCGTCAACCGGCGCATACCCACGCTTGAGCTCCCGCGCCACCAGATGCGCAACAACCTCGGTGTCGGTCTGCGAGGTGAACGCATAGCCATCGGCCTTCAACTCGTCGCGCAGATCGGCAAAATTCTCGATAATGCCATTGTGGACGACAGCGACGCCGTTGGAGAAATGCGGATGCGCGTTGGTCTCGTTCGGCACGCCATGCGTCGCCCAGCGGGTGTGGCCGATGCCGATGGTTCCGCCAAGCGGCTCGGCATTCAGGCGGGTCGCCAGGTTGATCAGCTTGCCCTCGGCGCGACGGCGCGCCAGTTCGCCATTCTCGATGGTGGCGACGCCGGCGGAGTCATAGCCGCGATACTCGAGACGGCGCAGCGCGTCCACGATCAACGGCGCGACCGGCGTCTGGCCGACAATTCCTACAATGCCACAC
>CAYZQP010000085.1:0-409 GCA_964480545.1 uncultured Mesorhizobium sp. | reverse complement strand
TGCGTTTTCGAATCCCTCAATCCCGGCGCAAGGCTAGATACGGGATCGGCCAGCCACCGGGGAAATCACAAAGCATGACGCTAGATATCATGCACCCGCCCCACCCTAGGCACAGGCGTCTTGAAATGTGGTTAGCGCGGGTTGCTATTTCTTCTTCGCTCTGGCGGCTGCGTCAGCTTGCCGTTCGCGCAATTGCTTGCCCTTGCCGGGAATTGTCACCTGCCGGGCGCGGCCGAACGCCAGCGCATCAGCTTCGACATTCTGGGTGACAACGCTGCCAGAGGCGACGTAGCCGCCATCACCGATGCTCACCGGCGCGACCAGCGAGGAGTTGGAGCCGACGAAAGCACCGGCGCCAATGTCGGTGACGAACTTCTGGTAGCCATCGTAGTTGCAGGTGATAACCCCT
>CAYZQP010000084.1:13003-13879 GCA_964480545.1 uncultured Mesorhizobium sp. | reverse complement strand
TGATTGACGATGGCAGCACCGGTCTCCGGGCCGCCGGGCAGGATGTTGACCACGCCCTTCGGCACGCCGGCGCGCTCACAGATCTCGGCGAACAGGATCGCGGTCAGCGGCGTGTATTCAGCCGGCTTCAAGACGACGGTGCAGCCGGCGGCGAGTGCCGGCGCGATCTTCCAGGCGAGCATCAGCAGCGGAAAATTCCACGGAATGATCTGGCCGACAACGCCGACCCCGGTCTGCCCCGGAAACTCGGTATCCATCGCCTGCGCCCAGCCGGCATGATGGATGAAATGGCGGATTGCCAGGGGCACGTCGACATCGCGGCTCTCGCGGATCGGCTTGCCATTGTCGATCGACTCCAGCACCGCCAGCAGACGTTGGTGCCGCTGCATGCCGCGACCTATCGCGTAGAGCACGCGGGCGCGCTCGAAACCTGATGACGCCGACCACTTTGGCAGCGCCTTCTGGGCGGCGGCCACAGCGGCGTCCACATCCGCCCTGGCTGCATCAGAGACGCTGGCCAGCGCCTTGCCGGTCGCGGGATCTGCGGTAACGAAGGTCTTGCCGCCGGTGGCCGGCTTCCACTCGCCACCGATGAACAGCGCCTTGCCAAAATCGCGCCCGGCAAGCCAGGCGTCGGCCTCGGTGCGGCTTTCCGGCGCCGGGCCATACTCCATCGCGTTGAAGCGTTCGAGAATATTCATGCTCGTATCCTCAAGCCATCGCGTGGCGATGGTTCGCCGAGTAGTGGCCGGTAATGTGGTGTTCCAGCTGGCGCTCGATATCGGTCAGCAGGCTGGATGCGCCGAAGCGGAACAGTTCCGGTTCCAGCCAGGGGCGGCCGAGCTCTTCCTTCATCAGCACCAGCCAGTCCAGCGA
>CAYZQP010000084.1:2252-12993 GCA_964480545.1 uncultured Mesorhizobium sp. | reverse complement strand
GCCTTGGCGGTGGAAATGCCGCCGGCCGGCTTGAAGCCGATCATGTAGCCGGTCTGCTCGAAATAGGCGCGGATCGCGCGCACCATCGACAGCCCGACAGGCAGCGTGGCGTTGACGCTTTCCTTGCCGGTGGAAGTCTTGATGAAGTCGGCTCCGGCCATCATCGCGACCATCGAGGCCATGGTAACATTGCGCAGCGTGCCGAGATCACCAGTGCCGAGGATCACCTTGATGTGGGCATCGCCGCACGCGGCCCGCATCTGCTTGATCTCGTCATAGAGCTCGCGCCACTTCGCCTCATAGACCAGGCCGCGCGGGATCACGACGTCGATCTCGTCGGCGCCATCGGCCACCGAGGCGTCGATCTCCTTCAGCCGCGTATCCAGCGGCGCGAGGCCATGCGGGAAAGCGGTTGACACCGCAGCGACATGAATACCGCTACCCTTCAGCGCATCTACCGCGGCCGCCACAAACGGATGATACACGCAGACGGCTGCGGGACGGATCTTCGCATCCCCGAGTTTCAGCCCGTCGCGAATTTCGCGGCTGAACGGGTTGATCGCCTTGGCGCAGAGACGGCGTACGCGCTCGTCGGTGTCGTTGGAGTTCAGCGTTGTCAGGTCCATCAAGGCAACGGATCGCAACAGCCAGGCGGCCTGATTGTCGCCCTTGATCGAGCGTCGCTTGGTCATCGTGGTGGCGCGCCGCTCCAGCCCGGAACGGTTCACATTGCGCATCGATTCCACAAAGCCGAGGTCGAGCGGCATGCCGGGATTTCGTGGAATGCCATGGCCGGTATGCGCGGGCGTATTCGCCGCAGAGCGCTCCGGCAGGTTGGTCACGTTGGACAGAGCCTCGTCGACCGGTTGAGCCTTACCTTTCATGCCGCATCTCCCCAACTACGCAATACACAGAGCGCAGGTACGATAGCGGCGACCCGGGCTTCGCACAAGGTCGGTGCCAGGCCGCGCGCGACTGCCGGACGGATGGACACTGAACGGCTCGATAGACGCGGGCAGCTCCGGACTTTATGCTATGCGTTTGTGGAGTGGCAGTGCGGATGGCGGGTTCCGGGCGCGAGGATGCTGACGCAGGGTGGGTGTCGTTTCGGCCGCAGCCGAATTCGGACGCCTATCGGATCAGCCAGGCTGATCACGCGCGTATCCAGCGCGCAAGGCGTGTCGAGAATATAGCTACCCTGGTCATGATGTTGCCGGTCGGCGTGGCTCTGTGGTTTTGGATCCAGGGAGGCCTCACATTTGGCTGGGCGCTCGGGATTGCTGCGGTCTACTCGGCGCTGACCACCGCCATCGGATGGAACACAAGGCGTGTCATCAAAGAGGTCGTCAGCGGCGCCGCAAAGTCTGGCGAGAATGTCGGCAGCCCGATAAACCTCCAGCGGGATCCGGGTCAGGTTTCGCCTGGCGAAACGCGTGGCGCCCGTCGCCGCGTGGTGCTCATCGTTGCAGGCGTAACGCTTGCCTATGGACTGGCCAGTCTCGGCGCCCGTGAATTCGGTTATCATATGTTTGGGCCGGAACTGTCACTCGGCATGGTCGCGCTGGGGCTTGTCGCCCTGGTATGGCTCTACCGGACTCGCCCCCGTGTTCCCTGACCGGACAATGCCGATTTATGGAGATGCAAATGACCTCGAAAACAGCCCTTGTGATAGGCGGAGGCTCCGGCATGGGTGCGGCAGCGGCGCGCAAGCTGGCAGCCGACGGGTACCGCGTGGCAATCCTCTCCTCGTCCGGCAAAGGCGAGGCGCTGGCAAAGGAGTTGGGCGGCATTGGTGTGACAGGTTCGAACCAGTCGAGCGCCGACATCAGCCGGCTAGTCGACCTGACGATGGAACAGACCGGGCGCATTGATGTGCTGGTCAACAGTGCCGGCCATGGGCCACGTGCGTCTCTGCTGGAGATCACTGACGAACAGTGGCATGCTGGCCTGGATGTCTACTTACTCAATGTCGTGCGTGCGGTGCGGCTGGTTGCGCCCATCATGGTCGTGCAAAAGAGCGGTGCCATCATCAACATCTCGACCGCCTGGGTCGACGAGCCGTCGGCCATGTTCCCCACCTCGGCGGTCGCGCGCGCCGGCCTGGCGGCCTACACAAAGCTGTTCGCCAACCAGTATGCTGCAGACAATGTGCGTATGAACAATGTGCTGCCCGGCTGGATCGATAGCCTGCCGCAGACCGACGAGCGGCGCGACACCGTGCCGATGCAGCGCTACGGAACGTCGGACGAGATCGCCGCAACAATTGCCTTTCTCGCTTCGGATGGTGCTGCCTACATCACGGGCCAGAGCCTGCGGGTTGATGGCGGCCTGATGCGCAGCGTTTGAGTGCTGTCGCGCAAAAGTCTGAAGCCGCTTGCGAGACGACATCAGACAAACACTTTGGTCAGGCTTTGGGCCGGGCCAGATTGATCGCCTGCTCGATCACATCCTTGTCGCCAATGTGATTGGCCAGCGTCAGCACCAGTTTGGCCCAGACCTTGAGGCTTTCGGACTCGCTCAGCCCTTCATGCAACTGGACCAGCTTCTCGTAAGTCTCGTCCGCACCTTCGAGGTTCGGCGTGGTAATGAGTTCAGCCATGATCCAGCCCCTGTGCGCGTCGCAGAGCGCGTTCGATGTCCGCTATCTCTGCTGATCTCCAGCGTGCGGCCACATACTGGTCGGGTCGCACCAGCACGGCGCCGCCTTGCACAAGCCCAAGCCGCTCTGCGGCCATGCCTTCGACTTCAATGACACGAAGGCCGGGTGGAGCCGTGCCGCGCCAATTCGAGGTCAGCAGCACAAACTCATCGCCGAGCACATCCAGCAGCCAGCCGCCGTCATGCGGGGCGTCCAGCACAGGTGATCCCGGTGGCGGACCACCAGCCCAGCTATCGGCATCCGGTGTCGAGAGGGAACTCGCGGAATAGCTGACAGCGGTCGACAGCCGCCCCGAGTTGACGATTGGCCGGGCAAAGGCGTGATCGCTGGCGAGTTCCAGAACCGCGTCCCGCAGTGCCGCGCTGGCGGTTGATTTCGGCGTCAGGAAATCGGTCGAGCGCGTCGAGTTCAGGATGTTCTCATCCGCCGCAATTGTCGCCTCTTCGTTGTAGCTCTCGATCAGTTTCTCCCCGGCGATGCCGCGCAACACCAGATCCAGTTTCCAGCCGAGATTGTCGGCATCGGCGAAACCGCCATTGCAGCCGCGCGCGCCAAAGGGCGAAACGAGGTGCGCGGAATCGCCGGCGAAGATCGTGCGGCCATGGACGAAACGCGACATCCGCCGGCACTGGAACGTGTAGACGCTGTACCATTCGCGTTCGAACTCGACGTGATCACCCAGCATGGCCCTGATGAAGGGCTCGACATTCTTCGGCCGCGTTGCCGCCTCGCGATCAATGTCCCAGCCAAGCTGGAAATCCAGCCGCCAGACATCGTCCGGCTGCTTGTGCATCAACGCAGAGCGACCCGGATTGAAGGGCGGATCAAACCAGAACCACCGCTCGGACGGCATCTCATGCTTCATGCGGATGTCGGCGATGAGGAAATTCTCCTCAAACACCCTTCCCTCGAAATCGAGCCCCAGCCTGTCGCGCACAGTCGAGCGCGAACCGTCACAGGCGATCAGCCATTCGGTGTCGATGGCATAGGTCCCGGCTGTCGTTGACACGCCGAGCCTCACGCCATCGCTGTGCGGTTCGACCGCTTCGACACGGTGGCCCCACCGGATATCCACATTGGGCAGCGCCTGCAGTCCGGTCAGCAGAAAGTCTTCGATGTAGTATTGCTGGATGTTGATGAAGGCCGGGCGCTTCTGGTCTTTCACCGGCAGCAGGTCGAACTGGTAGACAGGCTCCTCGCCCGCGCCACGAAACACCTTGCCGACATTCCAGGTGACGCCCTTGGCCACCGCCATGTCGCCTACGCCGAGGCGATCCAGAATGTCGAGCGAACGTTTGGAAAAGCAGATCGCCTTTGAGGCATGCGCGATGAAGTCAAGCCGGGCGAGCACCACCACCGGATGGCCACGCCGCCCAAGGTCCAGCGCCACGGCAAGCCCGACAGGCCCGGCACCGACCACGACGACCCGCGCGCGTTCATGCGCGGCTTTCGGATGCGGGCTCGCACCGATCTCCCTGTAGACCCGAATGCCCGGTCTGCTGGCCATCACCACCTCAGTCCTGGAGTGCGGCCCACATCTCGAGATCGCGTTGCGCTGTCCAGATGCGCGGCGTGTCGATGCCACGCGCCTCGTCATAGGCGCGGCTGACATTGAACGGCAGGCAATGCTCGTAGATCGCATAGTCCCTGAACTTCGGGTCGCACTCGGCGCGCACCGCGTTCCACGCTTCCTTGAGGCTGCCTCCACGCGCCGCGATGCGGGCGACCGGCCTGTAGGTTGATTGAACGAAATCCCGGGTGCGTGCCAGCGCGCCGTTGACAGCGTCAGATCCGATGACCGCGTCGCCGCGACCGGGTGCAATCGCCGCGAGGTCATAGGCACCAATGGCATCCAGCGTGCCGCCCCAGTCGCCGAAATGCCCGTCGCCGCAATAGCAGGCCGAATGCGCCTCGACGATGTCTCCGGTGAACATCACGTTCTCGTCCGGCACATGAATGACAATGTCGCCGGCGGTATGCGCCCGACCGACCTGCAGCAGATCGACGCGCCGCTTGCCAAGAAACACCGACATCCTGCCGTTGAAAGTGGTCGTCGGCCAGGTCAGGCCGGGGATCGATTCGTGCCCCTGGAACAGCCGCGGGAAGCGCTGGAACTCGCTGTCCCAGTCTTCCTGCCCACGCTCCACAACCATGTTGCGCGCCGCCTCTGACATGATGACCTGGTCTGCCTTGAAGGCCGATGCGCCGAGCACGCGCACGGCATGGTAATGGGTCAGCACGACATGCGAGATGGGCTTGTCGGTGACATCGCGCACGCAGTCGATCACCTTCTGCGCCAGGCGCGGCGTTGCCTGCGCCTCCACAACCATCACGCTGTCGTCGCCGATGATGACGCCCGAGTTCGGGTCGCCCTCGGCGGTAAACGCATAGAGCCCGTCACCAATCTCCGTGAAGCTGATTTTCTTGTCGCCGAGATCGCCCTGCGACGCGAAGGCCTTTGCCATACTGTGCTCCTTCCGAGGTCCTGAACGCTACTTGATACCTGGCGTGCCGTCGAACTTCTTCTCCAGGCTGCCCCAGCAATCGATATAGTCCTCCTGCAGATGTCCGGCCTTTGCCGCGAATGGCGTGAGTTGCTGCGGGAAGCGCGTCTCGAACATGAAGCTCATAGTGTCCTCAAGCTTCTCGGCCTTCAGCACTGCGTTGGATGCGCCCTCGAACGCGTTGCGGTCCGGGCCATGCGGCAGCATGCAATTGTGGAGGCTCATGCCGCCAGGCACGAAGCCCTTCGGCTTGGCGTCGTAGATGCCATGAATATTGCCCATCAGCTCCGACATCACATTCTTGTGGTACCATGGCGGACGGAACGTGTTTTCTGCAACCATCCAGCGGTCGCGGAACAGCACGAAGTCGATATTGGCAGTGCCTTCAACGCCTGACGGCGCGGTCAGTACGGTGAAGATCGACGGATCCGGGTGGTCGAACAGGATCGCGCCGACCGGGCAATATGTGCGCAGGTCATATTTGCACGGCGCGTAGTTGCCATGCCACGCGACGACGTCCAGCGGGCTGTGGTCAATGTTGGTGGCGTGGAACTGTCCGCACCACTTCATCGTCACGGTGGATGCTACCTCGCGATCCTCGAAGGCTGCGACCGGCGTCTTGAAGTCGCGCCGGTTGGCCATGCAGTTTGCGCCGATCGGACCACGGCCCGGCAGCTCGAACTTCTGGCCGTAATTCTCGCAGACAAAGCCGCGCGCCGGACCATCCAGGACCTCGACGCGATAGACCAGGCCACGCGGGATCAGCGCGATCTCCTGTGGCTCCAGGTCGATAATGCCGAGCTCTGTCGAGAAGCGCAGACGCCCTTCCTGCGGCACAACCAGCAACTCGCCATCGGCGGAGCAGAAATATTCGTCCTGCATTGACGCGGTGACCAGGTAGATATGGCTGGCCATGCCGGTCTGCGTGTGCACGTCGCCCGCCGTTGTCATCGTGCGCATTCCGGTGATCCAGGTCAGCGTCTCGTTCGGCATGGCCAGTGGATCCCACCGGTACTGACCGAGCGAGACGATACCGGGATCTATGCAGGGTGCCGACTTCCAGTGCGGCACATCGATCTTGCGGAACCGGTGCGTGTGCTTGACCGATGGCCGGATGCGGTAGCACCACGTACGCTCGTTCTTGTGGCCCGGTGCTGTGAATGCGGTGCCGGAAAGCTGCTCGCCGTAAAGGCCGTAATTGCATTTCTGCGGGGAATTCATGCCCTGCGGCAGCGCTCCGGGCAGCGCCTCGCTTTCAAAATCATTGCCGAAGCCCGGCATGTAACCCTCATGCGGACCCGCAATGGAGGTTGCCCGGGTGATATCGACGGGAAGCGTATGTCTGACCATGGTTTCCTCCCTGGCGGTTTCCATCATAATAGTTTCATCTGTAACCATCTCAAGTGTTTTCTTGATTCTGGCCGCCGTACGGCCAAAGCTTGGGGCTGCGGACTGCCACATGACGAGGAGATGCGATGAGCCGCGAAGCAGAACAGTTCGAGTTGAACGCCTTCCTGCCCTACATGCTGAATCAGGCAGCAGAGGCAGTCAGCCAGTCCTTCCAGGAGCAGTACCGCAAGGATTACGGGCTGACGCGAACCCAATGGCGCATCATGGCGCATCTGAACGCCGCATCCAGTCTCACCGCGCGAGAGATTTGCCAGCGCAGTCATGAGGACAAGGTCAGCGTCTCGCGTGGCGTTGCCGCGCTGGAGGGGCGCGGATGGCTGGCCCGAGCCGCATCCACACGTGACCGGAGGTACGAGGTGCTGAGTTTGACGGAGGCCGGTTCGGATGTCGTTTCGCAACTGGCGGTCCGGGCCGGTCATTTTGAACGTGAACTTGCCGAACGGGTCGGGGTGAAGACCGTGGCCAGGCTGCGTTCGGTGCTGGAGGAAGTACTGCCCATGCTGGAGCGGGCCGGACGTTCGTGATCGTATCGGCAGTAGAATTAGGCCTCCCGGTCTGATTATGTCGGCGGGAACCGGGAGAACAACGGGTTGAACCGCGACACACCATCAAAAGGTGTTGGCCGCCAGGATGAGCGGCTCACGCCGGCGCTTGTCATCTGCGCGGCGCTGGCTGTTCTGGTGATTGCTGCGGCCACCTGGTATCTGGCTTACTCTGCCGGGCGGCGGCAGGCCTTTGTATCGCTCGACAGTCAGCTCCAGGTGTTGTCGCGATCGATCAGCAGCGAGATCGAGCGCTATCGGTACCTCCCGTCAATTCTGGCACGCGACAGTCGCATCCAGGTCGTCCTGCAAACCCGTGAGGTCGGAACGCTGGCCAGCGCCAACGCCTACCTCAAGGGTGTCCGGGCGGACTCCGGCGTTGATGAGGTCTATGTCATTGGCTCTGACGGGGTCACAGTTGCCGCCAGCAACCATGACGAGGACTCCACCTTTGTTGGCCAGAACTACCGGTTCCGCCCCTATTTCCAGGACGCGATCACCGGCATCCACGGACAGTATTACGCCATCGGCGCGACAACCGGAGAGCCGGGCTACTTCCTGTCGACAATCATCAAGGCCGGCAACGAGCCGACAGGCGTGGCTGTGGTCAAGGTCGATCTGCGCCCGCTGGAACGCTCCTGGAGCGAGGCTGGCCTGGTGCATGCGATCAGCGATGCCGATGGCATCGTCTTCCTGACCAGCATCGCCGACTGGCGCTACCGTCCCTTGACTGTCCTCTCGCCCGCGACCATCGCCAGAATTGACGACTCACGCCAGTACATCGGCGCACCCGTAGCCACCGCGTCGCCGCTCTTCGGCGGAGCTGTGGAAGCCGATGAAATCGAGTTGCCCGATGGCGGGCGCTACCTGCTGCGATGGATCGCCATCGAGGGCCGTGGCTGGCGGCTGTGGACGGCAACGCCGCTTGCCCCGATCCAGTCCAATGCGCTTTTGCTTGGATCGCTCGCCGGCTTGCTCGCGGCGCTTGTGGCAGGTGTTGGTTTTTTCATGCGTCAACGACGTCACCTGGCGCGTGTCAGGCTGGAGCAGCACGAACTGCTTGAACGTCGCGTTGTGGAGCGGACGGCAGAGCTGCGTGCGGCCCAGTCGTCGCTCATACAGGCGGCCAAACTGGCGGCGCTTGGACAGATGTCGGCGACGATCGTGCACGAGGTCAGCCAGCCACTCGCCGCCATGGAGAACACGCTCGCAACGACCGGTCTGCTCGCCGAGCGAGGCGACATCGCCGCGGTATCAAGCAAGGTCACGCAGTTGCGCGATCTCGTGCGCCGCATTCAACGCACGGTGAAATCGCTGAAATCCTTCGCCCGCAACGAACCGCCGCATCTGGCCCATGTCGATGTCGAGCGCGCGGTGACAACTGCCGTGGAGTTGATCGAGAACAGGACCAGACCAGCGGGGATCACCATCGATATCGGGCCATTCGAAGGTCCGGTGATCGTAAGTGCAAATGCGCTGCGGCTGGAGCAGGTGTTTCTCAATCTGCTTTCCAATGCCCTGGATGCCGTTCGCGATGCGCCGTCGCCCAGGATCGAAGTACGCTCTGCCCGGACTGACGGGCTCGTGTCTGTGTCCGTTTCGGACAATGGTTCCGGCATTGCACCGGAAATTGCCGAGCGCATCGCCGAACCCTTCTTCACCACCAAGATTACCGGCGAGGGTCTCGGTCTCGGGCTGTCCATCTCCCGGCAGATTCTGGCTGATTTCGGCGGCAGCCTTGGCTTCAGATCAAACCCGGACGGCGGATCGACCTTCACAGTGACCTTGCCTGAACTTGTGCCAGAGGCCATAGCTGCCGAGTGATGACCGCACACATCCTGATCGTTGATGATGAAGTAACCCTGCGCCGCTCCGCAAGCGAATGGCTCGCGCTCAACGGGTTTAGCGTAGAGACCGCAGAGAACGGAGCCGTCGCCATGGCGAAGCTGGCCCGGGGCGGTATCGATGTCGTGCTGTCAGATGTGCGCATGCCGGGACTGACCGGCATGGACCTGCTGCGTGAGATCTCCAGTCTTGATGCTGGCTTGCCGGTCATTCTGCTGACCGCGCATGGAGATGTCTCATTGGCCGTCGAGGCAATGCGCGCCGGGGCGCATGATTTTCTGGAGAAGCCCTATGATGCGGATCACCTGGTCGCGGTTCTGCGGCGCGCTGTTGGCGTCCGTCGCCTGAACGAGGAAGTGCTGCGGCTGCGCGAAAGCAGCGGCGAGGAACTGCAAAGCCGTTTTGCCGGATTGTCGCCGACTGCGCAGTCAGTCCGCGACCGGATCTCGCATCTCAAGGATATCGATGTCGATATCCTGATCCGCGGCGAGACGGGTGCCGGCAAGGAGGTGGTGGCCCGCGCCTTGCATGATTTTGGCAAGCGGCGGTCCAGACCTTTCGTTGCTATCAATTGCGCTGCGGTTCCGGAGACTGTCTTCGAGAGTGAACTGTTCGGACATGAGCGCGGCGCCTTTACAGGAGCATCCGACAAGCGCATCGGACGCATCGAACACGCGCAGGGCGGTACGGTTTTTCTCGACGAGATCGAATCGATGCCGCTGACGCTTCAGGTAAAGATGCTGCGTGTCATCCAGGAGCGGGTGATCGAGCCGCTGGGCGGAAACCGCCAGGCCCCGGTCGATGTCCGTTTCATCGCCGCCTCGAAAACCGATCTGAAGGCAGACAGCGACACTGGCAAGTTCCGGGCCGACCTCTATTTTCGCCTCTCCACCGTCGAGATTCTTATCCCGCCGCTGCGGGAGCGATCATCAGATATACCGCTGCTGTTCCGGCATTTCGTCACACAGGCGGCGAAACGCCATGGTGTCGATCCACCCGAGCCAGGCATGGCGCAGATGGCCATGCTGCAAGCAGCCAAATGGCCCGGCAACACGCGCGAGTTGAAAGCCGAAGCGGAGCGGTTTGTGCTTGGCCTGAAGGCGGATTCCGGAGCAGGGGGGCTGAGTTCGTCGCTACCGGATCGTGTCGCCGCCTTCGAGGCGGAGACAATTCGTCAGGCCCTGGCCGCCAGCGGTGGCAATACGCAGGCAGCCGCAGCATCGCTCTCGGTGCCGCTGCGTACACTCAACGAGAAGATCACCCGCTACGGCCTTCGCAGCTGAGCAAGCCTCTGGCAAGAATCCGCCAGACTCCTCGGACGATTGGCGGATTTATGCCGAACCCGAAGAGACGGACTCTGGATAAGCGTTTGTTTTCCTTGGGTGTAGCTTATTCATTTGAACTGGCACGCCAGATGCTTAGGTTCTTTCTTACGGGCCCGGGAGGAGACCAGGCCTGGAATATCCAATCGGGAGGAACCCTGGATGCACTTCAAGCTATCGAAACTACTGACTGTCGGCGCTGTTGCGCTGTCGATGACCGCCACATTCGGCGCCCCTGCCAAGGCGACGGAGTTCATCAACGTCCTGACCGGCGGCACTTCGGGCGTCTACTACCCGCTCGGCGTCGCACTGTCCGAAATCTATGCCAAGGGCATCAAGGACTCCCGCACCCAGGTGCAGGCGACCAAGGCTTCGGTTGAAAACCTCAACCTGCTACAGCAGGGCAAAGGCGAGATCGGGTTTGCGCTCGGCGACTCTGTGCAGGAAGCCGTGAAGGGC
>CAYZQP010000084.1:0-2242 GCA_964480545.1 uncultured Mesorhizobium sp. | reverse complement strand
CAGGTTTCCCGGTCGCGCTCGACAAGCTGCGTGGCATAGCAGGCATCTACCCGAATTACATTCAGGTTGTTGCAAGCAAGGAATCGGGCATCCAGACGCTCGGCGACTTCAAGGGCAAATCCCTCTCGGTCGGCGCGCCAGCTTCGGGAACCGAGTTGAACGCTCGCGCCATCATGGCCGCAGCCGGCATGAAGTATGAGGATCTCGGCAAGGTTGAGTATCTGCCTTTCGCAGAGTCGGTCGAACTGATCAAGAACCGCCAGCTGGACGGCACTCTGCAGTCAGCGGGCCTTGGTGTGGCCTCTTTGCGCGATCTCTCGACCTCGCTGCCGATCACGGTTGTTGCGATCCCCAAGGCCGACGTCGAGAAGATCGGCTCGCCCTACCAGGCCGTGGTAATCCCGGCCGGCACCTATGACGGTCAGGATGCCGATGTCGAGACTGCTGCAGTCGGCAACTTCCTGATCACCCACTCGGGTGTTTCCGATGAGACTGCCTATCAGATGACCAAGCTGCTGTTTGAAAACCTGCCGCATCTTGTGTCGTCGCATGCTGCTGCCAAGGCAATCGACCCCGCCAAGGCGCTGGACGGCATGCCGGTGCCACTGCACCCCGGTGCAGAGCGCTACTACAAGGAAGCCGGGCTGCTCAAGTAAGCCGGGCAAGCTTCGTCAAATTCAGGCGACTGGCCATCTGTGATGGCCGGTCGCGGTTGGCCGGAGCAGGGGACCACCATCAATTTCATGAGTGCGATTACGTATGCCGGGGGAGGGCAGTATGAGCAGCAACCAAGCCGAGGGGACAATCATCCCTCAAGAGACTGCCGAGGAGCATATTGAGGGGCTTCCGCCGGGCTTTGGCGAAGGCCTTTTGGGCCGCGTCGCGTTCTGGATCGCTTTTACCTTCTCTTTGTTCCAGTTGTGGACCGCTGCCTATGGCACATTGCCGAGCCAGGTTGTGCGCGCCATGCACGTTGGCTTTCTGCTGCTGCTGGGCTTCGGCCTGCTCGGCAATCTTGTGGCGAAGACACCTGTCGGGCGGGCCTGGTTCTGGGGTCTCGGTATCCTGGGCTTTCTCACCGGTATCTACAACTGGGTGTTCTATGTCGATCTGATCCAGCGCGCGGGCTTCCACACGACGCTCGACCTGGTGGTTGGCGCACTGGTCATCGTGCTCGTTTTTGAGGGCGCCCGCCGCCTGATGGGGTGGCCCCTCACCATCATCGCGGGTCTATTCCTGGCCTATTGCTTCATCGGCAATTATCTTCCACCGCCATTTGTTCACCGCGGCTATGATTTTGCTCAGATTATCGAGCATTTCGGCTTCGGCACGGAAGGCATTTACGGCACGCCAATCTACGTTTCGGCCGCCTATATCTTCATCTTCGTGGTGTTCGCTGCATTCCTCGAGCGGGCCGGCATGCTGGCACTGTTCAACGATTTCGCGCTTGGACTGGTCGGGTCCTGGCGCGGCGGCCCGGCGCAGGTTTGCGTCATGTCCTCCGCGCTCATGGGCACCATTTCCGGCTCGGGCGTCGCCAACGTTGTGGCATCGGGACAGTTCACCATTCCGCTCATGAAGCGCTTCGGTTTCCGGTCGGCCTTTGCCGGCGGTGTTGAGGCGACATCTTCGATGGGCGGGCAGATCATGCCACCGGTCATGGGCGCCGTTGCCTTCATCATGGCCGAGACGCTGAACGTTCCGTATGTCGAGATCGTCAAGGCAGCGCTCATTCCTGCGGCACTCTACTTCGGCGTGTGTTTCCTGATGGTGCATCTGGAGGCCGGCAAGGCAGGTCTCGGCGGGCTGGACAAGGATTCGCTTCCGGATCCGTGGAAGGCCGTGCGCGAGCACTGGCCGCTGGTGCTTCCGCTGGGCATGCTCGTGTTCCTGCTGTTTGCCGGTTACACGCCGATCTTCGCGGGCACGATGGGCCTGGCACTGATCGTGGTGCTGATCCTCGGCACACCGATTGCGGCCCTGATCAGCCCGATAGCGTTCAGGCTCGTGTTCTGGGTGGCGGTCGGTCTCGCAGCCGCATCCTTCATGAAGTACGGCGTGAACATTCTGATGTATGTCATCGCCGCGCTGGCGCTGACCTGCGTCTTCATCAAAGGCGGCAAGGAAACGCTGGCGATCTGCCGTGATGCGCTCGCCGAAGGTGCCAAGAATGCGCTCCCGGTCGGCATTGCCTGCGCCATCGTCGGCATCGTCATCGGCACGTTGACGCTGACCGGGATTG
>CAYZQP010000083.1:0-13927 GCA_964480545.1 uncultured Mesorhizobium sp. | reverse complement strand
CCAACATCCGCGCTGCAGGCAAGGATGAGGCTGTCAAGCTCACCCCGCCAATCCGCATGACGCTGGAGCGCGCGCTGGCCTGGATCCAGGACGACGAACTGGTTGAAGTCACGCCGAAGAACATCCGCCTGCGCAAGCTTCACCTCGACCCGAACGATCGCAAGCGTTTCGAGAAGGCGAAGCTGGCCGGCGCCGCATAAGCGGCCCCCGCCAGCACTCGCGATCACCGGAAGACCTGCCTGCAAGCACCTGCGCTGCGACGCCGGATGTGTTCCGGTTGTTCACGCAATTCAGCTGGGTAGCGCTTGCTGGCGGAACTGCAGTCGCTAAAGTCCGGCGATGGTTTGCACGATTTCCGACAGCAAAAGCTCGGAACATTGGAATGTGATCGCCGATGGCTGATCCCGATCCACCCCGGACGTCATCCCTCGCGCCGCTGAAGAACCCGGTCTTTCGTGCTGTCTGGCTGGCCACCCTCATTTCCAATTTTGGCGGCCTGATCCAGTCAGTTGGCTCAGCCTGGCTGATGACCTCGATTACCGCATCCAGCGATATGGTGGCGCTGGTGCAGGCATCGACCACACTGCCGATCATGTTGTTTTCACTGGCATCGGGCGCCATTGCTGACAATTTCGACCGCCGCCGCGTTATTCTGATCGCGCAGTGCTTCATGCTTGGGGTCTCGATCGCACTGGCGATCTTCGCCTGGCAGGGCTGGATAACCCCCTGGTTGCTGCTGGCATTCACCTTTCTGATCGGCTGCGGAACAGCCCTGAACAACCCGTCCTGGCAGGCCTCGGTTGGCGACATGGTGCCGCGCGAGGAGGTGCCGGCAGCCGTGTCCCTGAACAGCGTTTCTTTCAATCTGACCCGCTCGGTCGGCCCTGCCATCGGCGGCGCAATTGTCGCCGCGTTTGGCGCGGCGGCCGCTTTCGTCGTCAACGCCTTCAGCTATCTGGCGCTGCTATTCGTCATCTGGCGCTGGCGGCCCGACCTGCCGAAAAGCGTGCTGCCGCGCGAGACGCTGGGCCGGGCAATGACTGCAGGCCTGCGCTTTGTGGCCATGTCGCCGCATATCGAGACTGTTCTGTTTCGCGCGCTGGTCTTCGGTCTTTCGGCAATTGTCATTCTGGCGCTGCTTCCACTGATTGCCCGCGACACGCTGGCCGGCGGGCCGGTGACCTTCGGTGTTCTGCTCGGCTGTTTCGGAGTGGGAGCGATTGTCGGCGCATTCTCAAGCGGACGCCTGCGCCAGCACTACACAACCGAAACCATCGTGCGGATGGGCTTTCTCGGGTTTGCGCTGTGCGCCGGTATTTGCGCGCTCTCGACCACTATCTGGTTGACCGGCGCGGGGCTGCTGATCGGCGGTGCCTGCTGGGTGATCGTTCTGTCGCTGTTCAATGTTACAGTCCAGATGTCGACACCGCGATGGGTCGTGGGGCGGGCGATAGCACTTTATCAGACGGCAGTGTTTGGCGGTATGGCGGCGGGGGCCTGGGTATGGGGTCTGTCAGCACAGATCTACGGGCTCGACGCTGCACTGCTTCTGGCAGCAGGCGCGATGGTGATCGGCGCAGCGGTTGGCTTGCTGTTTCCGATGCCGGCGCTCCAGGCGCTCAATCTTGACCCGGCAAACCGCTGGCAGCAACCGGAACTCGCACTGGAGATCCTGCCGCAGAGCGGACCGATCTTCATTGTTGTGGAGTTCATCATACCGGAGGAAAATCTGCCGGCATTCATGGAAGCGATGGACGAGCGTCGGCGCGTACGATTGCGCAACGGCGCACGGCAATGGGAACTGATGCGCGATCTCGAGCATCCAGAGGTATGGTTCGAGACTTATCACTCGCCGACATGGACGGAGTACATGCGACACAACCATCGCGCCACCAAGGCGGATGTCGAGATTGTCGAGCGCCTGCGCAATCTGCATTCAGGCGATGCGCCGCCACGGGTGATGCGAATGATCGTGCGACCTACCAACTGGAAGGAAGCCCAACTCCACCTGAAGGATCATATCGAGCACCACTAGAGGCAGCCGCGCGCGCTCCCGGCAGACCTGGCAGGAATCCGCCAGGGGCAATCTCTCTGCGGCAGAAACATGCCGGTCGCATTGCTCATATCACCTGCTATCAAATTGATATTGCTTGGACTCTTGCCCGAGGAGCAACCTGGCACACGTCCTGCATTGGTTATGGCGGTGAGGCTCCTGAGACGCCTGCACCGGAGGAGAAAATAGATGAGAATTGGCAAGTTTCTAGGCGCTTGCGCGCTCGCGCTCGGCTTGTTCGCCACTGGCGCCCAGGCGCAGGGCTATCCCGAACGCACAATCACACTCGTGGTGCCCTTCGCAGCCGGCGGTTCAACCGACCTCGTGGCCCGCGTCATCGCAAACAGCATGTCGAATGACCTCGGACAACAGATCGTTGTCCAGAACGTCGGTGGCGGCGGTGGCAGCATCGGCGCTGCGCAGGTCGCCAAGGCTGATCCCGACGGCTACACAGTTCTGATGGGCACGGTCGCTACCCACGCCCTCAACCCGCTGATGCAGAAGAAGAAGGCCTATGACGCACAGACGGACTTCGCACCTGTCTCCCTGCTCGTGGTTGTTCCAAACGTCCTGATCGTCAATCCGCAGTTGCCGGTCAAAACCGTCGGTGAACTGGTTGAACTGCTCAAGGCAAACCCGGACAAGTACACATTCGCATCGTCGGGCATCGGTACGCCGCTTCACCTGTCGGGCGAACTGTTCAACAAGCTGGCCGGTGTGAAGATGATCCACGTTCCCTACAAGGGCGCGGGTCCGGCCATGAACGACCTTCTGGGCAACCAGGTGTCGATCATGTTTGACAATCTGCCGTCGGCATCGGGTCACATCCGCAGCGGTACCGTGCTTGGCCTTGGCGTAACCACCAAGGAACGCTCGGAAGCTTTTCCGGACATTCCGGCCATCATCGAGACGGTTCCGGAGTATGAGACCTACACATGGAACGCGCTGTTTGCGCCTGCCGCCACCCCGCCGGAAGTCGTCGCAAGGCTCAATGCTGCGGCAAAGAAGGCAATGGCAGACCCCAATGTCCAGGAGCGCATGAAGGAGTTCAGCGCGCGTATTGTCGGTTCTTCACCTGAAGAACTGGCCGCCCACGTCAAGGCCGAGATTGACAAGTGGACGCCTATCGTCACCGAGGCAAACATCCAGGTCGAGTAAGCGACCCAGCAGATCGCGCCGGGCCGAGGCGCGGGGGCGGGTACGGCGGCGCAGAAATGCGTCGTCGTACCTTTTTTGCTTTCACCCCACATCCAGCATGATCTTGCCGATGTGCTCGCCCTCTTCCATACGCTCATGCGCGCGCCAGGCTTCTTTCAGCGGATAGATCATATCGAGCACCGGGGCGATGCGTCGCGCCGCCAGTAGCGGCCATGCGGTCTTTTCGAGACCTGCCGCCAGTTGTGCCTTGAACTCGTTCGTACGCGGTCGCAGCGCAGAGCCGGTATGGATCAAACGTTTGCGCATCAGAATGCCAATGTCGGCCTCGGCCTTGACGCCGCCCTGGGTGGCGATCTGCACAATACGACCGTCCATCGCTGCAGACTGATAGTTACGGGTGACGTAATCGCCGCCGACCATGTCGAGGATGACATTTGCACCGTCACCCCCGGTAGCTTCCTTCACCGCCTCGACAAAGTCTTCTGTACGGTAGTTGATTGCACGGGTGGCACCGAGCTTTACACAGGCCTCGCATTTTTCCGTTGAGCCGGCTGTTGCGATCACCTTTGCGCCAAGCGCCGATGCCAGCTGGATCGCAGTTGTACCAATACCGGATGAACCGCCATGGACGAGCAGCCACTCACCCGGCTGAAGCGCACCGCGCTCGAACACGTTGTGCCAGACGGTGAAGTAATTTTCCGGCAAGGCGGCTGCCTCGGTGAAGGTGTAACCGGCAGGCAACGGAAGCACTGACCCGGCATCAACGCGCACAAATTCGGCATAGGCACCGCCAGGTGTCAACGCGCAGACGCGGTCGCCGGGCTTCCAGCGGGTGACATTCGCGCCCACGGCAGCAATTTCTCCGGCGGCCTCTAGGCCCGGCAGATCGGAAGCGCCTGCTGGCGGCGGGTAGGCTCCCTTGCGCTGCAAGACATCCGGCCGGTTGACCCCTGCCGCACGGACACGGATCAGAACGTCGCCCTCCCCCGGTTCCGGCAATGCGCGTCGCTCTGGCTTGAGAACCATCGGACCGCCTGGTTCACTGATTGCAATCGCAATCATCCGTTCGGGCAGTTTATCCTTCGCCATTGTGTAACCCCGTTTGATGCAAAGCCCCGGCTCTTGTATCTTCTCCATCCCAAAGCACAAACATGGGACAAGGCGATGGCTCTCTTCGACGACGAACCCCGCAAGGTCGTGCGCGTACATGAAATCGGACAGGACCTGTCGCTTCTGTCAGTCAGCGAACTAAACGAGAGGATTGGTCAGTTGAGGACCGAGATCGAGCGGCTGGAGCTCGACCTCAAGGCCAAGGGTGCAACAAAGGCCGCGGCAGAGGCATTGTTCAAGAGCTGATGGCGCGCGTCGCTTCGCCGCCAGCATTGTGCGGGAGGGGGCGCTATCTTCTGCACAAGTGATTCGCCGGACCGCCATGTATTCGACCTACCGCCCGATTATTTCCCTTTTGCGCGGAACCGCGTTTCTGCTGGCGGCCTCTGGCCTGTTGAGCCTTCTGATGCCGTTGCGCGGGCAGGCCGAGCAATTTCCGACTTTCGTTCTCGGCTTGCTCGGCACTGCCTGGGCAACCGGCTTCGTCGCCGGTTGCTATTTTGCGCCACGCCTCGTGCGCCGCGCAGGCCACGTGCGTGCCTTCGGCACTTTCGCAGCAGTAGGCGCGATCATCGCACTGCTCGGCGGTCTGTTTGTTGATCCTGTTATCTGGGTGCTCCTGCGCATTGTCACCGGCTTCACCATGGCCGGTTGCTTCATGATCATCGAAAGCTGGCTGAACGAGCGCGCAACCAACGAAAACCGCGGCACGGTGTTCGGCCTCTACATGATGGTCACCTATGCCTCGATCATGGCCGGCCAGATGGCCGTTGCCGCCGCTGATGTGACAAGCGACTCGCTGTTTATGGTCGCCGGCATCCTGTTTTGCTGCTCGCTGATCCCGACTGCCGTCTCGAGCCAGGCCAGCCCGGCGCCGCTGCAGGATGTGTCACTGGACCTGAAAGGCCTGTTTGCGAATTCGCCGGTGGCCTTTGGAGCCTGCCTGTTGATTGGTGTCGCCAATGGCGCCTGGGGCACGCTTGGCGCTGTCTATGGCGGCGACATCCGGCTGCCGACGGCCCAAATCGCTCTGATGATGAGCCTCGTGGTGGTTGCCGGTGCAGTCGCACAGATGCCGGTCGGCAGGATTTCCGACCGGATGGATCGCCGTTATGTACTCGCCGGCGTCTCGGTTGTAGCTGCGCTCTTCGGATTGCTGATCTTTTTTGTTCAACCGAGATCCAGCATGGCCGTGCTGGGGCTGACAGCTGCCTATGGAGCCATGGCCTACACGCTCTACTCGATCGCCGTTGCACACGCCAATGACCACGCAAAAGGCGATTTCATCATGGTATCCAGCGGCCTGCTGCTGCTCTACGGATTTGGCACGATCATTGGTCCGAACGTTGGCTCACTGCTGATGACATGGATGCGCCCGGAGAGCCTGTTCCTCGCCACCGCGGCCGCGCATGCGTTGCTGGCGGGCTACACAGTGTACCGGATCACAAAACGCGCCGCCGTACCGGTCGACGGCCGCGAGGCGTTCCAGACAATGCCGGCGGACAAGGCACTGACGCCAGAGGCCGTCCGGCTCGACCCGCGCAATCAGGAAAATTGAGCAGTCGCGTAAAAGTGTGACGCGGTTTTGCGAGAACGACATGCGACAAACAAAGACCTGAATCTGCGACGCGCTTTAGCGGTTCCAGGCCTTTCGCAGCATATGTAAGCGTTTGCGCGCATTTCAGTTGAATTTTTCCACGGCTGCGGCAGTAATGCCTCATGACAGCCCCCGATGCCTTCAGCGCAATTGCCGATCCTCACCGCAGGCATATCCTCGAGCAACTGAGGCGCGGGCCGAAATCCGTCAACGAGATCGCGTCTGGCCTTCCGGTTTCTCGTCCGGCTGTGTCACAGCACCTGAAGGTGTTGCTCGATACGGGGTTGGTCGAAGCAACTGCCGAGGGAACAAAGCGGGTCTATACACTGCGTCAGCCCGGCTTCCTGAAGCTGAACGTCTGGATTGACCAGTTCTGGTCAGAATGATCGTCGCGCCAGCACGCCAAAAATAAAGCCGGCAACCCCAAGGGTCACCGGCGGTACATTCCCAAATCGTGAGATGTCAGTGGCGCGTGCCCTGAAGTTTCGCGATTTCGTCCTTGATTGCCAATTTCTTGCGTTTGAGCAGAACTATCTCAACATCGTCTACGGAAGGATGGGCTTGAACTTGATCAAGCTCGCGCTCGATCTCGCCGTGTTTCCGCTGCAACTCTTCAAGATGGCTGGCAAGAGACATGAATGGTGCTCCCTTTCAGGTTTCCTCGGGTTAGTTCCGCCTACCAACCCCGCCACCGCGCGGAGCGGATATGACGAAACGATGACAGTCTGCCACCCATTTTATGGTTTGTCGAACGCTCTGTGGTAGGATTTCACCTATCGTGAAAATATGGTAATGGCGCACGCGCCGGACGCGATTTGCGGTAACTATGTTTCGTTGATCCGGCAACGAGGCGTATGACTTTTCAGACGGTGGATATGTCGGATCAGGACCAGGCGGACGTTCGCCTCGAATTAGCGCGCCTCAAACAGGAACACGCAGATTTTGACACAGCCATCGAGGCGATGATCGCCCAGGGCTGCGATGCTCTGGCCGTCCAGCGCATGAAAAAGAAGAAGTTGGTGCTTAAGGACAAGCTCCAGCAACTGGAAAGCAGGGTTATTCCCGACATCATCGCCTGAGCGCGGAAAGCTGGCACTGACCGCGTGATCGACCTGAATGCTGCTTGATAGCGGCGTCGATTTCCCCTAATCGCCCCTCTTTAACGGGGAATAGCCGTGTCAGTCAAAGACGTCGCCATCATCATGGGCAGCCAGTCCGACTGGGCAACCATGCGCCACGCCGCCGAAACCCTGGATGCGCTGGGCATTTCCTTCGAGGCGAAGATCATTTCCGCCCATCGCACGCCGGACCGGCTCTACGCATTTGCCAGAGGGGCCAGGGCCGCTGGATTCAGGATCATCATTGCCGGCGCTGGCGGGGCTGCGCATTTGCCGGGCATGACAGCGGCAATCACCCCCCTTCCCGTGTTCGGCGTGCCCGTCGAATCAAAAGCACTGTCGGGTCAGGATTCGCTGCTCTCCATCGTCCAGATGCCAGGTGGCATTCCCGTCGGCACACTGGCCATCGGCAAGCCGGGCGCAATCAATGCCGCGCTGCTGGCAGCGGCAGTGCTGGCCTTGTCAGACGAAAAGCTGGCGGATCGCCTCGACGCGTGGCGGCAAGCGCAGGCGGACAAGGTGGCAGACACGCCAAAGGACGAAATCTGATGCCGGCATTGCTCCAGGTGCCGAACCCGCCCCTGCCCGCAGGATCGACCATTGGCATTATTGGCGGTGGCCAGCTTGGTCGTATGCTTGCCATGGCTGCAGCGCGCCTCTCCTACAAGGTCATCATTCTTGAGCCGCAGCCGGATTGTCCGGCGGCGCAGGTTGCGAACCAGCAGATTGTCGCCGCCTATGACGACGAGGCTGCGCTGACCGAACTGGCAGCAGCATCGTCGGTCGTCACTTACGAGTTTGAGAACGTGCCGGTTGCTGCGGCGCAGGCGCTGGCAGAAAAGGTGGCCGTCTATCCGCCGCCAAAGGCCCTGGAAGTCGCGCAGGATCGGGTGACGGAGAAGACTTTCCTGAACGGGATCGGTCTGCCCACAGCAGCTTTCCGGCTGGTCGACAGCGATGCGGATCTGGCGCGTGCACTTGCGGAGTTTGAGGGTAGAGGCGTCCTGAAAACGCGGCGCATGGGCTACGATGGCAAAGGCCAGCGTGTATTTGCAGGGGGCGGTCTCGACCCGACAGGAACATGGGCTGCGATGGGCGGTGTGCCACTCATCCTTGAGTCCTTTGTCGATTTCGATTGCGAGATTTCCGTTATTGCCGCGCGAGGGGTTGACGGGTCGGTCTCCACCTATGAGCCAGCACGAAACGTTCACAAGAACGGTATCCTGCACACGTCGACACTGCCTTCCGGCATCGGCGACGATCTCGCGCGAGCGGCGCAAAGCGCTGCCGCCACGATCCTTGATGCTCTGGACTATGTCGGCGTTGTCGGCGTCGAGTTCTTCGTGTTGAAGAATGGTGGCCTTGCGGTCAACGAAATTGCCCCGCGGGTGCACAATTCGGGCCACTGGACAGAAGCTGCCTGCGCGGTATCGCAGTTTGAGCAGCACATCCGCGCCATTGCCGGCTTGCCACTCGGTGACCCGCGCCGGCATTCAGACTGCGTGATGGAGAACCTGATCGGGGACGATATCGCCCGCGTGCCGGAACTTCTGGCCGAGCCCGATGTCGTGGTGCATCTCTACGGGAAGGCGGAGGCCCGGCCCGGCCGGAAGATGGGACACTTTACGCGCCTGTAGGATCAGGCGTTGCCGACCATCTCATCGAGCTACTCCCTGAGGAGTTCCGTGCCGCATCGGGCAGAGGAAAAGCCGTCTTAAAATTCCTGCTATATTTCACCGCTACCCCTGCTAAACGTTGTTGTACTGGTGGGGGAATCAGACATGGCTGAAGTCGAGCAACGCGCCTCGAAGAAGGGCATCTGGGGCTGGATGCTCTTTGACTGGGCACAGCAACCCTACCACACGCTGATCATCACGTTTGTGTTTGCACCCTACTTCGCGGCGCATGTTGCGTCGGACCCTGCCACCGGGCAGTCCATGTGGGGCTATGCTGCGGGCATTGGCGGCCTGCTGATCGCGCTTGCGTCGCCCGTGCTGGGCGCAATCGCAGACGCTACCGGCCCGCGTAAGCCATGGATTATCGGCTTCTCCATTCTGGGCATCATCGGGTGCTGGATGCTGTGGTTCGCAACGCCGGGCCTTCAGCATTTTGGCTTCATCATGTTTGCGCTGGTGCTGGCATTGATCGGCATGGAGTTCGCCGCCGTATTCAACAACGCGATGATGCCGACGCTGGTGCCCCGCGCCGAGCTCGGCCGGCTGTCCGGGACAGCCTGGGGTCTTGGCTATCTCGGTGGTCTTGTGACGCTGGTCATCGTACTCGGCCTGCTCGCTGGTCAGCCCGGGTCCGGCAAGACGCTGTTTGGCCTGACGCCGCTGTTCGGACTTGATCCTGCCATGCATGAGGGTGACCGCATCTCCGGACCGCTCACTGCAGTATGGTATGCGGTCTTCATCCTGCCGATGCTGCTCTGGACGCCGGACATCCTGCGCAAGGGCAACACACAAGGCGCGGTCGCGAGAGGTCTCTCCGAACTCAAGCAGACACTGGTTACCCTGCCAAAGCAGAAGAGCTATTTCTCATTTCTGATGTCGTCGATGATCTATCGCGACGCACTCAACGCTCTCTACTCGTTCGGCGGAATTTATGCTGCTGGCGTCCTCGGCTGGTCGATTATCCAGATCGGCACGTTTGGCATTCTCGCGAATCTCACAGGCGCACTGGGCGCGTGGATCGGCGGTCTGGCTGACCAGAAATTTGGCCCCAAGCCGGTTGTCAGCGTTTCAATCATCATCCTGACGCTCTGCTGTCTTGTCATCATCTCGACCACAAAAACCGACGTGCTCTTTATGAACATGGCCGGGCCTGACGGGACGACGAACGTCCCCAATATTGTCTTCTATATTGCCGGTGCCTTGCTTGGCGCTGCGGGTGGGTCGGTGCAGGCCGCCTCGCGCACCCTGCTCGTCGATCAGGTCGAGCCCGACAAGGTCACCGAAGCCTTCGGCCTCTATGCGCTGTCAGGCCGGGCGACGAGCTTCCTCGCACCGCTGTCGATTGCGTTCGCCACTTCCTATTTTGCCGGTCTGGCAGGTTGGTCAGCCGAAGATGCTCAACGTGTCGGCGTCATGCCAATCGTCATCCTCTTTCTTATCGGTTTGTTCCTGCTGCCATGGGTGAAGAGCCGCCCTTATACGCAGCCGGCCTGATCTGGCGTGGCGGATTGACGCCATCGGCCCTGAATTTTCCCTGACAGGGAAAGTTCGGGTCGCAATTTGTTATCATTGACGTTAAGCAGATTCGCACGTCCAATTTAGAATCTGTCTAACTGTCACGAGGTCGATGGAGAGCCCACCGCTTCTAGCCCTGATCGCCATACCGTTTGTAGCCAGCGTGCTTGCCGCAGCGCTGCCAACGGACTCGCGCAATCCGTCGACCTGGATCGCAGGGCTGGCGACACTCTCGTGCACCATCATCACGCTGATGCTCTACCCCGCCGTTGGACGCGGCGAGGTGGTTCAGCAGAAGATCCAGTGGATCCCCGAGCTTGGGCTTGAACTGGCGCTGCGCGTCGACGGCTTTGCCTGGATTTTCGCGCTGCTGGTCAGCGGCATCGGCTTCCTCGTTGTCATCTACTCGCGCTACTACATCGCGCCTGATGACTCGGTTCGCCGGTTCTATCTGTTCTTCCTTGCCTTCATGGGCGCGATGCTTGGCGTTGTCATTTCCGGCAACCTCATCCTGCTGGTTGTGTTCTGGGAGCTGACCAGCATCTTCTCTTTCCTGCTGATCGGCTACTGGCACCAGAACCAGACCGCGCGTGACGGCGCGCGCATGGCGCTGACCGTTACCGGCATCGGTGGCCTCGCGCTTTTGATGGGCATGCTGATCCTCGGTCATATCGTTGGCAGCTACGATCTGAACGTCGTGCTGGAATCCGGCGACAAGATCCGCGCGCATGATCTCTACACACCAATGGTCATCCTGTTCCTGCTGGGAGCGCTGACCAAGAGCGCGCAGTTCCCGTTCCAGTTCTGGCTGCCAAACGCGATGGCAGCGCCAACGCCGGTCTCCGCCTATCTACACTCGGCTACGATGGTGAAGGCAGGCGTGTTCCTGATGGCGCGCTTCTGGCCGGTGCTGGCCAACACGCCGGAATGGTTCATGATCGTCGGCTTCGCCGGCATGGCCTCGCTGGTTCTCGGTGCCTATCTCGCCATGTACCAGCACGACTTGAAGGGCGTGCTGGCGTACTCGACAATCAGTCACCTCGGCCTGATCACGCTGCTGCTCTCTTTCGGCAGTCCGCTCGGGCTGGTCGCGGCGATCTTCCACATGGTCAACCACGCGACCTTCAAGGCGTCACTGTTCATGGCAGCCGGCATTATCGACCACGAGACCGGCACACGCGATTTGCGCAAGCTCTCGGGGCTCTACAAATACATGCCGTTTACCGGCACGCTGGCGATTATCGCCAGCGCCTCGATGGCGGGTGTACCGCTGCTCAACGGCTTCCTGTCGAAGGAAATGTTCTTCGCCGAGGCCGTCGAGACGCATGCCAATTCCTGGCTCGACACTATTGCGCCTTACGCCGCCGTACTGGCCTCGGCGCTGGCCGTGACCTATTCGCTGCGCTTCATTTATGAGGCCTTCTTCGGGCCGGAGCCAACCGAGCTCGAGGTCAAGCCGCACGAGCCGCCATTCTGGATGCGCTTCCCGATCCTGTTTCTGGTCTTCGCCTGTCTTGTGGTCGGCATAGCGCCGGCGATGACCATCGGCCCGTATCTGCTGGTGGCGGTAAAGTCGGTGCTTGGCACGCAAACGCCCGAGTACAGTCTGTCGGTCTGGCATGGCATCAACCTGCCGCTGATCATGAGCATGGTCGCGCTGGTCGCCGGCATCCTGCTCTACTGGCTGACGGCAGACAATCTTCGCAAGGCGGAGCGCCCGGCGATTGTCGGCAACATCAACGGCCAGCGCATTTTCGAGCAGGTGATGGCGACCGTGTCTTGGCGCTGGGCGCGTTGGCTGGAAAGCAATTTCGGGACGCGCCGCCTGCAGGCGCAGCTCGGTTGGGTGGTGGCGGTCGGCTTCCTGGCGGGCATGCTGCCCTTCTATGTCTTCGGCTTCCAGTTGGGGCTGCAGCAGGGTGAGACCTTTGATCCGATCTTCACCGGACTCTGGGTCATCGGCGTCAGCTGCTCACTGGCCGCCGCCTATCAGGCAAAATATCACCGTCTCGCAGCGCTGATCATGCTGGGCGTCACCGGGCTCGTGACCTGCCTTACCTTCGTGTGGATGTCTGCACCCGATCTTGCCGCGACGCAGCTCGTCGTCGAGATTGTTACGGCGGTACTGCTGCTGCTTGGCCTGCGCTGGCTGCCGAAGCGCGCGCAGGAACTGGCCGTCGATGCGAGCCCGGTCGACCGTCTCCGCCGCTTCCGCGACTTCTTCATGGCCGGCGCCTGCGGTCTCGGCATGTTCGCGATTTCCTATGCTGTGATGACGCGGCCGGCACCGGAGAACCCGATCTCCACCTACTTCATGGAGAACGCCTATACCGAGGCGGGTGGCAAGAATGTCGTCAACGTCATCCTGGTCGATTTCCGCGGCTTCGATACGTTCGGCGAGATCACCGTGCTTGGCATTGTGGCGCTGACGGTGTTTGCCCTGCTACGCCGCTTCCGCCCTGCGGCTGACATGATCGAGCGCCCGGAGCAGCAGCGCGTGCAGCGCGAGTTCGACGAGGCGCATCCGGATCGCGAACCCGGCACAACCGCTGCCGACTATCTCTACATTCCGGCATTGGTGATGCACTGGATGTTCCCGGCGATCATTGCGCTGGCGGCCTATCTCTTCTTCCGCGGACACGATGCACCGGGCGGCGGCTTCGCTGCGGGCGTCGCGATGGCTGCAGCGTTCATCCTGCAATACATCGCGACCGGCACGGTCTGGGTCGAGGACCGGCTGCGCGTGCTGCCGGTGCGCTGGATCGGCATCGGCCTGCTGACGGCTCTGTTCACCGGCCTCGGTGCGATGGTGGTTGGGCGGCCGTTCCTGGAATCCTGGTTCCGCTACGCCGACATCCCCATCATCGGTAAGGTGCCGATGGCCAGCGCGCTGTTCTTCGATCTCGGCGTGTTTGTTCTGGTGGTCGGCGCGACCGTGCTGATGCTGGTCGCTATCGCCCACCAGTCGATCCGTCGCCTGCGCGCCGTACGCACAGAGGAGAAGCAATCATGAGCGAACTCGTGCTCTCCATTGCCATCGGTGTGCTGACCAGCTCCGGCGTCTGGCTGATCCTGCGGCCACGTACCTATCAGGTCATCATCGGCCTCTCGCTGCTGTCTTATGCGGTTAACCTGTTCATCTTCTCGATGGGCAAGCTGCGCATTGGCGCTGCACCCGTTTTGGACAGCGGCCCGACTGTATTTGCCGATCCGCTGCCGCAGGCGCTGGTGCTGACCGCCATCGTCATCGGCTTTGCGACCACAGCGCTATTTCTTGTGGTGTTGCTGGTTTCGCGCGGCCTGACAGGCAGCGACCATGTCGACGGCAGGGAGCCGTAGCGCATGGAGTGGACCCAGCAACTCATCATCGCGCCGATCCTGTTGCCGCTGGCAACCGGTGCAGCACTGCTGTTGATCGATGAGCGCCGGCATACGCTGAAGGCGGCGATCAACGTTGTCTCGGCGATCATGCTGCTCGCCGTTGCGTTCAAGCTGCTGCATATCGCCGATGCGCCCTTCCTGAATGATTTCGCACTGCTGCGCTCTTACGCAGTCGGCAACTGGCCTGCACCCTTCGGCATCGTGCTGGTGCTGGACCGTCTGTCGGCACTGATGCTGGCACTGACGGCGGTGCTGGCCCTTGCGTCGCTGATCTACTCGCTAGCCAAATGGGACACGTCGGGCCCGCATTATCACTCGC
>CAYZQP010000082.1:13339-13968 GCA_964480545.1 uncultured Mesorhizobium sp. | reverse complement strand
GGTCGAAGGCGTCGTTGATCTTCTCGAGCGGCATCGTGTGGGTGATCAGGTCGTCAATGTTGATCTTGCCGTCCATGTACCAGTCGACGATCTTCGGCACATCGGTACGACCACGCGCGCCGCCGAAGGCAGTGCCTTTCCACACGCGTCCCGTTACCAGCTGGAACGGCCGCGTCGCAATCTCCTTGCCGGCTTCGGCCACGCCAATGATGATCGACTCGCCCCAGCCGCGATGGCAGCACTCCAGCGCCTGACGCATCACGTCGGTATTGCCGGTCGCGTCGAACGAATAGTCGGCGCCGCCATCGGTCAGGTCCTGGATGGCAGCGACCACCTTGTCGTTGCCGATCTCGCGCGGGTTGATGAAGTCGGTCATGCCGAACTTCTTCGCCATCGCCACCTTGGCCGGGTTGATGTCGACGCCGATGATCTTGTCGGCCCCAACCATGCGCGCACCCTGGATGACGTTCAGGCCAATGCCGCCGAGGCCAAACACCACGACGTTCGAGCCCGGGCGCACCTTGGCGGTATAGATCACCGCGCCAATGCCCGTGGTCACGCCGCAGCCGATATAACAAATCTTGTCGAAGGGCGCGTCCTCGCGCACCTTGGCCAAAGCGATCTCCGGC
>CAYZQP010000082.1:11679-13329 GCA_964480545.1 uncultured Mesorhizobium sp. | reverse complement strand
TGAAACGCGACGTGCCGTCCGGCATCAGCCCCTGCCCCTGCGTGGCGCGGATCGAGGTGCAGAGGTTCGAGCGTTGCGACAGGCAGGTTTTGCACTGGCGGCACTCTGGCGTGTAGAGCGGGATCACGTGGTCGCCCGGCTTCAGGCTGGTGACGCCGGCGCCCACCTCGCGCACGATGCCGGCCCCTTCATGACCCAGGATAGCCGGGAACTTGCCCTCCGAATCCATGCCCGACAGCGTGTAGGCGTCGGTGTGGCAGATACCGGTCGCCATGATCTCGACCAGCACCTCGCCGGCCTTCGGCCCGCCGATCTCGACGGTCTCGATGGTCAGTGGCTTCTTTGCTTCCCAGGCGACGGCTGCGCGCGATTTCATGGCTCTCTCCCTTGGCTTATTTCAGATAGGTCCGCAGCACCTGCATGACCTCGTCAATCTCGTCTGTCTTTGCCTCATCGCCTGCCGGCGCGAATGTCTCGCGCAAATGGCTGTCCAGCACGTCGGCCATCAGGCCATTGGCGGCACCGCGCAAGGCAGCAATCTGCTGCAGCAGTGCTGCGCAATCCGTACCGACCTCGACCGCGCGCTCCAGTGCCTCGGCCTGCCCTTTGATGCGGCGCAGACGCGACAATGCGCGTTTCTTGTCTTCCAGCGAATGCGGCATAAGGCTCCTCGACAGCTAGGGGTAAATACTGCCGGGGAGTATGTCAATCGAGGCCTGCACCTACTGCGGCTTTGGTGCTATTTCCTGGCCAGCATCAGCGCAAACTTGAGCAGCACCAGCGCGATCCACGATTTCGAGCCCAGGACATGGATCGTGCCAGCGGCGGCCAGGAACATGCCCGCCCCGACCCCGGCAATCAGCAGACAATAGCGCGTCTCCGCGCCCTGGATGGCAGCCAAAAACCAGCAGAGCGCGAAGGTGACCGGCGTCAGGATAAGCAGCAGTCGCACCACCTTCGCCTTCGTCTCGGGATGGTCGAGCGATTTTGGATCGACGGGGTCGGTCATGAACGCCTCGCGTGTTCAAGCGCAGGCTAATTCAACCAGCCACCCGTGAGAAGTGGCTGGTCGTTGGCCCTGCCCTACACCAGTCCCTCGAAATCGCTGGCATCATGGCGCTCCCGCAGCACGTTCTCACCCTGCGCCTTGTTGACGATACGCCCGCGCCTGACGCCCGGGCGGTGCGCCAGCTGATCGGCCCAGCGGATCACGTTCGGATATTCATGCACCGAGAGAAACTCGCCGGCATTGTAGTTGATGCCTTTGGCCAGTCCGCCATACCAGGGCCAGATCGCCATATCGGCAATCGAGTACTCGCTGCCCGCGACAAACTCGTTCTCCTTGAGCCGGCGATCCAGCACGTCAAGCTGACGCTTGGCTTCCATGGCGTAGCGGTCAATCGCATATTCGATCTTGGTCGGCGCATAGGCGTAGAAATGGCCGAAACCGCCACCGACGAACGGGGCGGACCCCATTTGCCAGAACAGCCAGTTCAGCGTCTCGGCGCGGCCCGGCTGGCTGCCCGGCAGGAATGCGCCGAACTTTTCGGCCAGATGGACCAGCATCGACCCTGACTCAAACAGGCGGATCGGCGTCGGACCACTCAAATCCATCAGTGCCGGGATCTTGGAGTTCGGGTTCACCTCGAC
>CAYZQP010000082.1:0-11669 GCA_964480545.1 uncultured Mesorhizobium sp. | reverse complement strand
GCTTGCCCTTGCCGATATCAATCAGCCAGGCATCATACTCTGCGCCACTGTGGCCGAGTTCGAGCAGTTCCGCGAACATGATCGTGACCTTCTGACCATTTGGCGTGCCCAGCGAATAGAGCTGAAACGGATGCTTGCCGACCGGCAGTTCCTTGTCATGCGTCGGTCCTGCAATCGGGCGGTTGATATTGGCAAACTGCCCGCCATTCCCCTGCTTCCAGGTCCATACTTTTGGCGGTGTATATTCAGACATCCTGGCGCTCCTGCATCATTTTCTGGCCGTCCAGGGAGACATAGGCCCACGCGCGCTGAAGCGCCACCACCGGCCATCGGAATCCTGCGCCTGGTCAGGTACAACGCTCGTCTTGCCGGAGAAAATGCTCCTGATGCTCGCCAAATTGCCTTGTCGATGTCGAATTCCCGCCTTGTTCCGGGCGCAGCAAGGCCGATGCCGGGCCATGCCCGCACCAGTTTGCATTTGGAGAGTTTTATGACCCGCAAGATCGTTTCCATAGTTGCCTCGGCGCTGTTGGCCGCTACCACTGTTGCCCAGGCCGCAGATGTGCAGAACTACGAGCCGGCACCTTACTCCGGTGACCGCGGTGGTGTTCGGATCGGTACGCTCACCTGCGATATCGGTGAAGGGATCGGCTACCTCGTCGGCTCCGCCAAGGAAGTGGGCTGCACCTTCCACAGCCGTAGTGGCGCAAGCGATTCCTATTCCGGCGCAATCCGCAAGCTTGGTGTGGACGTCGGCTACACCAGCCGTGGCCGCCTCGTCTGGGCCGTGTTCGCGCCGACTGCCGGCCAGCACAGCGGCTCGCTTGCCGGACGCTATCGCGGCGCGACCGCCGAGGCTTCGCTGTTCTTCGGCGCCGGAGCAAACGTCATGGTTGGCGGCACGACCGGATCGGTTCACCTGCAGCTTCTGTCGGTGACCGGCCTGCGCGGCATCAATGTCGCCGCGACCGGCACTTCGATGACGCTGAATGCCGTGAACTGACGGCCAGGGCCGCCGGCACTCCCGGCGGCCATCCTCCATGGCGGCAGTAACTGTCGATCCAGCAAAGATACGTGAATTCAATGACTTCTCCAGCTTTTATCAATGGCTGGAAACGAACCACGACGTCGAGACCGAGGTCTGGATCAAGCTGCATAAGAAGGCGTCCGGACTTGCCTCGATCACGCCGGTCGAGGCGATCGACGCCTGCCTCTGCTGGGGCTGGATCGACGCCATTCGCAAGGGTTTTGACGACAGGAGTTTCCTGCAGCGCTACACCCGACGTGGACCCAGGAGCACATGGAGCAAGGTCAATGTCGACAATGTCGCCCGGCTTGTAGCCGCCGGGCAAATGACCGGACACGGTCTGAGACATGTCGAAGCGGCAAAAGCTGACGGGCGCTGGGACAAAGCCTACAGCCTCAAGGATGCGGTGGTTCCCGATGATCTCATGGCTGCGATTTCTGCTGACCAGGATGCGCTTGCCTTTTTCGGCAAGCTGTCAGCTCAAAACCGTTTCGCCCTGATCTTCCGGTTGAATGCCCTGAAGACGGACGCCGGGCGAGCGAAACGTGTTGCGGCCTATGTCGAGATGCTTCGGCGCGGCGAAACGATTCACCCGCAGCGCCAGAAGTAATCGATCAACCGGCGTTGCGCGCAACCCATTTGCGCCACTGCTCTTCACTTCCGTGGAAGGCGTTCAGGTCAATCTGGCCTTTGACGCCACTTGAGAGACCGGTTCCGGAATATTGCCAGAAGACCCAGTCGCGGTTCGGATAAACCTTGCTCGGGTGCTGGGCGACAGCGCGCAGCCAGAACGGATGGTTGGGGAACGCGCCCTTCAGGTTGTCGGCATAGAAGTCCGGTGCAGTGTAGATGATCGGACGCTGGCCATAATGCGCCTCCAGCATGTCCATAAAGGTCTTCATCTTGTCGCGGACCACTGCGGGTGCCGGCCGCTTCTTGCAGTTCGAGAGATGATTCCACTCAACATCAATCACCGGCGGCAGCGCGCCGGCAACCTTCGGAACGTTGCGGATAAACCAGCGGGCCTGCGACTTCGCATCGCGGCACCAGTAGAAGAAATGATATGCACCGCGCTTCAGGCCAGCCTGATGCGCGCCGTTCCAGTTCTTGCGGAAGTTGGGATCCAGGTGATCGCCACCGTCGGTCGCCTTGATGAAGGCAAAATTGGCGCCCTGCGTCCGCAGCTTTGGCCAGTCGATATTTCCCTGCCAGCGCGAGACATCGACCCCGTGCACTGCATGGCTGCGTGGCTGAACCCGGCCAAAGTTGATCGGCTTGGCATCGCTGAAGCGCTTGCGATAGACCTTCATCCCATCGGGACGGATCGCTGCTGTCTTCGTTGAATCAGTTGGCGGGTTGAGCTGGGCGCGAGGCGTTGGCCGTGCCGAAGGCCTTGGTACGGCTACCAGGGCAACGGGCTCGACTTCCGGCTGCGGTGCCGGTCTGGCCGAGGCCGGTCGGGTTGTCGATGTTGCCAGTGCCGCCTGCACCTGCTGCCGGCTTTCAACAGCCGGATCGGCCGGACGAACACGCGCGGCCCGGACAGGTTCTGCTGCCGGCAGGCTGCGGACCGAGTTTGTCACCTCGGATGATGGTCGGGGAGCTACCTCATCAATAGCACTCGACGTGCAACCACCAAGGGCCAGGCAGGAAAGGAGGAGCGCGCGAAGCGGCAGACGCATCGTGGGACCTGTACTCAAGAAAACAACAGACCAGGCGGAACACGCCCAAACGAACTCCCCTTATGACAGTTAGAATGCAAATAAAGTTTGAATCAAAATGGTTACCAGCCGCACATATGGTCACAGCCGCGTGACCAGGTGACCACAGTTCCCAGCCTCCATGCGACCCGACCGGCCGCTGCCGTTCGCTTGCAATAGGTTCTTTTTCCTAGGATTAATTACTTATATATGATAGCTCTGCGAAAGAACCGATTCTTATCGGTTCTCGTCCACTCTTCCGGCGCGGAGACCCTATCATGACAATCCCGAAGTCTGCCGGCCGGCATGGCTGGCGGCATCCATCATTGTTACCTGTTGATGCAGCTACAATCCTGATCCTGGCGTCTGTCGCCGTGGTGCTCGCCCTGCCGGTACAGCAACGGGATCCTGCCGTTGCCGCACTCCCGGTGCCCGACGATGTCCGGGTGGGTTTCGACATCTGCGGCAGAGCTGCGCGCATCAACTGCGTGGTTGATGGCGACACGCTCTACATTAATGGCCAGAAAATCCGCATCGCCGACATCGACACGCCCGAGATCGCGCAACCTGCCTGCCCGCGTGAGGAAGAACTTGGTCTGGCGGCAACCGCCAGGCTTGTCGAACTGATGAATGGTGGAGATGTCGGTGTGCGCCGCCATGGACGCGACGAGGATCGCTATGGCCGCAAGCTCAGGGTTCTTGTCAGCCAGGGCCGCTCGCTCGGCGACACACTGGTCTCCGAGGGCCTTGCGCATCCATGGCGCGGTCGCAAGGCAAGCTGGTGCGGCTGAGATTGTTTCTGGCTGATCTGACCGCTAGTCGCGGAACGCCTTCAGCGCTTCTATCGACCTGTCGTCGCCGCTGGCACGAAGCATCACGCGTTCCGAGTAGCCGCCGTATTTGATCTCGCCGTCGGTCACCATCCAGTCTTCAATATCCACCGCGAGCGTCTCCACCACGCTCCCGCGTTTATATCCGCCACGGCTGACCGGATCACTGGTCAGCACCCCCACGAATGTGCCGCTCTTTTCCCCCACAAACTGTATCCAGATTAGTTCGGTCTTTCCGTTCCAGGTTAGCGCGAGCTTCAGCGTCGGAACCGAGCCCGGCTTTGACGCCACAAGCTCCCGGAAGCGCGGCAAGGTCGCAACTGCCTGTTTGCGTGCAGCGACCATGAGCGGGTCCTTTTCCACGCGGACGGCCTTGCCTGTCGCTCTGAACTCCACCGGCCGGTCCTCCGGCCTGTACTCCAGATAGGCAGTGGCTATGCCGGCGCCGACCATTGCGAACAGCAACACGTTCCCCACGAAGCCCAGGAATCCGCGGCCGGAAGCATTCGCAATGATCCACCACCTGACGCCCTGATCGTCCGACATCTCTCTCGCCCTGCCGAGCGCCAGATATAGCGCCGAGAGATTTGCGTTCCGGAAAGCAAGATGGTTTCGAATTGCTCAATCCGCGCAGAAGCTGGTCTTCGTCTTACAGTTGCCTGTCAGCCGGTCAGACGACAGTTGCCAATGCCACGCCTCATTGCAGCATCTCGACCATCGCGGCGTAGCCACGCTCGCGTGCGAGGTCGAGCGGCGTTCGGCCCTGACGGTCAGCTATCGACTTGTCTGCTCCCGCGTCGAGCAGCAGCCTGAGCGACTTCTGGTGCCGCTCGCCGCCATCGCCGAGAACGATGGATTCGATGACTGCCGTCCAGCCCAGACTGTTGATGTGATCGAGCGGCGAGCCTGCCTTGATCAGCAGGTCAATCGCCTCGTGATTGCCCTCGTGCGCGGCTGCAATCAGCGCATTGCCGTCCCACACGGAAGTGATGTTGCCCGGCTTGTTGCCTGCCGCAAGTGCTGCGGCAAGCGTGGCGGTCTGGTCAGCGACCGCCGCGATTGTGACGGCGTCATAGCGGCCCGACTCAAGCGCATTCATGTCGGCACCGACCTCACCCAGAGCTGCGAGCGCCTCGGGTTTGGCCGCAAACGCCGCAATGTGGACTGCCGTGCGGTTCGCGCCGTCTCTCGCACCGAGGTCAGCACCCTCCCCGGCCAGTCGCCTGATCTCTGCCGCATCGCCTTCGTGCGCCGCCTTGAGGAGACCGATGTAGGACGAGATTTCTGCCGTGCCCGGCGCGACCTGTGCCGGCGCGGGCCCAGTCGCGAGAAGCAACAGCGACAGGAAGGCCGCGAGCCGCAGATTTGTACGCATGGCATTCCTCCCACCGCATTGCGTCCAGTACTGTTAGGCAAAAGCTCACTCGCTATCCAGCCACAAGCGGGTGATACCGTCGGCGCTGCTTGCGGGTGCCGCTCACCAATCTCTGCGTTCAAAACACCAGGAGCTGACGAAGTTCTGCTTGACCTCTCCGGTCCCCGCCGGTACGCGCGGGCATACCCGGCAGGAACCCCAGATGAAATCCGCTGTTGTCCTACTTCCCGGCCTGAACCGCGACCGCGACATGATCGCCGCGCTGACCAGGATTTCGGGCAAGCCCCCCGTCACCGTGTGGGAGACCGATACGTCAATCCCGGATGTCGACCTCATCGTCATCCCCGGTGGCTTCTCTTATGGCGACTATCTGCGGTGCGGCGCGATCGCTGCCCGCATGCCGGTATTGCAGGCGGTAAAAGAGAAAGCTGCCAGCGGCGTGATGGTCATGGGCGTGTGCAACGGCTTCCAGATCCTGCTTGAGGCAGGTCTGTTGCCGGGCGCGCTGATGCGCAACCAGTCCCTCAAGTTCGTCTGCCGCGAGGTGAAGCTCGAGATCGCCAACGCCAACACCGGCTTCACCAGGCATTACCAGCCGGGCCAGATCATCCGTTGCCCGGTGGCACATCACGACGGCAACTATTTTGCCGACGCCGATACACTGAAGCGCATCGAGGGTGAGGGCCAAGTGGTGTTCCGTTATGCCGAGGGCACCAACCCGAACGGCTCGATCAACGACATTGCCGGCGTCATCTCTGACAAGGGCAATGTGCTTGGCCTGATGCCACATCCCGAAAACCTGATCGAGGCCGCACATGGCGGCGATGACGGTCGTGCGCTGTTCGAAAGCGTGCTCGGCAAGGCGGCTTGAAGGTGCGGCGCGCGCAGGCACTCGTCTGCATACTGGGCGCACTGGGCATCCTCGCCGGGTGCCAGGCAAAGCCCAAGCCCGCCGCCGAGGTCCGTCCGCCCGCAGCTGCCAGTGGTGGTGGCTCGCAAAAGAGCGCAGCATTGCGCAAGATGGAGGTCGTGGCGGCGGCGGCGCACAAATGCTGGTTTGCCTCGAAAGACCCCGCCTTCCGTCCATACCGCTTCGCCAATGAACTCAACTCGATGAGCGGTCAGCCGCGTATCCTGCTGGTGCCGGTGCGCAATTTTGGCGGACTGCCGCAGCTCGTGGTGCAATCGAGTGGTGCGAGCGGTCGCGTTGACGTGTTCGGTCCGCTGACATCAAGCCGGCTGGGCCCGCGAATCAATGGTGACATTTCGCGCTGGTCAAATGGCGACACGTCCTGCAGTGCGAGCGCATAGCGCCTGATGGCGCCCGGCGCCGCGCGCCATCAACGGCGGCGCGGCAACACATCAATGTCGATCCGGTTTCTGACCAGCCCCAGCTCCTCAATATCGTGACTGGAGAGTTCACGCAGGCCGCGGCGCGTCAACTGCCTGTCCGGCAAGCCTGACCACCATCTCACCAGGCGGACCAACAAGGGCTTGTTCAGGCCGGCTCCACGGCGGATAGACGGGATTCCAAGCGGATGTGACATGGGATTTTTCACCGGTTTCGCCGCGATAGCTCTTCTGTGACGGTCAATGGATCCAGAAAGGATCTGTTGCCTTCCACATAGGCATCGCATCGTGAAATTCCTATGTCCTTCAGCTGTTCGTCGCTCAACTCCAGCAACGCCAGACGGCTACGGCGGCGATCGATCAGAAAAGCCACCAGCCTGACGAGCGAGGTCCCAGCCAGCACGAAGCGTCGACCGTACGTTACCTTTGCCGGACCATTCCCATAACGGATTGTATCGATTGTATTCATCTTGAATCACCTTGCTATCAAGTGAAGCGACACAATCTTTCATAATTGACACTCTTTGATACGCAAGATACTTATTTGTCACCATGACAAATTGGATCCCCGACCTTTCCAACGATACCGGGCCGCTCTATCAGCGGCTGGCGGAGCGTATCGAGTCCGACATCGATACCGGCGTGCTCAAGGAAGGCACCAAACTTCCCCCGCAACGCGACCTTGCCTACGAGATCCGTACCACGGTGGGCACCGTGGGGCGGGCCTATGCGGTGTTGCGCGAGCGCGGCCTGGTCAGCGGCGAGGTTGGCCGCGGCACCTATATTCTGGCCCGCAAGGCAGGCGAACAAGGTCAGATGCGGCTGGGGCCCGAGGGCACGCGGCCGGTCGATGCCCCTGCCGACAAGCTTCGGCTGGACACTACTGCTGCGCCGGATGTTGGCCAGGGCGTGTTGATCGGCGAGATGCTGGCGCGGATTGCCGGAGATCACGCCGGCGAGGTTGCGAGCTACACGCGCACATTCCCCGCGCACTGGTTCGAGGCTGGCAGCCGATGGCTGGCGCGCAGCGGCTTCGCTCCTACGCCCGATTCAGTCGTGCCAACACTCGGTGTGCATGCCGGCGCAATGACATTGATTGCAGCCCTCACGAACCCCGGCGACTATGTGCTGTTCGAGCATCTGACCTACGCCCAGGTGGCGCGCGCAGCCACACTGATCGGCCGCCGGATCGCGCTGGTCAAATCCGATGATCAGGGGATTGATCCGGACGAGTTCGACGCAGTCTGCGCCCAGAAGCACCCGAAGCTCGCCTTCCTGATGCCTTCCGCGCAGAACCCGACCTGCTCGACCCTGCCGCAAGACCGTCGCGAGGCGATCGCCGCGATCGCGCGCAAGCATAACGTCATGCTGATCGAGGACGATCTTTACGGCCACATGACCGACGATGGAGTTCCCCTCATCGCGGAGTTCGCGCCGGAACGCACATTCGTTCTGGGCGGGCTGTCAAAATCCGTCAGCGCGGGCGTGCGTGGCGCCTGGATTGCCGCCCCTGATTCCTATCGCCATCGCCTGCGCGTTGCCCACAAGCTGCTCACCGGCGGCCTGCCGTTCGTGCTGGCCGAGTCTGCGGCGCAACTGGTCAATTCCGGCGAGGCGCACAGGATCGACCGCCGCTCGACACAGGAACTGACCGAGCGCCTGGAGATCGTGCGCCGGGTGCTCTCGGGTTACAGCTTTGCGGCGCGGCCAAACACGCCCTTTGCCTGGCTTGCCCTGCCCGAGCCATGGAATTCCGGCACGTTCAAGCAGGCTGCGCTCGACAGCGGCGTGCTGCTGGACGACGAGGACGAGTTCAAGGCCGGACGCTCCGAACAGGTGTTTCACCGTGTGCGCTTCGGCTTTTCTGCCGGCTCGCGTGCCGATGTCGAGGCAGGTATGCGCATTGTGCGCAGGCTGCTCGACGAAGGCCCGGTCGGCTACGCGCATTTCGACTAGCCAGTCTGCGCGCGCCCTACGGCCAGAAAGTGGGGGCTGAGAAACGGCTTTTCGGCCTGCACGAACCCATAGACCAGCGGTGCCCCCTCGAATGTGGTGGTCATGCCGCCGGCGGCGCGCAATACCGCATCACCGGCCGCTGTGTCCCACTGCATGGTCGGCCCGCAACGCGGATAGATATCCGCCTCGCCAGCCGCAAGCAGGCAAAACTTCAGCGATGAACCGACCGACACAAGGTCTGCACCGGGATAGCGCGCAATAAACGCGTCCGTCTCCGGCGTGCGGTGCGAACGGCTGGCAACGATGACCGGGTTTTGCGGAACGGCGCGCGTGCGGATCGGCTGGCGCCCTAGCGCATGGTGATCCTCGCTCGAAACCACCAGCTCCGCCCTCCCTTGCGCGCCTGCATAGAGCTTGCGGCTTACCGGCGCATAGACCACGCCCACCACCGGCGCGCCATCGCGGATCAGCGCGATGTTGACGGTGAAATCGCCGTTGCCGTTGACGAATTCGCGGGTGCCATCCAGCGGGTCGACCAGTATAAACTCGCGCGGCGTCGGCCCGTATTCCGCACCGCCCGCAGCCTCCTCCTCCGCGACAACCGGAATGTCGGGGAGTTCGCGCCGCAACCCCTCCAGAATGATCTGTTCAGCCTCGCGGTCAGCCGCAGTGACCGGGGATTCGTCCTGCTTCAGCTCGGTGGCGAAACCGCCGGCGCGCACCTCAAGGATGCGGCGCCCGGCCGGCAGCGCAAGCGCCTCGAACAGCGCACGAATCCAGAAATCATCTCTCTGTGTCATGGCTTCGCCATATGGCATGGCGCGCGGCCCAGCCCAAGCCTGAAAAGGGTCGCCTGGATCGGCCCCGGTATCTCGCAACTTTTTTTCGATTTTTTATCTACCTCCCCTCCGGCCTGCCGCATGATGTGCAGGCCGCAAACCGGAAAGGAGGCGCAGATGGATTTGAGAGCAGCACATCACCACGACAAACATTCCGCACAGCTGTGCCTCTTCTACATGTTCATCATTCTCGCCCGGATGGCGATCCGTGACACACTCGATGTGCGGCAGATGCCCATGCCTGTCTGGCAGGATGGCGAGTGGTACTACGACCCGGATATCAAGCCCCTGCCGCTACCCGAGGATCGATCCCCTATGCTCGATGCTCTGCTCTGCGCAGCCAGGCTCGCGCTGAAGCGCGCCGAGGGTACATATCGCCATGCGTATGAGCTGATGCATATAGCGGCCTGCCTGCGCGCACCCGAGACTGCACTTGCGATCTCCCATCAATGCGGTCGCCCCTGCGCGCGTCTCGATTCCTCCTGACGCCAGGGCCCCTGTCACGACCCCCTGCAACTTAACCCCAAACTCAATAGTCAGGCCGGTGAAATTCCGGAGCGTGGCGACGGATAGCCATGTCCTGATGCCAGATAGCAAAAGGGCCAGACGTTCCCGCCCGGCCCTTCAGTCAATTCCCGCAAATGCGCCTTATTTGACCTGGCTCTTCACGAAATCCTTGACGATCGAAACGATGCCGCGGCCCAGCAAATCGTCGAGCGCATTGATGAACTCGTCGACATGCTTCGGTTCGCAGATCAGCGGCGGCTCGAGCCGGATAACGTTGCGGTTATACTCGGTGAAGGCAACCAGCACATTGTAGTCACGCAGCAGGAGCGCGCCGACGAAGCCCGAGAGCGAGCCCTTCAGCTTGTCATCGAGCACCGAGACGACCGGGCGCAGAACCATTGGCAGGGTCTGCGAGAAGTCGTGGAACTCGAGGCCGATCATCAGGCCCTTGCCGCGCACGTCCTTGATGATGGTCGGATACTTGGCCTGCAGTTGGCGCATGCGGTCGAGCATGTATTCGCCGGTCGCAGCCGAGTTATCGATCAGTCCTTCATCATAAAGCACGTTCAGCGCTTCGATGGCCGTCACCGTCGCCTCGCCGATGCCACCAAAAGTGGCCGCAGCGTGGATCATCGCGGTCTTCGGCGTGCCGTAAGCCTTCATGTAGACGTCGCGCGAGGCGATCATCGCGCCGACAGCAGCCTTGCCGCCGCCGAGCGACTTTGCCAGCGCGGTGACATCCGGCACAACGCCGTAATGCTCGAAGGCGTAGAAGCGACCGGTGCGGCCATAGCCACACTGCACTTCGTCAGCGACCCAGAGCACGCCATACTGGTCGCACAGCGCGCGCAGCTTCTGCCAGAATTCTGCCGGAGCCTGGATGATGCCGCCGCCACCCTGAACGGTTTCAAGCACGATGATGCCGATTTCCGGATCCGACTTGAAGGCGTTCTCGATCGCGTCGATATCGCCGAACGGCACCTTCACATTGTTGTCGACCAGCTTGAACTCGCCGCGATAAAGCGGGCCGTCGGTGATCGACAGAACGCCCTTGGTTTTGCCGTGGAACGAGTTCTCGGCATAGACGATCTTCGGACGGGCCGGACCAGCAGCGCGCTCGGCAACCTTGATCGCAGCTTCCATGGCTTCCGAACCGGTTGAGCCCAAAAACACCATGTCGAGTTCGCCGGGCGAGCACCTTGCCAGGTTGGCAGCAAAGGCCGAAGCGTATTGCGACATGAAGGCAATCGCGATCTCGTGGCGCTTCTCGTCCTGGAACTGCTTGCGGGCAGCAAGAAGACGCGGATGATTGTGGCCGAAAGCCAGCGAGCCGAAGCCGCCGAAGAAGTCGAGGATCTTGCGACCGTTCTGGTCGGTGTAATACATGCCCTCGGCGGTCTCGACCTTCACCTTGTGGAAGCCAAGCAGCTTCATGAAGTGAAGCTGGCCGGGGTTGATATGGCTCTTGAACAGTTCCGTCATTTCCGGAACGTCCATCGCCTTGGCCTGCTCGACCGTGATCAGGTCAGGCTTTTGCGTGGAGTTGGCCACTAAAGTCGGCGCAACAACCTGCTCGCGCACGGCAGGCTTTTTCTTCGTCATGAAGTTCAACATGGCAGTTTCCCCAGTCCCTTGACCCGATTACTCAGCCGGCACGTGTGCGGCGTTGGTGACGTGACCGTCTTTCTTGGCCCGGTATTCCTTGTAGGCCGCGATCAGCATGTCCTCGTCGCGATATTTCGGCACCCAGCCGAGCTGGCGCTCACCCTTCGAAACGTCGAGCACGCACTCTTCGTCGGCAATCAGATACTGTTCCGGATCCATGAGCGGCATGTTCATCCAGTCGAGCAGATCAAGCGTGCGCTTCACCGCCCAGCCCGGCGTCGGGATCAGCAGCGACTTCGAGCCGGCATGCTTGACCAGGTCGTCCGGGTTCCGCAACTTCAGCAACGGGAAGCCGCGATACCCGTGGAAGAACGAATAGGAGACCCCCGGGAGCGTCGGCAGTTCGGCCGACCAGCGGGCGTGGTGTTCGGCGCAGAGTTGCCATTGCCGGAACACATCCGGGTCGTCCTCCGGGATGTC
>CAYZQP010000081.1:0-13990 GCA_964480545.1 uncultured Mesorhizobium sp. | reverse complement strand
CGCGCCCTCCGGCGAAATCACCGAATAGATCGCATGTTCCAGCATATAGACGCGGTTGGCGGTGGCGATTGCAATTGCGCCACCCGAGCCCCCCTCGCCGATGATGACAGAGACCGACGGAGATTTCAGTGCCAGGCAGGCAGACGTCGAGCGCGCAATCGCTTCCGCCTGACCGCGCTCTTCCGCGCCAACGCCCGGATACGCAATCGCAGTGTCGACCAGCGAGATCAACGGGATCCCGAAACGATCCGCGAGTTCCATGATGCGCACTGCCTTGCGGTATCCCTCCGGACGGACAGAGCCGAAATTGTGCTTCAGGCGGCTTTGGGTGTCCGAGCCCTTTTCCTGGCCGAGGATTGCGACAGGCTCACCATTGAATCGCGCAAAGCCGCCGATGATAGCGGCATCCTCGCCATAGGCACGGTCGCCCGCCAGTGGCGTAAACTCTGTGAACAATCCGGCGATGTAGTCGATACAGTGCGGACGGTCGGCGTGGCGCGCCACCTGCACCTTCTGCCATGGCGTCAGTTGCTTGTAGAGATCCTTGAGAGCATCCTGTGCCCGCTTTTCCAGGCGCGCAATCTCCTCGGCGACATCAACGGACTCGCCTGCTTCCGCGAGCTTTTTGAGCTCGATGATCTTCGCTTCAAGATCGGCGACGGGTTTTTCAAAGTCGAGGTAATTATACATTGCCTGCCACAGAATGCCGGGTCGTCAGGTCCCGCCGTAAGCTGCAAATCTGAAGAATTTAGAGCAAAGCGGATCGAAAAGTTGATCCTGACATAGCGTCAGCCCGTCGCATCGGCAAGCGGATGGTGGTCATGAACCAGCCTGACCAGCCGTTCTTCCAGAACATGTGTGTAGATTTGCGTGGTCGAAATGTCAGAATGGCCAAGAAGTTGCTGCACGGCACGCAGGTCCGCGCCGTTCTGCAAAAGATGACTGGCAAAGGCGTGGCGCAACACGTGCGGCGAGATTTTCGCAGCTGGAATGCCCGCACGTGCCGCCAGGCTCTTGAGGTCGCGGCCAAACACCTGCCGCGCCAGATAGCCGGTCTCCGAACTTGACGGAAACAGCCATGGACTGTCAGCCAGCGCGGGCACCGCATTGAGTGCCGCCAGCCAGTTCCGCATCGCGTCCTGCGCCTTTCCTGACAAAGGAACCATCCGTTCCTTGTTGCCCTTGCCCTTGACGATGAAGAAGCGCTCGTCACGCAGCGCCACAGTTACCGGCAGCGAAACCAGTTCCGAGACACGCAGCCCGGTGGCGTAGAGCACCTCGACCAGTGCATGCATCCTTAGCGCTTCCAGATGCTTCGCAGGCGGGAGTGACATGTCTGCTGCCTCCAGCGCCGCACGATCCATCAGCCGGCCAGCCTCGGTCTCGCCCATCGTCTTGGGCAGTGGCCGATCCTTGCGCGGCGCATCCAGCACGCCGGTTGGATCGTCCGTACGCAATCCTTCGGCGTAGAGGAATTTGAAGAACTGTCTGAGTGCCGAAAGCTTGCGCGCCTGGGTTGTGGCTGCGAAATCGCGCGCGGCGATCTCGTTCAGATAGTCGCGCAGGCCGGCACTGTCGGCGTCCGCCAGCTTGCCAGCAAAATATTCGGCGGCATCCTCGAGGTCACGACGATAGGATGAGAGCGTGTTCTCGGCCGCGCCCCGCTCGGCGCTCATCATCTCCAGAAAGGCGTCAATCCGGCCCGCACTCATTGGCCGGCCTCCCCGGGTAAAGGCTGCACGGTGTCTTGCTCCGGCGCAGGCTCGACAGGCTCCATCGGTTCAGCCCCTGTCGCTGGCGCCTCTTCCGGCTTTGCAACGTCAGGAATGTTCAGTTCGATCTTCTCTGACAGCTCTGACTGGCGCGGCGTAACCAGGGTGGCGAGCGCAAACATCCCCGCATAGATCGCAGCCGCGGCGATCAGTATGATCGTGATGAAACGCATCAATGAGGGCATTGGCCTCGAATCGCCCCGGTTTCTCGGACTTCAACTTATGAGGTTGCGGCTCAACCAGTTCAAGATTCCTTGACGTCATCTGCCTTTTGCTATGGAAGCACTGCCATGACCGAGAGCGCCGGCGATAACAGGATTCCGGGCGTGCTTGACCTTCTGGGCAAGCGCTCGATTGTCTTCGTCGGGCTGATGGGAGCCGGCAAGACCGCCATCGGCCGCAAGCTGGCGTCGATGCTGGAGGTGCCGTTCATCGACAGCGACCACGAGATCGAAACGGTCTCGACCATGAGCATCCCCGAACTGTTCGAGGCCTATGGCGAGCCCGAGTTCCGCGCGCTGGAGCAGCGCGTCATCCTGCGCCTGCTGGAAAAGGGCCCGCAGGTGCTGTCCACCGGCGGTGGTGCCTTCATGAACGCGGATACCCGCGCGGCGATCGCCGATGCCGCCATATCCGTCTGGCTGAAGGCAGATATCGACCTCCTGATGGACCGCGTTTCCCGCAAGCAGAACCGCCCGTTGCTGAAGGACCCGAATCCGCGCGGCGTCATGGAGCGGCTGATCGAGCAGCGATACCCGGTCTACGCCAATGCCACCCTGACTGTCGTCACCCGTGACGCCGGCAAGGAAGTCATCGCACAGGAAGTCCTCGATTATCTCGGCGACTATCTCACGCTTGAAAAGAACGCAGTACCAGCATGACATCAACGGTTCAGATCGACGTTGGCCTCGGTGATCGCGGCTATCCAATCCTCATCGGCCCAGGCCTGATCACACGCGCTGGCGCCGAGATCACCGCCCGCCTCAACGCAAAGCGCGCCGCCGTGGTCACTGATGAGAATGTCGCAGCAGCGCAACTGCCGGCCCTGACTGCGAGCCTGGAGGCCGCTGGCCTGAAAGTCGCCCCTATCATCCTGCCGCCCGGCGAAAAGACAAAGAGCTACGGCAAGCTCGAGGAGACGGTGGAGGGCCTGCTTGCTGCAAAACTGGAACGCAAGGATGTCGTTATCGCCCTTGGCGGCGGCGTTATCGGCGACCTGACCGGATTTGCTGCTGGCGTCGCACGGCGCGGCATGCCCTTTGTGCAGATCCCGACCTCGCTGCTGGCGCAGGTGGATTCCTCTGTGGGCGGCAAGACCGGCATCAACTCGCCGCACGGCAAAAACCTCGTCGGCCTGTTCAACCAGCCGAAGCTTGTGCTGGCCGATACCGGCGTGCTCGACACGCTGCCCCTGCGCGAATTCCGCGCGGGCTATGCCGAAGTCGCCAAGTATGGCTTGATCGACCGGCCTGACTTCTTCGTCTGGCTGGAGAAAAACTGGCGCGAACTGTTCGCCGGCGGCCCGGCGCGCATCCATGCGATGGCCGATGTCGTCGCCCGCGACGAGTTTGAGAATGGCGACCGCGCGCTGCTCAATCTCGGCCACACGTTCGGCCACGCACTTGAGGGCGCGACAGCCTATGACGGCGCGCGCCTCGTGCATGGTGAGGGCGTCGCCATCGGCATGGCGCTGGCGCACCGCTTCTCGGCCCGCATGAACCTCGCCAGCCCCGACGACGCCGCCCGCGTGGAGCAGCATCTGCGCGATGTCGGCCTGCCCTGGCGCATGTCGGATATCCCGGGCGAGCTGCCGCCGGCCGAGGTGCTGCTCGATTTCATCGCGCAGGACAAGAAGGTCTCGGATGGCATGCTGAACTTTATCCTCACGCGCGGCATCGGTCAGTCCTTCATTGCGAAGGACGTCCCGGCTTCAGAGGTGCTCAGCTTCCTCCGGGAGCAACTGGCCTAGCGCTTACTGCAGCAACCTGACGAAATCCTCGTCCAGCTTTTTCAGGCCCGCATCGATAGCGCCGCGCCGGTCGCTCACCCAGCTTTCCTGTGCGGCAAGCTTCTCGCGCGCTGCCTTGACCATGCGCTCCATCTCCGCCGGCTGCGGGCCACCCGCCGTCTTGCGGTTCTTGATGATCGCAACCGGGTCAAGCGTCGCCCGGAACACCTCTTCGCTCAGTGGCAGCGTCTGCACATGGTCGGTGCCTTTCACCGTCTCGGCGTAAATCCGCTGCGCCTCGGCATAGGGGAAATCCAGCGGCTTGATGTTGTTGGCCCGCGCATAGGTCACAATCTCCGAGGCAAAGTGATGCCCTTCGCGGAAGGGCAGCTTGTGCTCGCGCATCAGCAGATCAGCCAGTTCCTGCGAGGCCGTCCAATCGCTGTTCAATTCCTCCAGCGCGCGCTCGGGGTTGATCACCAGCGCCTTCAGCACCTTGTCCAGGCTGGCCAGCGTCTTGACGCCCGCATCCACCATTTCGGAATTCTGGTCGACATCCTTCGGGTCGCTCATACCCGGCGTGATATTGTGCATCTGAATCACCGGCCCCATCGCCAGCGTCACCGCCGTCGAGGCGTTCGCGCGCGTTGAAATCAGCAGGCCTGGATTGCGCTTCTGCGGCATGGCGCTCGACACATAGGTGTTGCCGCCGCCCTCCTCCAGCAGGATCCACGGCCGCGACTGCGCATATTGCGTCATCGTGTCCTCGACGAAATTGCCGGTGTGCAGCGCCAGCGCGGTGACGATGCTGCCAACCTCCACCGGCTGGTCCATCGATGAAATCTGCGAGGCGTCATAGGCGTTATCGACCAGCCCGGCGAAGCCCAGATAATCCGCCATGCGCTGGCGGTTCAGCGGCCAGCTTGTGCCGTTCAGCACGGTCGTGCCCATCGCCGAACGATCAATCCGCGCATAGGCCTCACGGATGCGCTGCGCATCGCGTTCAAACCCCGCGACATGCCCCAGCAGATAATGCCCATAGGTGTTGGCCTGCGCCGCCACGCCATTGGTGTAGTTCACCACCGGCATATCCTTGTAGCGATCAGCAAGATCAACCAGCGTCGTTGTCGTCGTGTTGAGCTGGCCCATCAGCTCCAGCAGCTTGTCGCGCAGGATCGCCGCGCGATAGGTCGCGTGCATATCCTGGCTGGAGCGCCCGGCATGCAGCAGGGTCACGTCCTTGCCGCCGGCCTCGATCAGCAGCGGCTCGAATGAAATCACCGTCGATGGGCGCTTGGCGCCCTTCTCCGCACCATCCGCAATCACCTTCTGCACCGCCCTGGCGACGCCCGGAACCATCGACTTGTCGAGCAACCCCTCTTCCGCGTTGATGACGGTCGTCGCCTTGTTCATCTCGCCAAGCCAGAAGAACTCATCGCGCATCTGCTGGTCGTCCTTGGCCCACGAGGATTGGCAGATGGCGAGCACAGTAGCCGACGCCACCAGCGACGCGCGCGCAGATTTTAGTTTGATCATTGCTTGTCTTCTCCCTGATCCCGGAATTTTGACCCCGGGATCAGAAAGCGCAACTCACGAAGTGGTTCCGTCTATTTTGCCGCCGCTTCCACCGGCGTCACGATGTTGAACCAGAAGTCGAACTGGCCGAGGCTGCCGAACAGCTCGCCAAGCTTCTTGCCGTCGCCCTCGATCTTCACCTCACCGGCGGCAATCGCTTCCGGCATCTTCTTCTGGCCGAGCGTGATGGCATCAAGTGTCTTGCGGTCCAGCGTGAAGGTCGCGTCGGCATTGGCCAGTTGCACACCCTTCGAGTTGTTCAGCACATTGTTGGAAAGCTCCAATGCGTAGGTCTCGCCAACATCGGGAAAGTTGAAGTTCAGCGCAAAGCTCTTGCCCTCGACCTTGCTACGATCCAGCCGCACCGACAGGAAGTCGAAGAACAGGTCGAGGCTGGTTGCCCGCAGCGTGTCCGGCGTCAGTGAGTTGGGCGCAGGCAGCGCCGCCACGCCGTTGCGCAACTCCTGTGCGCCGGCCAGGTAGAAATTGCGCCACACACCGGACTCCGCCTGGTATCCAAGCTGTTCAAATGCATCCGCCACGAGGTTCTTCGCCGCCTGGTTCGACGGGTCGGCATAGACGGCGTGGTTCGCCACTTCCGCCACCCAGCGATAGTCACCCGCCGTATAGAAAGTGCGGGCTTTTTCCAGCAGCGCGTCTGCACCGCCCATCATCTCGACATAGCGCTTCGCCGCCTCGCGCCGCGGCAGCGGGTTCAGCGATGCCGGATTGGCGTCGAACCAGCCGAGATAGAGCGCGTAGGTGCCTTTGATGTTGTGGCTGAACGAGCCGTAATAGCCGCGCGCCGCAAAGCTCTGCTCGATCGCCCTGGGCAAGACCACCATCTCGGCGATCTCTTCCTTGTTGTAGCCCTTGTTGGCGAGCCGCAACGTTTCGTCATTGATGAAGCGATACATGTCGCGCTGCAGCTTCAGATGCCCGACCGCGCGCTCGCGCCCCCAGACCGGCCACTGATGCTGGTTGTAGAGAATCTCGATATCGCTGCCCCAGCGATTGATCGCATCATTGAGATATTTCGACCAGGCCAGCGGATCGCGGATGCGGGCGCCGCGCAGCGTATAGGTATTGTGCAGCATGAAGGTCGCGATTTCCGCCGCGTTCAGGATCTTCTTTTGCGGCATGTAGAAAATGAATTCTGACGGTGCTTCCGAGCCATGCGCCATCATGAACTCATAGGTCAGGCCGTCGATGGTCTCGACATGCCCGGTCTCTGAAATCGTGTTCGTCGGCGCAATCAGCGTGATACCACCCGCTGACGTCGTGGTGCCAAGCCCCGCACCCACCTGCCCCTTTGGATCAGCCGGCAGCACATTGCCAAACTGATAGGTCGCGCGGCGTGCCATCGCATTTCCGGCCAGCACGTTTTCGGCAATCGCGTGTTCCATAAACCCTTCCGGTGCATAGATTTTCACCTTGCCGGCATCGACATCGGCCTGATCAACCACGCCGCGCACCCCGCCAAAATGGTCGGCATGGCTATGCGTATAGATCACCGCCACCACCGGCTTGCCTGCACTGCGGTTGGCCCGGTAAAGCGCAAGTGCAGCCTTTGCCGTTTCCGCTGACACCAGCGGGTCAACGATGGTCAGCCCCGTTTCGCCCTCGATAATCGTCATGTTGGAGAGGTCGAGATTGCGCACCTGATAGATGCCCTCGGTCACCTCAAACAAGCCGCCGATTTCCACCAGCTGCGACTGCCGCCACAGGCTCGGGTTCACCGTATCGGGCGCAGCCGCATCCCGCAGGAAAGCAAATTTGCCCGGATTCCAGGCGGGTTTGCCCGCCGCATTGTTGATAATGTCGTCCGGTAGCGGCGCGATGAATCCGCGCCTGGCATCTTCAAACGACTGTTGGTCGGAAAACGGCAGCGACTGCAGCACCTTTGCGTTGGCTGCCTTGGTTGCCTCCGTCGCCTCGCCGCGTTCGGCCTGCGCCCGCGCCCCTGAAATACCCACTGCCATCGCAACCACACAAATACCCGATAAGAAAATGCCCTTCATAACGTCCTCCCAGACTATTGTCTTATTGTTCAGGACAGTTGACCAAATTTCCTGACAGTTCGAAAGAAAAATCTCTACCGCATCCCCTGCATGTTCAGAAAATGTTTCCGGCAACCGTCCCTGGGGATGGGTTGCGATGGCACTCTGGGGTCCGCCAGCACTGGCTATATGTCGAGGCCGGCCTCAAGATGAACGCAGGCTGTCCTCGCCTGCAGAGCGCCCTTCCCCTGCCCTGCCTCGCCTGCTAGACGCCGCGCAATGACCCGTTTCACCATCCTGCTTGGCGGAGAACTGATCCCGACCCCGCGCCTGACCGCGCAGGTTGCGGGCTCGCTCGTCATCGCCGCCGATGCTGGCATCCGCCATGCGCAGGCGCTTGGGCTCGTACCCGAGCTTTGGGTCGGCGATTTCGATTCCGTGCCGGACGAACTGCCATCCGAACTCGCAAGCGTCGAACGCCTCACCTTTCCGCATGACAAGGCCAAGACTGACGGCGAGCTCGCCGTGGATGAAGCACTGGCGCGCGGTGCTGACGACCTGATCCTTGTCGGCGCCTTTGGTGGCCCGCGTCTCGATCATGCGTTTCTGCACCTGACGCTTGCCGTGCGATTGATGGAGGCTGGCACCCCGGTGCTGCTGTCTTCGGGTGCGCAGGAGGGCGTGCCGCTCAAATCAGATCAGAGCTTCGACTATGCCCCCGGCACCGTCTTCTCGATCATCGCCTTTGAAGACCTGAGCGGCCTGACCGTCACCGGTGCGCGATGGCCGCTCGACAATTTCTCCATGCCGTTCGGCTCCTCCCGCACCATCTCCAATGAAGTCAGTGGTGCCCTCCGCATTACGCTCGGCTCCGGCCGCGCGATGCTCGTTGCCCACCCCAATCCAGTTCCCGGTTTCTGATGACTGGCAGCTTCCCCCCACTCCGGTCTGCTGCGCAGACCACCTCTCCCCCCGATGGGGGGCGAGGAAAGGCGCGAACTTACCGAACCTGGCTCCTTCCTCTCCCCCAGCAATCGGGGGAGAGGTGGTCTGCGCAGCAGACCGGAGTGGGGGTCGTACAACAGGTTCGCTAATGGCCCCGCCCCTTCTCAATCTCGAAAACATCCAGCTGACCTTCGGCGGCACCCCGCTGCTCGACGGCGCTGACCTGTCGGCCTCGGCCGGCGACAAGATCGCGCTGGTCGGCCGCAATGGTTCGGGCAAGTCGACGCTGCTCAAGATCGCCGCCGGCCAGGTCGAACCGCAGGACGGACTGATCTTCCGCCAGCCAGGCGCGACCATCCGCTATCTCGCGCAAGCGCCGGACTTCGACGGATTTGATACCGTGCGCGCCTATGTCGACGCGGGCCTCGGCCCGTCCGACGATCCGCACCGCGCCACCTATCTCATGGATCAGCTGGGCCTCACCGGCGAAGAATCTCCCGCCAACCTCTCCGGCGGTGAAGCCCGCCGAGCCGCACTGGCGAAAGTGCTGGCCCCGCAGCCCGACATCCTGCTGCTTGACGAGCCGACCAACCATCTGGACCTCTCCACCATCGAGTGGCTTGAAGAAGAGCTGGCGCGCATCCCCTCGGCGTTGATCCTGATCTCGCACGACCGGCGCTTCCTGGAGCGCGTCACCCGCGCCACCGTCTGGCTGGATCGCGGAACCACCCGTCGTCTCGAAAAGGGCTTCGCACATTTCGAGGAATGGCGCGATCAGGTGCTGGAGGAAGAAGAGCGCGACCAGCACAAGCTTGGCCGCCAGATTGTGCGCGAGGAACACTGGCTGCGCTACGGCGTCTCGGCACGCCGCAAGCGCAACATGCGCCGCCTCGGCGAGCTGCAGGATCTGCGCGTTCGCTTCAAGACGCATCAGGGCGCGGAGGGCAAGGCGACGCTGGTCGCCAGCGACGCCGCCGAGTCCGGCAAGCTGGTGGTGGAGGCGAAGAACATCGCCAAGAGCTACGGCGAGACCGAGATCGTCAAGGACTTCTCGACCCGCATCCAGCGCGGCGACCGTATCGGTCTGGTCGGGCCCAATGGCGCGGGCAAGACCACGCTGTTGAAGATGCTGACCGGCGAACTCGCACCGGACTCAGGCACCGTGCGCCTTGGCGTCAACCTGGAGATCGCCACGCTCGACCAGAAGCGCGACGCTGCTGACCCTGACGAGACGCTGGCGCATTACTTGACCGACGGTCGCGGCGAAAATCTCGTGATCAATGGCGAGCAGCGTCACGTCGTCTCCTACATGAAGGATTTCCTGTTCAAGCCGGAGCAGGCCCGCACGCCGGTGCGCGAACTCTCCGGCGGCGAGCGCGCCCGCCTGCTGCTCGCACGCGTGCTGGCGCGTCCTGCCAATCTGCTGGTGCTGGACGAGCCGACCAACGATCTCGACATGGAAACGCTCGACCTGCTGCAGGAGCTGGTCGCGGGCTTTGCCGGCACCGTGCTGCTGGTCAGCCACGACCGCGACTTCCTTGACCGCACGGTGACCTCAACCATTGCGCCGGATGGTAGCGGCCGTTGGATCGAATATGCCGGCGGCTACACGGATATGCTATCCCAGCGCGGTGAGAAGAGCTTTGACCGCAAGGCCAAAACCAGGCCCGCGAACGACGCGCCAAAGACCGAACGCGCAGTCCCCAAAGCGGCCTCCAGCAAGCTCTCGTTCAAGCAGAAGTTTGCGCTGGAAAACCTGCCCGGCAAGATGGACGCCATCGGCAAGGCAATCTCCGCACTTGAAGACAAACTGGCAGACCCGAAATTCTACGACCGCGACCCCAGGGGCTTCGCCCAGACCATCGCCATGCTCGACAAGGAGCGCGCCACTCTAGCCTCGCACGAGGAGGAATGGCTGGAGCTTGAGATGCTGCGCGAGGAACTGGAGGGCTAAAGCACAAAGCCCAGCAGGATCAGCACCTGCGCCACATAATACAGCACCCAGACCGCTACCCGCATGGCCCTGCGCCGCACTGATACGCCTGTTTCGACAAACTTCTCCCACGACAGGATCGTGTCGGACGCCATGAAGGCGAGCGCGCCTGCGATCACCAGCGGGTTGCTCGTGGTCAGCGCTGCCAGCCCCATCAGCAGGATCGCGCCGATATAGACCACGATGGGCGCGCGCATGGCGCTGTCCACCCTGCTCATCAGGATGCTCAGCATGCCGAGGCTCAGGACAATCAGCGCCAGTGCCGGCACAAGCTTCCACGAGAGCAGCGCGCCAACGCCTCCGCCAATCCCGTAAAACAGCGGGATGTAGGCAATGTGCGCTGTGAGAAAGCTGCCGAGCCCAAACAGGAAATTCCGCTCGCCATCGCGCGACAGGAAGAAGTCGCCAAGCGCGCTCAAACCCAGACCGACGATCAGCAGCAGCGGCGCGTTTTGATAGGCAGCTATGACTGCCAGCAAGGCCACCGATACCGTCTTGGCCAGAGACAGTTTCCAGCTGCGCGGCTGCTCCAGCCCGAACAGGTAGGTCGCGGCTGCGACCACCGACAGGATCAGCGAACCGTTCGAGAGGTCCTCAATACCGCCATGGAAAGGAAGGACCGCCGGCATCAGCGCTTGTCCTTCAACAGCAATTGCTTCGCCGCGAGCACGGCACCCGCAGTGATCAGCAGACAGGCGAGCAGAATGACCGGCGTCGCCTGCGTCACACCGGCGGCGATCAGCACCGCTGTCGACAGCAGCGGCGAGGCGTAGCTCGCAGCACCCAGCACCTGAATGTTGCCGCGCTTAACCCCGTAATCCCAAGCGTAGAACGCCGCCCCAACCGGCATAAGGCCCAAGCCCACCACCGCGAGCCACTGCCCCGTGGTCTGCGGCAGGACGGTCTCCTCCAGCGCGAAGTGGCAAGCCAGCGACAGCACCGCCGTGGCCAGACAGAACCACGTCACTATGGAAGTCGGCACCTCGGCAAAGCGTCGCGACAGAAGCGAGTAACCCGACCACAGGAAGGCGCAGACAAAGGCCATCGTATAGCCATAGGCATATTGCGGATCAAAGCTCGCCGTGCCGCCCTTCGTGATAATCAGCGCCGCGCCCGCCAGCCCCATCAGCGCGCCAACAACATGAAACCAGCGCAGCTTTTCGCCGGGCATCAGCGCCGAGCCCAGCACGATGAACAGCGGCCACAAATAGGCGATCAGGCTGGCCTCAACGGCCGGCGCATTGCGCAGCGCCGTGAAATAGAAAAAGTGATAGCCGAACAACCCGCCAATGCCGATCAGCCAGACCACCGGCGGCACGCTGACCTTTTCCTTCGGCGGCCAGATCAGGCGGAACACCAGCCCGACAAGCGTGCCAATCGCAAAAGTGATCGCGGACAACAGGAATGGCGGCACGTTGCCGGATTGCGCCGTCATCAGCGCCAGCAGCGCCCACATGGCGATCGCCAGAAAGCCGATCAGCGTGGCGCGGCCCAAAATGTCCCCCGGATGGATTTAAGCGTCAGGAACCCGTGCGGTTCGCAACGACGGTGACGGTGCCCACCTTGGTGCCGATCGACGCGCGAACCGGGGCATATACGCCGGTATCACCGAGCGGCGCAAACGAGATCACGATCTTGCTGCGGTTCTTCAGATAGTCCAGCGAGCTGGAGTCCGGCCGGTAGCCACCTATCGGCACAAACTTCGCCGAGCAGGTCACTGCTTCCGGGCCATGGCCAGGCACCTTGCCGGTTGACATCAGGCCGAGCCGGATATCGGCGCGCATCTCGCCATCGTAGACCTTGATCGTGCGCTTGCACACATCTGCTGGCTTGTCGGCGCGGATCAACGTTGCTGAAATCGGATCGGATACTGCGCGCAGATCACCTGCACCGAGTGGCACCCATTTTGCGCGCTTCCTGGGTGGCGGAACATTCACCGTCTTCACCACATTGCCGCCGGAAAAGCCGATGGTCGTGCTCTTCTTCTTTTTGCCGGATGTGTAGGTGGTGGTGAAATTGGATGGCACCACGCCATGCTTGCCGAGGCGTCCGGTAAAATTGCTGGATCCGGTTGTGCTGTCGACGAGCGCGCCGACGCCAGCGCTCGAGATCCGGCCCTTGATGCTGACGTCGTCACCGCTGAATGTGCTGACGAAGGTCGAGCGCGCTACCTGCATTCCGAGGAAGGAGATGACGTACACACCCTCGAACGTCTGCGCATTGACCTGGGTAACCTCCGTCGCCGGTTTTTGCGGCGGGTTCACCAGGGCCGACATGGCCAGAACAATTGTCGAAAATGTGCCCAGCACAGGCGAGTTCCTTTCAATCCATTTCCGTTATTGCCACAATTTCGGCATTAGTGTGAATGCGCTTCTGTGCGATTGTGCGTGAACGCAGCCTGAACCGCTTCAGCTTGACGGCTCACGCTTTTGCGACTAATGGAGCGCCAACTTTCCATCAAGGCCGCATCACTGTCGCGCGCCGCCCCGCGCGGTCCGGACAGTTTGGCCCAAGACGAACCTGAAGGTAACGACAATGTCCCGCGTTTGCGAACTGACCGGCAAAGCCGTCCTGACTGGCAACAATGTCAGCCACGCCAACAACAAGACCCGCCGCCGCTTCCTGCCGAACCTCGTCAACGTGACGCTGATTTCGGAAGCCCTGAACCAGAACGTCAAGCTGCGCGTTTCTGCCAACGCCCTGCGTTCGGTTGAGCATCGCGGTGGCCTCGACGCTTTCCTCGTCAAGGCTGACGTGTCCGAGCTGTCGCAGAAGGCACGCCTGCTCAAGAAGCAGATCAAGAAGAAGCAGGCCGAAGCCGTCGCTGCTTAAGCGCCTCGCCTATCTGTCGTAAGGCGGGGGACGACCGCCTGGAGCAGGACAAGCTGCAAAGCCCCCTGCTCCGCAAATTACAGCCGACAGGCTGAACTCCGCCAACTGGTTCCATTACCCAGGATAAAAAAATGCCGCTCTCGCGCACACTCCCGTTCGTTTTCGCCATGGCCCTTGTCGTTGTGGCGTCCAATATTCTTGTGCAGTTCCCGGTGCAGGCGCAGTTGAGTTCGCTTCAGCTTGCCGACGTGCTGACCTGGGGTGCCTTCACCTACCCGTTCGCCTTCCTGGTCACCGACCTTGCCAACCGCAAGTATGGTCCGGCCCTGGCCCGGCGCATCGTGTTCGTCGGCTTCATGCTGGCCGTGATCTGCTCCGTGGTCATCCCGCCGCTGTTCTTCAAGCTCGGCCTGATCGAGTTCGAGACGACCGCCGGCCGTCTCGTGCGCATCGCGATTGCGTCAGGCACTGCCTTCCTCACGGCGCAACTGCTCGACATCACCGTGTTCAACTGGTTGCGCCGGCAGAGCTGGTGGCGCGCACCAATCTTTGGCACGCTGGCCGGCTCGGTGGTGGACACCGCCCTGTTCTTCTCGATTGCCTTTGCTGCCGCCTTTGCGTTTGTGGGGCCGAGCGACGATTTCGCGCTGGAAGCCGCCCCGCTGCTCGGCATCGGCGCAACAGAGACCGCACGCTGGATTTCCTGGGCCATTGGCGATTTCACGGTGAAGCTGCTGATCGCGATCTTCGCGCTGATCCCCTACCGACTACTGGCGTCGAAATGGAGTCAGCCGGCCAGTGTTTGACCGGGTTACACCGTCTTCAGCGGCCCGAAGAACCCGACGATCCGCGAAATCCGGGTGCCATCCTGGCTGAGCGTCACGATGTCGAGACCTTCGGGCAAGGCGCTGCCATCGGCACGCAC
>CAYZQP010000080.1:0-14008 GCA_964480545.1 uncultured Mesorhizobium sp. | reverse complement strand
CGGTGATGGAACAGGTGCTGGCACTGCTCACCGACGGCAAGCCGGCCCGCGTGCTATTGAAAACCATCGCCCCGGACGAGCTGAAGATCCTGCAGGGCCTGAACCTGCTCACAGCACATCCGGTGCTTTATGTCTGCAATGTCGCCGAAAACGACGCCGCCACTGGCAACGCTTTCACCAAAGCCGTTGAGGAAATGGCCAAGGCCCAAGGCGCTTCCAGCGTGGTCATCTCAGCCGCCATCGAGTCGGAAGTTGCCCAACTGCCCGACGAGGAGGCAAAGGAATATCTCGACGCAATGGGTCTGGAAGAGCCCGGCCTGGATCGCCTCATCCGTGCCGGCTACGACCTGTTGCACTTGATCACCTATTTCACCGCCGGCCCGAAGGAAACGCGCGCCTGGACCATCGAGAAGGGCACCAAGGCCCCGCAGGCCGCCGGTGTAATCCACACCGATTTCGAGCGCGGCTTCATCCGCGCCCAGACCATCGCCTACAATGATTACGTCTCGCTCGGCGGCGAGGTCCCCGCCAAGGAGGCCGGCAAGGCCCGCGACGAAGGCAAGGAATATGTCGTGCAGGACGGCGACGTGCTGCTGTTCAAGTTTAATACGTAGTGCATGATTTTCCCCTCACCGGCCCTTCGGGCCACCTCTCCCCAGAGGGGAGAGGAACCTGGGTTCTGTAAGGGCGTGATCCTCATCCAGCTTGGGTTCCTCTCCCCTCTGGGGAGAGGTGGCCCGAAGGGCCGGTGAGGGGTAGCTTACCCCCACACGACCTCCGCCATTCCCCTGCCCCTCAACCACGCGTTCACCTTGGAATACGGCTTCGAGCCGAAGAACCCGTTATGCGCCGAGAGCGGTGAGGGATGCGCGGAGGTCAGCACATAATGCTTGTCCGCATCGATCAGGTCGCTGAACGCTGCGGCCTTCGCGCCCCACAACACGAACACACATCCCCGCGATCGATCCGACACGGCCTTCACCGCCTGCCGGGTCAAGTCCTGCCAGCCGAATTTCATATGCGCGCCGGCAGCGCCCGCCTCCACCGTCAGCGCGGTGTTGAGCAACAGCACGCCCTGGCGCGCCCAGTCTGACAGATCGCAATTCGTGCGCGGTGACCCGCCGAGATCCGCCGCCATTTCCTTGAACATATTGCGCAGGGAGGCCGGTGCGGCCCCGCCACCGACATAGGAAAACGCCAGGCCATGCGCATGTCCTGGCGTCGGATAAGGGTCCTGCCCGAGTATCACCACCCGCACATTCTCCGGCGCAACAGCCCGCAACGCATTGAACACATCGCCCGGTGCCGGCAACACATGCGCGCCGTCCGCCACCCGCGCATCAACCTTGGCCGCAACCTCTGCCGCCTTGCTCCGAAAGAACGGCAGGTCGCGCCACCCGGCCGACTGCTGCTCACCTAGGAATGCCGTGACGGCTTGTGCGTACATCTGGACCTCCCGTGTTGGATCGCCCCTCACCCTTACCCTCTCCCCGCGAGATGGCGGGGAGAGGGAGGCATCAACCTTGCGCCCAAGGCTGGATCTGATGAGCCTGGCAGAGAGCGCAGCGATTAGCCTCAACGATGGCGTCTCCCTCTCCCCGTCATTCCACGGGGAGAGGGTAAGGGTGAGGGGCAATTTCGTTCATCCACAGGTGCCGATCCTCAATCCACAATCGGCGGCGCATGTGCCTCGCTCACCCCCGCAGTATAAAGCCGGTCGAGCGTTGTCTTCAGCCCCATCGTGTTCGGACAGATGATGATCTGCGTCACCTTTCCCCAGGAAAGCCTGACCGCATGGATGCCGAAATTCTCGGTCCACACACCATCCGCGCCATCATTCTGCTCGCGCCAGTTGATAATCGCGATTGTGTTCCACGGCAGACCGGCAACAAAGATGTCGATCAGGTCAAAACGGATGCCCGGAAGCAACCTGTACAGCCGCGCATACCATTCCCGCGTTGATTCAAGACTGTGACGCGCGCCGCCAAGCGCATGATCTTCCCCGAGAAACCGGTGCTCGAAGTTCCTGGCGAATCCATCCAGCACAGGCTGCGCATTTCCTCTGTCAACCTCTGCAAAAAGACTACGAATCTTTGACCTGACGATCTGGTGATACATGTTAGCTTCGCCTAAAGTGCAATAGTGAAATCAGCCTATGGAATTGAGTTCAATGATGCAACTAAGTAGAGTCCGCGTATGAAGAAGGTCAGCTTTGCCGAGATGCACTGCTCGCTTGCCCGCACGCTTGATCGCATCGGCGACTGGTGGGCGCCGCTGATCATCCGTGACGTCTATCTGGACGTCAGGCGCTTCGACGAGATTGTGGAGGACCTGGGCATCTCGCGCAATTTGCTCACACGCCGTCTTACATCGCTGGTGCAATCCGGAGTGCTGACGCGCGTGCCGTACCAGACCCGCCCCACCCGCTATGAGTATCACCTGACCGAAGCCGGCCGTGAACTCATGCCAGCCATCCTGGCTCTGTCTGCCTGGGGTGACAAATGGGCAGCGCCCGCTGAAGGCAAGCCGCTATTGCTGCGCCACAAGACCTGCGGCCATATTTTCAGGGCGACCGTCTGCTGCTCGGAATGTGGCGAGCCCATCAAGCTCGACGAGGTCGAGGCTATGCCCGGTCCCGGAGGCGCGATGAAGCCAGGCACAATCGTTGTCGCCCGCAAGTTTCAGGAGGCCGCACGACGCGCCGCCACTGGCCCATTGCCCACGCCGCCAAACCAGCAAGAGTGACCGCATCAACGGAACAGGACGCGATGCCCAAAAAATTCGCCTATGAAGACTTCATCGAGGGCGCGTCCCTTGAATTCGGCTCGAAGCATGTGAGCGCCGAAGAAATCATCGAGTTCGCCGCCGAGTTCGACCCGCAGCCGATGCATCTGGATGAAGCCGCCGGCAAGGCGAGTATCCTCGGCGGCCTCGCCGCCTCCGGCTGGCACACCTGCGGCATGTTCATGAAGCTCCTCTGCGACAACTTCCTGCTGGATTCGACCTCGCAGGGCTCGCCCGGTATCGATCAGGTAAAGTGGATGAAACCGGTGCTGGCAGGCGATACGCTCACCGCCTCGGCCACCATCCTGTCCAAGCGCGTTTCCGCCAAGCGTCCAACACTCGGTTTCGTCACTATGACCTCCAAGATGGTCAATCAGCGCGGCGAGCAGGTGTTCGAGTTGCAGAACACCGGCATGTTCCTGACACGTGCGGGCATTGAAGGAGCATCGGCATGAGCCTCGATGCGTTCTTCCAGGTCGGCGAGACCGTTACGCTCGGCAGCCACACATTCACGCCGGAGGCGATCATCGCTTTCGCCAGGAAGTTTGACCCGCAGCCCTTCCACCTCTCCGAAGAGACTGCAAAAGGCACGGTCTTCGGCGCGCTCTGCGCGTCGGGCTGGCATACAGCCTCCACCTGGATGAAATACAACGTCCGTGCCGGCATCATGCGGGATGCCGAAGCCTGGAACGGCGACGGCCCTGCCCCAACTGTGGGTGCCTCTCCCGGCATCCGCAATCTGAAATGGCTGAAGCCGGTCTTCGCCGGCGAGACCATCACCTACACACGAAAAGTCACTGGCCAGCGCGCGCTGGTCTCGCGTCCCGGCTTCCGCCTGCTCACCGTCTGGGGCGAAGGCCATGACTCAAAGGGCGACAAGGTGCTGGAGTTCGAGAGTTCAGTCGTGGTGAAGGCGGATTGACACGCAACCACCGCTTGCAGATCAATGCCTCTACCTGAACCAAGAGGCGACATGACGACATTCGTACTGCGCACAGAAGACGACGATGATCTTGGCTTCCTGATGTTTGCCGACCACGAAGGCGAGTGGCCGCCGCCCGGCATCAACGACTGCACGATCTCCGGCTTCGCCTTTGATCCAGACGTACTGCGATCCCCGCGCGGCGAATGGGTGATGGACCATAAGCATGAGGAATACCGGGCGGCGGTCTCCTACACCGAAACCACGATGACGGTGGAGTTTGACACCCCTGACGGCTGGAGCTTCCGCCTGACCAGCAACGAGGAAGATGGCAGCAGCTGGACGCTAACCCGCGCCGGTGAGGTGCTCGAAGGCACCGGCGAGTTCATTTGATGGATCTCAAGCTGGACGCCAGATACGAGGTTGACGACGATCTCATTGCGCGTGGCGCAGGCATTCCGGTCGGTGACGTCGATCATCCTCGGGGTCTGCACCACTATATCGCGTTCCCGGGTGGTCAGATGGTACTTCAGGCCATGGTCCGTTTCGCGCCCAAGTGGCGTTCCACCAGCAAAGAACACCTCCACATCGAACTCGCCAACAGCGTCACCATCCGCGAACTTCCATTCGACTATGTACAAGAGAGCATACACGAAAAGCTTTTCGCAATGCCATACGGCGACGGGGTGCTCTACCTGCATTTCAGCGGAGCGGACGAACGCGGCTTCTACCTTCCGCTCGGCTCAACCAGCGATCCTCAGCCAGTAGAAATCATTTCACCGCTGAGGCGCCTCGACAGCAATCCGTCGCCACACATCGTCCTTCGCCCAGGTCACTTCGACGCGGTGGTCTTCGAAAACAATGTCGCGGCTGTCCCGGTCGCCAACGGCCACAAGCGTGTTCAACTCGCCTTCCTCACTGTCGATCCGGCCAACTGGACAGCGAGTTGGAGCACATGGCTGCCCGTTACCCCAACTCCTGCGCCCGGCCTCTTCCAGCGGCTTTTTGGAGCCAGGGACACTGAGCCCAGCCAGCCCGCTGCGCCGGCCCGCCTCTCGCCGCAGGACTTTCCGTATGAACGCTGGCAGGCCGACTACCAGCCCCTCATCTTGAAAGCCCTGCTGCGCAACAGCCGTGTCTATATCTACACAATGGGGCACACGGATTCGCTCGGCCATGGCTTTCCGTGCAGCGTGCTTGCAGAAATTGGCTCCGATGGGCGCGCCATCGCAAAACCCTTCCTCGAGGACTACACCGGATCTTCCGATTCAAAGAAGCGCGGCATCTATGGCGAGTTCACCTCATCCGGGCGCTATTGCATCCTCACGTCAACCTATCAAAGCACCGACCCGTGGAACGGAAAGCAGATGCTATTCGACATGGATACGCACCAACTTCTCGACGTCACTCTGCCGCGCGGCTACACCAAGTACCAACTGATCGACCATGCCGGCGATCATTTCTGGACCAGGGTCATCACTCCAGCTGCCGTGATCTACGCCCGGTTCACCGCAGCATGAGCGACCGGTGCACATGCGACCCGGCTGAGCTCGCGGCCATGCTGGACTTTTTGATCTCGAACCTGTTGCCCGGCCAGCGCAAGCCGTTCCCGATACCGGCTGGCGGCGACAGCATTGACGGTATCTACCAGCATCATATCGCCGGAACCGTTTATCCCGAGGCATCCTCACAGGGCAGAAATGTCAGCCAGCGCCCGTGGTGGAAATTCTGGTGAGGCATCCTACTGCCTACTGCCTACTGCCTACTGCCTGCCCCTACAGCCCGAACTCGCGCACGAACACGCGGCCAACCGTGCGCCACGCGCGCGATGCCACGCTCTCGGCCTTCGCCTCGATGCGCAACGTGCCAATCCGCGTCTGCGGTATCTGCGCATCGGCATCCTGCACCGAGGCTTTGAGCGCATATTGCGCGGTAGCAGGCGAAAGGCCCTTGTTGCCATGCTCGTGCACAGCGATTGGCCCGCCAAAAGTCGAGCCCAGCTCCGGCAGTTCCAGCCGCGACACGCTGTACTGGCTGATGCCATCCAGCCGCGCCTTCACCTTGGACTGCGTCAGGTCTTTCGGAATGAAGGTCGCCTCAGCGCCCTCGGCGATACGCCCGCGCTGGTCGCCCTCGACATAGGCGCGCACCACCAGCCCTTCGCCCTTGGCAAGGAAGCCCAACATCTGCGAACGGCCAACCCAGCGGCCCGGCGTCAGCGACGGCGACAGATCGGTGATCACACCATCGAACGGCGCACGCACGATCAGCTTGTCGTCGCGCTCGTTGATGCCGGAAACCTGTGTTTCCAGCGAAGCCAGCTGCCGGCGGATCGTGCCGCTCTCCATGCGGTCCTGATCCTCGGCACCGATGCGCTCGAGGCGCAGCTTCGCCAGCGACATTTCAATCTCGGCCAGGCGGCGCTCATGTGCGCTGTTCGGCGACTGGATTTCGATCAGCACATCGCCCTTTCTCACGGTCTGGCCGCGCTTCACATTGATCGCGCTGATGCGCCCGGAATCCTCCGGAAAAAGCCGGGCGAAGCTTGCGGGCTGCATCACAGCCGGTGCCGACACCGTTGAAGACAGCGGCAGGAAGCAGGCACCGATCACACCAGCCGCGACCGTGGCGGTCACCAGGCTGCGGCGGCTGCGCAGGATATCGTCTCTCATGGCATACCATTCCTTGAACTCTTGCCAGACGGGGCGGATCATGAAGAAAATCACTTCGACGACGAACAGCAGGATGCCGACCAGCTTGATGAAGAAGTGGTACACAAGCAGCGCAATGCCGATGTAGAGGAACACCCGGTAGATCGCGGTGCAGATCGCATAGACAGTCAGGAAGATGTCGATGCGGCGCGGGAAGTGTTCAGGCGCCGGCAGTCCCGTGGCAAACAGGAACTCCTTGATGCGCCATTTCAGATGCCGGAATGCGCGCGGCTGCAAGTTCTCGATGCCGACCAGATCCGACGTGATGTAATAGCCGTCAAACCGCATAAACGGGTTGATGTTGATCATCAGGCTCATCACCCAGCCGACGGTCGCCAGCACGAAGACCGCGCTCTTCAGTGCGCCATCCGGCAAGAACGACCACAAAAGCAGCATCCAGGCCGCAATCGCGAACTCCACCAGCACACCGGCGGAATCAATCGCCAGCCTCTGCTTGCGATCCTGCAGCTTCCACGCGTCAGACACGTCGCTGTAGAGCAACGGCATCAGGAGCATGACCGCGACGCCCATGGTTGGCACGCGGCACCCGTAATAGTGCGCCACATAGCCGTGGCCGAGTTCGTGCAGTGATTTGATCAGCCAGATCGACGCAAACGAAATCAGCGCACCTTCCAGCGTGAACACATAGGGGAAGGTCCCCATGAACGCTTCCCACTGGCGCGACACCAGATAGAGGCCAGCCAGACCGGCAGCGACCGTCAGGTAGAGGAAGCCCCAGGTGAAGAAGAACGACACATAGGGCCAGGTCGCACGCAGGAAGGGCGTCGGCCGGAAAAGCGGAATTTTGAAGAACAGGTAGTTATGCACGATCTGCATCAGCATCGAGTGCTGCGGCCTGGAGCGTTCATGCAGGCTCTTCCACGAGCCGCTTGCGGGCGTGGCAAAGAAATAGCCGCCGTCCAGCATCTTGAGCGCTGCCTGCAGCTCTTCGCTCTCGACGGCCCGGCCAAACTGCACCTGCACCATCAGCTCTAGCTTCCTGGCTGTGCCAGCCTTGTTCCACAGCGACAGCAGCTGGAACAGTTCATAGGTGATGCGGAAGAACTTGTTGCGCACGGGATCGAGAATGATCCAGACCGGCGCGCCCGAATAGCTTGCGCCGCCGCGCACGATCTGCAGATCCTCGCGCAGCGGTGGAAGCGGAATATCTTGCGGCGGTGCTAGAGGCCCAGCCATTGGCGCATCGCCGCAACCGGACGCCGGAATACGTAGAAGGCGAGCGGAACATTGTCGCCATAGACCTGCGCAGTGCCACGCGTACCGAGCCGCGTCAGCTTCTCGCCGTCGCTCAACGTCGCATAGATGCGATAGGCCATCGTATTGTTCTCAACCGACTGCGCCTCGAACGTCACGGAGCGCACCGTCGCATCAACCGGCTTCAGCGGGCTGGAATCCAGGAACGCACGAACCTGCGCCCCCTCGCGCAAGGCAATCGAGTCCGCCACCGGCACATCAATGCGAAGTTCGAGCTGCTGCGGATTGGCAACCTCCATCACGCGCTCACCGGTCGAGACCGGGCGGCCGATCCAGTCGCGCGGGTCGCTGAACACCGCAACACCGGCCGCTGGTGCCAGAATTTCGGTCCGCCCCAGCATATCCCTGGCATAGTCGCGCTTGGCTTCGGCCAGTTGCAACTCGCTGCGGGCAATCGCCAGTTCTCCGCGCGCCTTCGGGTCCATGACCGCGCTCTGCGTCACCTGCTTCAGCCGCGCCTGCGCGACACCGATATTGCGTTCGGCCACCGCAAGTTCATTTCGCAATGTGGTTGCAGACAACCGCACAACCGGCTGATTCTCGGCAACAACCTGGTTTGGCGCGACCAGAACCTCATCGATCACGCCATCAATCGGCGATGCGACAACGCGCGGATCAATCGAGGTGACTTCCGCAGGTGCAAGCACCGTCAGCGGTACCGGAATGAAGCCGGCGAGCGCGATCAACGCGACAACGCCCAACGCCACGCGGCTCGGCTTGAACCGGCGTGCCACGCTGGCCTTGCCGGTCAGCGCCAGCCAGGCATGCGAATAGGTTTCAGCCAGACGTGCAGCGATTAGCTGGTCCTGCTCGCTCCAGGGGATTTCGCGCGCCAAGAGCATGCCCGCAAATGGCGCGCCCTTGCGCCAGGAGAACGGCACCCACAGCATGAAACGGAACGGATAGACCTTGTGCTCGCCATCTTCGGGCGGGCAATAGGCCGGCAGCACGAATTCACGGCGTTTGCTCAGGCCCGCATCGGCCTGCAAATTGCCGAGCATCGCCTCGATCCAGCGAATACGCGGCGAGTCCGGATCGATCTTGCCGATGGATGACACCTGCGAGATGCGCGGCTGCTTCTCAGCACTGGACACAAACACCTGCCGTGCGCGGCAGAGCTTCATCGTCTCATTGGCGATCAGGAACTGCAATTCGCCAACCGTCGCGGCGCGCCGGGCGTCGGATTCCACCTGCAGCAGCATCTCAAACGCTATGCGGGCACCATCGGCACTCGGCGAAACTGCAGCAGGCCCCTGCGGTGCAGGCTTTGGAGCGCCCTGCCCTTCCGCCGACCTTGTCTCGATCTTCACGACATCAGCCATGGCTTAGCCGTTCGGTACCGTGAACTTAACAGGGCCGCTCATGCCCGGCAGCACACCGGCGCGATCACCTTTGAAGCGGCCAATGACCTTGATCGTCTGGCTGACCGGGTCGACCATCGGCGAAATTTGCGCGATTTCGGCGGTCACAGTCTGCGCGCTCTCCTCGACATTGATGGAGAAGCTCTCGCCCTGCTTCAGCCACCGCAGCCAGTCGGCCGGCAGCAGCATCTCGATTTCGAGATCCTGATCGCTCACGATCTGCATGATCGGCTTGGAACGGTCCGTCAGTTCCGCAACATTGGCAGCCCGCACCGCGATACGGCCATCGAACGGCGCCTTGATCTCGCACTGGTCAAGACGCACGCGGATCACCTGGGCATCTGCCACAGCCTGATCAACTTTGGCCTTGGAAAGGCTCACCTCGAAGCGGCCGACAGCATTGTATTTAGCCAGCTTGTTATTGTTGTTGAGTGTGATCTGCTCGGCGGACTTGCGGGCCTCGGCCGATTGAAGCTCAGCCTTGAGCGCATCGCAGTCAAAAGCGACCAGCGTATCGCCCTTCTTGAAGCTCTGCCCTTCGCGGAAAGGCATTTCGACGATGCGATAGCCGAGATCGCTCGATATAACCGCTTCATTGACCGCCTTGACGATGCCGCGCAGCGATTCAGAAGAGCGCGCGAAATCGGTCGCCTCGTTGCCGCGCAGCGAGGATGTGATGTCTCGATTGTCCTGGGCAAGGGCAGGAGATGCCAGAAGTCCAGCTACCAGGCAGATGCCTGCCGGCAGGGTACGCAACACGCTACGCATACAGACTCCACTCTGTTACTCCGCGCTGGCCACCACAATCTTCGGTGCACCACCGCGTTCCAACCACAACTCACGCAGCTGACTGGCGACAACCTTGACGGGTTGATTGAGATCCAGACCAGCCGGGAATGGATTTATACCTAGCGAAGCGTAAACATTTGCATAAGCGTTTTGCAGATCGGCATAGACCATGTCCTGCTTGGCATCTGCCAGCAGCGTGTTCATCTCTTCACGGATCAGCAACTGCTGGCTGGTCTTGTCAGCCATCGTCTCGGCGCGAACCTGCTTGAGGATACGGTGCTGCACGCTTGAGAGCGCCGACGCAGTGCCATACGACTTTTGCAGATGCGCAAACCGCACCCGGCTCACGTGAACCTGAGTCATCACAGCCATCGCCACCGACAGCGCCCGCTGGTCCAGCATTTCGCGCTTGGCCTCCGCCTGGCGCTTCACGGCAGGCAGAGTCACCAGCTTCAGCAGGTTCCAGCTGACCTTCGCGCCATAGGAGACCCATTCATTGTCAGCGATGACCTGATTGGAATCGTAGTTCAGACCGGCATAGAGGTTGAAGCTTGGCAGCAGTTCCAGCAGTGCGACCTGCACTTCCTTCTCGTTGATGCGCATTTCATACTGAACTTCACGCATCTCGGGCCGGTTCGCCGCTGCCATCGTGTACAGCTCGGACGGATCGCTCGACAGGCTAAGCTTGGAGGTCCGTCGCTTTGGCACCGAGAGATTGAATTTTGTGCCCGGGCGCAGGTTCATCAGCGCCGCCAGCTGGTTCTTTGCAAGCTTCAGTTCGCCCTCAAGCGTTTCGATTTCGCGCTGCACGGTGATCAGTTCACGCTCGTAGGTGAGCGCGATCAGCGGCGACGTCTCGCCAGATGACGACAGCGCGCGAGTATCGCGCAGCGCACCCTTTACCCGGCCCTCAAGCGATCGCATCCGGTTGACCAGACGCTCATAGCTGGCGGCCCGCCAATAGGAGGTCCGCACATCCTCGATCACGCGATTGACGATCTTTCGCTTCGCCTCGACCTGAATGTTGTATTTGTCAGCCGACTGCTTGGCGCGCACATACGACAGGCCAAAATCCAGAACGTTCCACGAGAAGGTCAGGTCAGCGTCCAGGATATCGCGATCACGCGAGCTGGAAGGTGCACCAGGTGCCCTGTCTGCCTTGTCGCGCCCGGCATAGCCAGAACTGGCAACCAGTTTTGGCAGTTGCGCATAGTTGGCGAGGTCAAGGTCACGCAGCCGCAGCGCTGCTTCCATCACCTCAACCTGTGAGTCGAGATTGTACTTAAGCGCCCGCGCCATGGCCTCATAGAGGTCAATTGCCCCCGTAACCTGCTCCTGGCCTGCGTCGACACGCGTAACCTTGTCTCTGGCGAAGGCAAGATTTTCCTCGTCGCTCAGTTGCTTCGGGGTGACAGCACAGCCGCCCAGAAAAACCATACTGGCCACCGCCAGCGCTGAAACACTTTTTAAATTCATATAAATAGCTCGTTCGGAGTCGGTCGCCACAACCGGGTCACACAGGGAACTCGAATCACTACAACCCAGAACTAGCACAACCGCCAGTCCGTACGCGTATTTTGCACAGGTATCGGATGCAGCTATTAACGCATTGTTAATGAGCGTTGCGCAATGTCCACAAATCAGCGTGCGTGTACGGTTCGACTTCTAAGCAATTCGAATCATTTGAGTAATCAATAAATTAGAACAGCAGCGGTACACCGGTTCGCCGGTGGCCGGTCAGTCTTCGTTAATCTTTTGGGACGTTTGGTCCCTGAATGTGTGGGCATCATGGGCATTCGGAAATCGCGCAAAACCGCGACTGAAGGTACCTCCGGCAAGAAAAAGAAGACGGCAAATTTCGCCGACATCCTGATGGAGCTCGAACAGCGAATAGCGTTCGACGCCGCAGGTGCTGCAACCGCCGATGAGGCCGCGCATCGCGAGCCCCCACCTGCGCATGCCAGCGAGGCTGGTGATTCTAATAATGAATCCGCCAAGCTCGCCAAAGCGCTTGCATCGCGCGCGGGCGACGAGCCAACGAGCGAGCGTGACGGTGACGAGCGCTGGTCGCGCCTGTCAGCGCTTCTGTCTGCACCGGACAAGCGCGACGCGAACCCGGTTGGCGACGCCATCGAGCGGCTGAACCACGATGTTTCCGCCAACATCAAGACCGACCGCATTGGCCCCCCGGAGCAATCCGCCTCACACGAACCCGTCGATACAGTCCTGCTGCCGGGCGAAGCGCCCGAGCGCACCGAGATTGTCTTCATCGATGGTAGTGTGACGGATATCGAGACCATCAAGGCTGGTCTGTCGGAAAATGCCGAGATCATCGTCCTTGACCCGGGCCGCGACGCCATCGAACAGATGGCAGAAGCGCTCGAAGGCCGCTCCGACATCGATGCCATTCACATCATCTCACACGGCCAGGCTGGCATGCTCGTGTTCGGCACGGGTGGGCTGGACGAAAGCTCCATAAACGGCAAATACGCTGAAGAGCTTGCAACGATAGGCGCAGCCCTCACCGAAGACGGCGACATTCTGCTTTACGGCTGCGACTTTGGTGCGGGTGAGGACGGTCGCGCGGCTGTCGCTGCACTGGCAGCTGCAACCAGGGCAGACGTTGCCGCGTCAATAGACTCCACCGGCCATGCCTCGCTAGGCGGCAACTGGGTGCTGGAGTTGCACGAGGGCTCGATTGAAACCCGGGTTGCCGTCGATGCAGATGCCCAGGAAGCCTGGGACCATCTCCTGCTCGCACCGCGGCTGGATCTTAATTCCCAGTATAATCCGACAAATCTCCTACCGAATGGTGTCTTTACTACCGGAAGCACCACCGGCTGGACCGGCTTGTCGTCCGGCAACGGCAACTGGAGCTCGCAGTTCGGTTCAGGATATGCGTCGAGCGACGTCGCCGGCACGTACACGATCACATCGACGAGCGCGACGGGCTGGCAGACGGGCACCGGCACGTCCGGCGCAGTCCAGGTGTCTCTGGATGTTAAATGGTTCAATGGTGGTGGCGGCGGTCGACAGGCGACGCTCGAACTTGCAGTCGGCGGCGTAGCCTACGCTCGAATTGTCACCAGCGCGGGCGCTGGCACTACCGCAACCGTAACATATCTGAATGGCGCAACCGGTAACTTTGCGACGCTACCTGTCAGTACAGGTGCCTACTCGGCATGGCAAATCAACCTGCCCACGAGTGTAGCCAACACCGGATCTCTGTCATTCAGTCACATTGTTGCTGCAGGGTCTGGCACCGCTGACGATTTCGAAATCGACAATATCGTTGCCAATACGCTTGTCGATCCTGTCACCGGGACCGGTCACACGGCTACGTTTACAGAGAACGGAACAGCTGTAGCGATTGCTTCAGCGAACATGTCGATCCGCGACTATGACAGCACCACCATGGCCAGTGCGTCGGTGGCGTTGACCAACGCTCAGACCGGCGACCAGTTGCTCGTGAATGGTTCGAGCTTGAACTTAGGTACTGTTTCGGGCGTTTCCTGGACGCGCACAGGAAACACCATCAACTTCTCCGGCATCACATCAACCGCAAACTATGAAGCTGCGCTGAAGTCGGTCACGTTCAACAATACCAGCGAAAACCCGTCCACGACTGCCCGAACAATCAACGTCACTGTCAATGACGGCACCGCGAACTCCAACACCGCCGTCTCTACGATAAGTGTTGTCTCAGTGAATGATGCGCCATCGGGTGCCGATGCCACTCTGGCTGCCACTGCAAACACGCCATACATATTTACTGCCGCAAATTTCGGCTTCAGTGACATCGAAGGTCATGGCTTTGCTGGCGTCGTCATCACCACAGCGCCTGCAAACGGCACGCTGAGGCTGAACGGTGTTGCTGTTGCTGCCGGAGCATTTGTCAACATTGCCAGCATCAACTCAGGCCAGCTGAGCTGGACACCCGACACCAACGCCAGCGGTAACGGCCTCGGTCAATTCACCTTCCAGGTACGTGACGACGGAGGCACCACCAATGGCGGTGTCGATACCGACCAGACGCCCAACACGATGCGGTTCAACGTCGCGTCTGCCAACAACGCACCGGTTGACGGGAATGAAACCAATTCTACCGACCGCAACACGACCCTGACCGTTGTTCAGCAGATTGCCCGCACCGCTGCCAACGGTCA
>CAYZQP010000079.1:11736-14050 GCA_964480545.1 uncultured Mesorhizobium sp. | reverse complement strand
TCCGACCATCGGCGACACCATCCGCCGGCTGTGCCTCGACGGCTCGAACCGGCAGCCGAAGTTCATCATTCCGACCATCGCCGACAGGCTGCGCAACGGGCAGGGGATCGAGGGGCTGGCGCTGGAATCGGCGCTGTGGTGCCGCTACTGCTATGGCACCACAGATTCCGGGGCGAGCATCGAGCCGAACGACCCGAACTGGGAGCGCATGACCGCGACCGCCGCTAAGGCGAAAGACAACCCCGCCGTCTGGCTTGCCATGGAAGATATCTATGGCGGCGTTGGCAAATCGCCTGCATTCGGGGCAGCTTTCGCCCGCGCCCTCAACGCGCTATGGGATAGCGGTACCCGGGCGACCCTGGCCGCCTATCTCGAAACCTCATGAGCTGACGGACCCGCCATGAAGCCGTCACCTCGCGGAGCCGCCTTGCCCCAGCTGGTGATTTTCGATTGTGACGGCGTGCTGGTCGACAGCGAGGTGATCTCGGCGCAGGTGTTGTCGGATACGCTCTGTGCTGCGGGTGTGAAAGTCGATGTCGACTTCGTCTATCGCCGTTTTCTCGGGCGCAGCATCGAGGCGGTGCGCGAGGTCCTTCTGGGTGATTTCAGTCATGAATTGAGCGACGACACGCTGGCAGCGATGCGCGCTGCCATGGAGCGGCGGCTGCGCAGCGAGCTGAACCCTATCCGCGGCATCGCCGAGGCGCTGACCCGAGTGCCGGCGCGCAAATGCGTGGCCTCATCGAGCCGGCCAGAGCGTATCCGGCTGTCGCTCGCCAAAACCTCGCTGCTGGAGTTTTTCGAGCCACATATTTTCAGCGCTACAATGGTGCCCAACGGCAAGCCTGCGCCCGACCTCTTTCTCCACGCTGCACGGCAGATGGACGTGAAGCCTCACCAGTGCGTGGTCATCGAGGACAGTCCCGCCGGTGTTCAGGCGGCGCGGGCAGCGGGCATGCGCGTGCTGGCATTTACCGGTGGCGGGCACGCAAAACCTGCCAGACTGAAATCCTCGCTTGCCGCGTTGAAACCCGACGCTATCTTCTCGGACATGCTTCGTTTGCCGGAGCTGTTGGCGGAGGAGCCAGCCTGAGTTGAGAGAGCGTTTCGTCTGTGCAGTGGACGTTGGAACCGGCAGCGCGCGGGCCGGCATTTTCAATCGTGCCGGCCAGCAACTGGGCCGCGCCGAGCATCCAATTCTGCTCAACCAGCCGCAACCCCAGCATGCCGAGCATGATTCCGAAGACATCTGGCAGGCAGCCTGTGCTGCGGTGCGCGCGGCACGGGCTCATGCCGGCGTCGACGCTGCGGACATTGTCGCGCTGTGTTTCGATGCGACCTGCTCACTCGTCATCCGCGGCGCAAACGGCAGCAAGCTCAGTGTATCAACCGATGCAGACCCCAGATGGGATACAATCTCATGGTTTGATCACCGCGCTCTTGCCGAGGCTGACGAGTGCACCGCGTCGCGCCATGAAGCGCTCGACTATATTGGCGGCGTCATGTCACCGGAGATGCAGACGCCCAAGCTGATGTGGCTGAAGCGCCATCGCCCGGACGTCTGGCGCAGCGTCGGTCATGTCTTTGATCTGGCGGAATTCCTGACATGGCGCGCCACCGGCAACGAAACCCGCTCGCAATGCTGCGTCACCTGCAAGTGGACCTATCTGCCACATAAAGGCGGCTGGTCGCCCGAATTCTTTGCATCGGTCGGCTTAAGCGAGCTCATGGATGCGGGCATGCTGGCACAGCCGGTTGCGCCGGTCGGCGCCAGGATCGCCACCTTGACGGAAGGTGCCGCTGCCGAGCTCGGGCTGTCACCGGATTGCACGGTCGCCACAGGACTGATCGATGCCTATGCCGGAATGCTTGGATCGATCGGTGCCTATGCGGAGGATGCGGATGGTGACCGCCATCTTGCACTTGTCGCGGGCACGTCCAGTTGTGTGATGCGGCTGGCGCGGGAGCCCAAATTCGCTTCAAGCATCTGGGGGCCGTATCCCGGTGCAGGCGTTCCTGGGTTCTGGGCGAGCGAGGGCGGCCAGTCGGCGACCGGCGCGCTTCTCGATCACATCATCAAGTTCAGCCGCAACGGCAGCGAACCCGACGCGGCTGATCACCGGCAGGTCATCGACCGTATCCGCGAGCTGCGCGCTGTCGACCCGGGCTTTGCCGCAGATGTTCACATTCTGCCGGATTTCAATGGCAACAGATCGCCGCTCGCCGACCCGCATGCGCGCGGGGTCATTCACGGCCTGGGGCTTGATGCCTCGTTCGACGGGGTGTGCAAGCTGTACTGGCGATCCTGCGTCGC
>CAYZQP010000079.1:5453-11726 GCA_964480545.1 uncultured Mesorhizobium sp. | reverse complement strand
CTGGGCATCCGGCACATCGTCGATCATTTGCGCGATCACGGGCAGCCGGTCGACATGCTGCACGTGTCGGGCGGACATCTGCGCAATCCGCTTTTGATGGAGCTCTATGCCGATGTCACCCTGCTTCCGGTCGCAGAGCCCGAAAGCGGGGATGCGGTGTTGCTGGGCGGGGCCATGGCTGCGGCTGCGGCTGCAGGCTGGTATGACAGTGTTGCCGAGGCGTGCCGGAAAATGCGCGGCAGCGAGGTGATCCGACGGCCAGATCCAGCCAGACGTGTTGCAAGCGATCGCGACTACGCCATCTTCCTGGCGATGCACAGGCACCGTAACGATGTTCTGGAGCTTTCACGCGCCTGAGCCGAGAACAGCCGCGTAGTCTGGTTTTTCCATATCGGGTGAAATTTTGAAATGCGGCAACCTCTACAAACCCGTTGGAATGTCGGACCTTGCTCACTGCGTCGCTTTCTTTTGTGACCCGGTTAGCTTGATCCTGGTTCGGCATGGACTGAAGGAGTATCATGGGATTTCCCGCAATCGTCGGATTCTCCGGCAACCTGACGCGTCCTTCCAGGACGCGCGCCTTTGTCGAGCATGTTGCGCGTGAAGTGGCGCGTTCGACGTCACGCAGCTCGGCGGTCTATGACATCGAGGATCTCGGTCCGTCTCTGGCGGCTGCACGATGGGGCCACGATCTGGACGATCAGGCGAGAAGGATCGTTGCGCGCATCACAGATGCAGAACTCCTGATCATCGATTCGCCGACGTTCAAAGGCAGTTACACCGGACTGTTCAAACATTTCTTCGATCTGCTCGACCCGGCGACCCTGCGCGGAAAACCGGTGATCATCACGGCGACAGGTGGTGGCGAGCGTCACGCCTTGATCGTCGAACATCAACTGCGACCACTGCTCGGGTTCTTCGAGGCGTTTGCGCTGCCGACCGCGATCTATGCATCGGACAAGGACTTCAGCGAAGGCGTTCTGACAAACCCGGCGATCCTCGCCAGAAGTGCCCAGGCGGTGGCCGAGGCCCAACGCATACTTGACGTAACGCGCCCAAAACAGGCTGATCCTCCGCCGCTGATCCGCGTCGTTTGACGCCGCATACGGATGGATCGGGTCGGCTGAATCTCTGCTGGTTCCGACTGAAGGCGCTCGACTAACCGTCTTGCGGCGCGGTAGGTATCGGGAGGGGCGCCTGAGAGGAAGAGTTGAGTTGGGAGTAAAGCCGATCGAGACTAGGTTCTGCCTTGTCGGGGCGGGACCGACGGGCCTTGCCGCCGCCAGGCTTCTTGTGGAGCACGGGATTGCCTTTCAGGGTTTCGAGTTGAATACCGATGTTGGCGGGCTGTGGGACATAGATGGTCCCCGGTCCACCATGTACGAGACCGCCCATCTGATCTCGTCGCGGCGGATGACCGAGTTCACTGACTTTCCGATGGAGCAGAGCGGGGCGGACTACCCGTCCCACCGCGATCTGAAGCAGTATTTCCACGCCTTTGCCGACAGGTTCGACCTGCGCCGTCATTTCCATTTTGGCGCAGAGGTATTGCGTGCCGAACCCGTTGGCTCATCTGGCGAAGGCTGGCGTGTAACCTGGCGCGACAGCGCGGGAGAAACCCGCGAGGAGCTTTTCAGCGGAATCATCGCTGCGAATGGCACGCTCTCCAAACCCAATATTCCGCAATTCAAGGGAGCGTTCACCGGCGAGTTCATCCACTCCAGCGCCTACCGTTCGCCGCGCCAACTTGCCGACAAGCGGGTGCTGATCGTCGGTGCCGGCAATTCCGGTTGCGACATCGCTGTTGATGCTATCCATCACGCAGCCAGCACCGACCTCTCGATGCGTCGAGGTTATCACTTCGTGCCGAAGTACATTTTTGGAAAGCCGGCGGATACGATCGGCGGGGCAATCAGACTGCCAATGTGGCTGAAGCGGCGCATCGACGGGAAGATCCTGAAATGGTTCACCGGCGACCCGCAGCGGTATGGTTTCCCGCAGCCAGATCACGCGCTGTATGAATCCCATCCGATCGTCAACTCGCTGGTCCTGTTTCACGCCGGCCATGGGGATATCCGTGTCAGGCCGGACATTGATCGGTTCGAGAACCATACGGTTCATTTCAAGGATGGCTCGTCGGCCGACTATGACCTGGTTCTGGCGGCTACCGGATATCAGCTTGATTATCCGTTCCTGGAGCGGGAGTTGCTCAACTGGCGTGGCGACGCGCCGCATCTGTTTCTCAATGCGATGCACCCGGCCCGCGACGATATCTTTGTGCTTGGCATGGTCGAGGCATCCGGCCTTGGCTGGCAGGGCCGGCACGAGCAGGCCGAACTCGTTGTGCGCTACATTGCCGGGCTGCGCGCGGGATCGGAGCCGGCGCGCAAACTCCAGGCAGAAAAGGCAGCCGGCTTCGAACGCCTTACCGGTGGCGTTGATTATCTGAAGCTGCCGCGCATGGCCTATTACGTTGAGAAGACGGCATTCCGCACTGCCGTGAGGACGCGCGCCGCAGCGCTGAAAGTGGCCAGCACATGACCGACATCGACGAGATCGTTCTCAATTTCAGCCCGTCCTCGCTGACGCTGCTGAATATCATCCTGTGCATCGTGATGTTCTCGATCGCGCTCGATCTCAAGCCTCTCGATTTCCGCGAGGTGACACGCCGCCCGAAATCCTTCATGGCCGGAATGTTCTCGCAATTCATTGCCGTGCCGGCGTTGACCTACCTGCTCGTCGTCACGCTGGAGCCACGGCCGAGCATTGCGCTTGGTCTGATCCTGGTTGCGGCATGTCCGGGCGGCAATATCTCGAACTTCCTGACCCACCGCGCTCGCGGCAATCTCGCGCTCTCGGTCTCGATGAGCGCCTTCACCACCATTGCGGCGCCCATAGCCACGCCGCTGAACATCGCCTTCTGGGGCAGCCTTTATCCGCCAACCCGCGAGATTCTGCGCCGCACCGAGATTGACCCGCTTTCTGTTCTCTACACAGTTATGCTGCTGCTGGTGCTGCCGATGGCTCTCGGCATGTTGCTCAATGCCCGCAAGCCGCAACTCGCCGCAAAAATACGCAAACCGCTGCAGATCGTTTCGATGATCATCTTTGTCGGCTTCATTGTTGCAGCACTTGCGGCCAACTGGAGCTTCTTCATGGGCTATGTCGGGCAGGTCGCGCTGCTGGTCGTGCTGCACAATGGCCTGGCGCTGGCCGCAGGCTACATAATCGCCACAATCGCCCGCACCGGCGAAGCCGACCGACGCGCCATTACTATCGAGAGCGGCATCCAGAATTCCGGTCTCGGGCTGATCCTGATCTTCGCCTTCTTTGACGGGCTGGGCGGCATGACGGTCGCTGCCGCCTTCTGGGGGATCTGGCATGCCATCTCGGGTTTTGCCGTTGCGAGCTGGTTCAGGCGTACCCCGCCACAGCCGGTCGCGGCATGACCCGTATCCTGGTCACCGGTGCTGCCGGGCTGGTCGGGCAGGGGCTGCTTGACATTGCAGGCGACCATGATGTTCTGGCCGGCGATATTCGCGCGCCGCAGCGCCTTCCGGCTGGCGCCACCTATCGCATGCTGGACGTGCGCGGCTCCGACCCGGCCCAGGCTGTCGCCGGGTTTCGTCCCGACACGGTGGTGCATCTCGCCTCCATTGTCAGTCCGCCCGCGAACTCGACGCGCGACCTGGAGTATGCCGTCGATGTCACCGGCACGCGCAATGTGCTCGACGCCTGTCTCGCCAATGGTGTGCGGCGACTGGTGGTCACAAGCAGCGGGGCGGCCTACGGCTACCATGCCGACAATCCTGTGCCGCTGACCGAGGATGACCCGGTGCGCGGCAACGAGGAGTTTCCCTATGCGCACCACAAGCGGCTGGTGGAGGGGATGCTTGCCGACGCACGCAAGCAGCACCCGGAACTGGAGCAGGTGGTGCTGCGCGTCGGCACAGTGCTCGGGCCGGGCCTCGACAACCAGATCACCGCGCTGTTCCGACGCAAGCGCCTGCTGGCTATTGCCGGCTCACCGGGACCGTTCGTCTTCATCTGGATCGACGACCTCGCGCGTATTGTGCTGCGCGCGGCCACCGACGGCCCACCCGGCATCTATAATGTCGCAGGCGATGGTGCGCTGACCATTCCCGAGATCGCCTTACGGCTGGGAAAGCCGGTTCTGACGCTCCCCGCAGGCCTGCTGAAGACCGCGCTTGGCATCGCAAAGCCGCTCGGCCTCAGCCGCTACGGACCCGAACAGGTCCGCTTCCTGCAATATCGCCCGGTGCTCGACAATGCGAGACTGAAGGCCGCATTCGGCTATCGGCCGGCAAGGAACAGTGCCGAAGCCTTTGATGCCTGGCGGCGGAGCGTCAGCCTGTGAGGTGTGCAGTCATCACCGGCGGCGCCGGCGGACTGGGACGCGCCTTGACGGCGCTGCTGCTGCAAAGAGGCTGGCAGGTCGCCATCCTCGACCTTCCAGGCCCCGAGCTTGAACGGTCGGTGGCAGCCAATGTGCGGGTCTATCCCTGCGATCTCACGGATCACACTGCGGTTGGCCGCGTCTGCAGCCAGGTGGAAGCCGATCACGAGACCATCGACCTGGTGATCTACAATGCCGGCATCACCCATATCGGCCTGTTTTCCGAGACTGCACTTGCTGCGCACCGGACGGTGTTCGAGGTGAACTATTTTGGTGCGGTTCATGTTGCTGCGGCTCTGCTGCTGGCGGTGCGACGTGCGCAGGGCGCGCATCTCGCCATATCCTCGGTGGCCGGATTTGCACCGCTCTACAGTCGCACCGCCTATTCGGCCAGCAAGCATGCGCTGGAGGGATTCTTTCGCACGTTGCGTGAGGAGGAGCGCGAATTTGGCGTTGGCGTAACCATTGCAGCGCCATCCTTCGTTGCGACCAATATCGGTGCACCCGAGCGCAAGGATGACGGCGTGGCCCGACCGGGCTCGGCCTCCGACGGCATTGACTACATGTCACCGCAGCAAGCTGCCATCACCATCCTGGACGGTGTCGAGGCAAGGCGGGCGTTTGTACCGGTGGGACGCGTGGCGCGGCTTGCCGCGCTGGTCAGCCGTTTCGCACCCGCATTCTACGCGCGTCAGATGATGAAGCGGATTCGGAGAGACCGGGGCTAGCACATCGCGCACCCTTGTCCGCAGGTGAGGGCCGAAGGCCTTGACAGCCTCGCCTGCCAGGCTGCATCCGGTCTATATCCTGCGCGAGCAGGGGTGACCGGTCTCGCGCATCGCGTGGTGACGGCAAGTGAGTTGGAAAATCGGGCCGTCGACACTCTGGACGGCGGCCAGACCAGAGAGTTTCAAGGGAGGGGTTTTTATGGCCAAGGACACCAGGCAGGCGTTTGTGTGGGACGACGCGTTTCTGCTGGATCAGCAACTGACCGACGACGAGCGAATGATCCGCGACACTGCGCGCGACTACGCTCAGGAGAAGCTGTTTCCACGCGTGATCGAGGCCTATGCGAACGAGACGACCGACCGCTCGATCTTCAACGAGATGGGGGAACTCGGTCTGCTTGGCGTCACGCTGCCGGAAGACTATGGCTGCGCTGCCGCGTCTTATGTTGCCTACGGCCTCGTGGCGCGCGAGGTCGAACGCGTCGATTCCGGTTACCGTTCCATGATGTCGGTGCAGTCGTCGCTGGTGATGTACCCGATCTACGCCTACGGCTCGGAGGAGCAGCGCAAGAAGTTTCTGCCAAAGCTGGCGAGTGGCGAGATGGTCGGCTGCTTCGGCCTGACCGAGCCGGACGCCGGCTCCGACCCCGGCGGCATGAAGACGCGCGCCGAGAAGACCTCCGGCGGCTATCTGCTCAAGGGCTCCAAGATGTGGATCTCGAACTCGCCGATTGCCGACGTGTTCGTGGTCTGGGCGAAGTCGGCCGCGCATGACAACCAGATCCGCGGTTTCGTGCTGGAGAAGGGTATGAAGGGCCTGTCTGCGCCAAAGATCAATGGCAAGCTTTCGCTGCGCGCGTCGATCACCGGTGAGATCGTGATGGACGATGTCGAGGTGGGTGAAGACGCGCTGCTGCCCAACGTGTCCGGTCTCGCCGGGCCGTTCGGTTGCCTGAACCGCGCGCGCTACGGCATCTCCTGGGGCGCGCTCGGCGCGGCAGAGGATTGCTGGCATCGCGCCCGCCAGTACACGCTTGACCGCCGCCAGTTTGGCAAGCCGCTGGCAGCTACCCAGCTTATCCAGAAAAAACTGGCAGACATGCAGCCCCAGCGTGATCTCGGTCTGCA
>CAYZQP010000079.1:0-5443 GCA_964480545.1 uncultured Mesorhizobium sp. | reverse complement strand
GCCCGCCAGGCGCGCGATATGCACGGTGGCAATGGCATCATGGGCGAATTCCACGTCATCCGCCATTCGCAGAACCTCGAGACGGTCAACACCTATGAAGGGACGCATGATGTGCACGCGTTGATCCTCGGCCGCGCGCAGACGGGCTTGCAGGCGTTCTTCTGAGGCTGGCGGTTCAGGCGAAAGCCAGCCCGGATTGATCAGAATGCGGGCGCGGGGACGCGCCTGCAGACGTCGCATCACACCAGGAGCAGCGTCAGAATACCTGCCACAATCAGCAGGCAGCCGATGACTTCCAGAGCGTTGATCTTTTCCTTGAAGATAAACACCGAGGCGATGAAGGTGAAGATCAGCTCGATCTGGCCAAGCGAGCGCACATAGGCGACCGGTTGCAGCGCCATTGCCGTGAACCAGCACGCCGATCCGAGCACGCTGGTGACGCCGATCAGCGTTGAGGATTTCCACGCGATTGCGATCCGGCGGAACTCGGTCACGTCTTTCGCGGCGATCCAGATTGTCATGATGATCGTCTGGAAGACCGTGGCAAATGCCAGCGCCATCGCGGCACGTATGATCGGGTCGGGCGTATCGAGTTGCAGGCCGGCGGTACGGAAGGCGACGGCGGAAATGCCGAACAGCGCGCCCGACAGGATACCGATGCCGGCGGTGCGGCTGAACAGGGCCGCGCCAATGCCGCGCCAGGTCATCGGTGCCCGTGCAACCGAAATCAGCATCACGCCAGTTATGCCGACGATGATCGCCAGCACCGTGCCGCGCGTCAGTTTTTCGCCGAGAATGATCAACGCGAACAGTGCTGCCTGCACCGGCTCGGTTTTCGAATAGGCTGTGCCCACCGCAAAGTTTCTCAGGGTGAACATGTAAACCAGCAGGATGGTGGCCATGATCTGCGCCACGCCGCCGATCATGCACCAGATCAGGAATGGCCAGGTCGGCGGGGGCAGGGGGCGTCCACCCAGGTAGTGCAGCCCTGCGAGATAAGCCAGCGCCAGCGGGAAGCCGAAGCCGAAGCGCACGAAACTGGCACCCGTCGTGCCGAGCGACCCCTGCAACTTCTTCTGCGCAGCGGTCCGCAGGTTCTGCAGAAAGGCTGCGGCAATGGTGATGGGTATCCAGGCTTCCATATTCGCCGCGCTTATGCCTCAAACGGGCGCCTGGCAATGCGCCAGTGCGACAGACTTCAAAGCGTCAAGGATTTGGCCTAGCCTGAACTCATGACACAGAAACCTGACCCGCAGAGATTCGCCCATGTCACCGACTGGGTGTTTGATCTCGACAATACGCTCTATCCCCATCACTCGAACCTGTTTTCGCAGATCGATGTGAAGATGACGTCCTATGTGCAGGAGTTGCTCAGCCTGTCGCGCGAGGACGCCCGCAAGCTGCAGAAGGATCTCTACAAGGAATATGGCACCACGCTGAATGGTCTGATGGTGAAACACCAGATCGACCCCGACCAGTTCCTGGAGAAGGTGCACGACATCGACTATTCCTGGCTGGTGCCGGACCCGGTGCTGGGAGCTGCCATCCACCAGTTGCCGGGGCGTAAGTTCATACTAACCAATGGTGACCGCCGCCACGCCGAGCGTACCGCGCGCCAGCTCGGTATCCTCGACCATTTCGATGATATTTTCGACATTGTCGCGGCCGGTCTGGTGCCCAAACCGGCGCGTGACGTTTATGACAAGTTTGTCGAGTTGCACCGGGTCATCGGGCCGAACGCGGCAATGTTCGAGGACCTCGCGCGCAACCTGCACGCGCCGAAGAAGATGGGCATGACGACGGTCCTTATCGTCCCGCGCAACTTCGAGCCGACCTTCTCCGAAATATGGGAGAGAGACCCGGCCTATGAGGATGATGTCGACTTTGTCACCGACGATCTTGCCGGGTTCCTGACGGCCTTGCAGCATCAGCCGGCCTGACGGCAGGTGATGCCGTCGGGTTAGCTGTCGCTTACGCGTCAGGCGGCAGAACGCCCTTGCGCAGGGCAAAGCATCCGTAGAAGCGGCGTTCGCCGGTCTGGATCACACAGAAAGCCTGCTTCGCGCGCTCGTAGAACGCGTAGCGTTCCACGCCAACCAGCGGCCAGGACTTACCCTCCGACCTGTCGATGACTTTCTGCACTTCCTGCTGAACCTGCGGGATCTCGTCGGGCTTGCCGACAACTTCCATGCGACCGGCGGCGTCATCGACAAAGGTGTCCAGCGGATAGAGCGACAGGATCGCCTCGATTGCCTGGGACGCTGTGACATTGTCGATGCGCAGGAGATGGCCGAGGCAAGTCTGCGCGGCGACGGATTCTGCCGGGAAGTTCGTGTCGCAGATGATCAGGTCGTCGCCATGGCCCATGGCGCGCAGCGCGTGCAGGACGTCGGCGTTGAGCAGCGGGCTGATACCTTTGAGCAATTTTTCCTCCATTTTGCTGTTGTGCCGAGTGATAGCACGCGTATGAGCCGCGTCCATCAGGTTCGCGATTTACGCCAGGACGGCGTCGCAATGACGCTAGCCGAGAACCCGAAATGCGGGCTAAGCAGGGCGAAGAAGCGCCATCAACGGAATCCAGATGACCCCCGCCCACATGATCCTCAAAGTTTCCTGCCCTTCGGTGCGCGGCATCGTGGCGGCGATTTCCGGTTATCTGGCTGAGAATGGCTGCTACATCATCGATTCATCCCAGTTCGACGATCTCGACACGAAGAAGTTCTTCATGCGGACGTCGTTTATCTCGCAGGAGGGAAAGACCGAAGAAGAACTGGTCGCCGGCTTCGAGGCCGTCGCGAAGAAATTCGCGATGGACTACGAATTCCACCGCAGCACCGACAAGACCAAAGTTCTGGTGATGGTCTCCCGCTTCGGCCACTGCCTGAACGACATTCTCTACCGCAGCCGCATCGGCGCTCTGCCCATCGAAATTGTCGGCGTGGTGTCCAACCATTTCGACTACCAGAAGGTGGTGGTGAACGACGACATTCCGTTCCACCGCATCCAGGTGACCAAGGCCAACAAGCCGAAGGCCGAGGCCCAGTTGATGGAACTGGTCGAGGAGACCGGCACGCAACTGATCGTGCTCGCCCGCTACATGCAGGTTCTCTCGGATGACCTGTGCCGCCAGATGTCTGGCCGCATCATCAACATCCACCACTCCTTCCTGCCAAGCTTCAAGGGTGCCAACCCCTACAAGCAGGCCTATGAGCGCGGCGTGAAGCTGATCGGCGCGACGGCCCACTACGTCACCGCCGACCTCGATGAAGGCCCGATCATCGAGCAGGACACCGCGCGTATCACCCATGCGCAGAGTGCCGATGATTACGTCTCGATCGGCCGTGACGTGGAGAGCCAGGTGCTGGCCCGCGCTATTCACGCACATATCCATCACCGGACCTTCATCAACGGCAACCGCACCGTCGTGTTCCCGGCAAGCCCTGGCAGCTACGCATCCGAGCGCATGGGCTGACCCGGACAGCGTCCGGGTGAGCACCTGACTGCGTTGCGCGCGGCTTCAGTCGAAGCTGCGCTCGACCGACATGATCGACTTCGAGGCGAAGCCGAGCAGGGCGACTGCCGCGCTGGCAAAGCCCATGACCACGAACAGCCACTGGATGCCGATCAACTCGCCGAGCGGTGTCGCCACCGCCAGGCCAACCGGGGCGGCAAGCGCGACGACCGTTGTCATCAGCGACAGGACGCGGCCCTGCAACTGGTTTGGCACCACGGTCTGCAGCAGCGCGGTGATCGGTACGTTGCCCAGCATATAGATCACGCCGCTCAGCGCCCAGAACGCGGTTGCCAGCCAGAACATGTTGGCGGGCGCAACGCCGACCAGTCCGAGCAGCGCACCGGAAACCGCAAAGCCCCAGAGGATCCAGTGGATTTTGTTCTGCGGCGCGAACAGCGCGGCGAGCAGTCCACCCAGCAGCATGCCGAGACCGGCCATCGCCTCCATGATGGCGACTTGTGTCGCGCCGCCGCCAAAATGTTCCTTCACCAGCAGCGGCACCAGCGTGAAGGACGGCATGATGCACATCACGACGATGGCCAGGAGCAGATAGAGCTTGCGCAGGCCGTCATTGCTCCAGACGACATGAAAGCCCTCCTTGATGTCGCTCCAGAAGCCGGTCTTGTCCTCCGGTTTCCGGCGCTCCTGCGGGATCTGGAAGATGAGCAGCGGCACGATGCCGAGGATCGCGGTGACGACATCAATGGCCAGCGCATAGCCAATCGGCATGATGGCGATGGCGAGCGCACCGAGCGGCGCTGCGGCAATCAGCATCAGGCCGATCAGCGACTGGTTGAGCCCGGCGGCGCGCGGGATGAAGGCCAGCGGCACCAGCATGGCCGTGCTGGCGGCAGCGGCCGGCCCCTGAAACGCCTGCATCGCGCTGCGGATGAACATCATCAGGTAGATGTGCCAGAGCTCGACGGAGTCGTTGAGAAACAGCACGATCAGCACCAGCATGCAGGCGGCGCTGATAAGATCAGCCAGGATCATGATCATGCGGCGGCTGTAGCGGTCTGCCACCGCGCCGCCGATGGGCCCGAGCAGGGCTTGCGGAAGCAGCGCAAACAGCCCGGCCAGCGCCAGCGCGCTGACGCTGCCGGTGGTGTCGGTGATCCACCAGATCAGCACGAACTGGGTGAGCGCCGAGCCGATGAGCGAGGACGCCTGGCCGCCAAAGACCGACCAGAAGCGCAGCTGCCAGTTCGGGCCGGGGTCGTAGGCAAGCGCTGCGGGCGATGTGTTATCAGTCACAAAAGTCACCTTGATAAGAAACCGACCGTCCGGTATCTTAACTCGAACAAAGAGTCAAAAGGCAATTTGATGACAAGCAATGCCTACAAGCGAAAGAAGCAGCCGGAGCTGGTGCGGCGCGCCATTCTGGACGAGGCGCTGCGCATTGCGGCGCAGAGCGGGCTGGCCGAGGTGACGATCCAGGCGGTGGGCGAGGCGGCCGGGGTTTCCAAGGGCGGGGTGTTTCACCACTTCGCCAACAAGAGGGCGCTGCTTGAGGCGATGTCGGCGGACCTCCTGCAGCGGCTCGATGCGGAGATCGAGGATTGTCTGAGGGATGATGCGGGGCATGGACGCTTCACGCGGGCCTATGTGCGCACGCTGATGACCGGCGCGAATTTCGGGCTCGGCAGCCAGTTTGACGCGATCGGCTTGGCCGCGATGATGGATGAGCAGATGGCGCAGGGCTGGCAGGAGTGGTTCCTCGCCCGGCTGGAGCAACATCGCGACACTGATAGCGACCCGATGCTGGAAATCGTGCGGCTGGCGGCTGATGGCGCCTGGCTGGCCAATCCGGGTGGCGCGCGCTCACAGGAGAATGTGGCCGCACTGGAGGCGCGGCTGCTCGCGATGACGTGGCGGCGCTCCTCTCCCCCGGGCAGGGGGAGAGGTGGTCCGCAGGACCGGTGAGGGGGT
>CAYZQP010000078.1:12283-14134 GCA_964480545.1 uncultured Mesorhizobium sp. | reverse complement strand
ACCTCTCCCCCCTCCGGAGGGAGAGGTGGCAGCGCGCAGCGCTGACGGAGTGGGGGAACCAACTATCCGGCATTTCGCGTGCCGCCAATAAAGCGAGCGCTCTCAGCCTCAGCCATGCGAGGCCCGCTTGAACTCTCTCGCTCTTCGATTTGCCCTGCGCGAAATGCGCGCCGGGCTATCCGGCTTCCTGATCTTTATCGCCTGTATCGCGCTTGGCGTAGCTGCCATTGGCGGCGTCAATTCCGTGGCGCGCTCGATTGCCACCGGCGTCGCGGCACAAGGCCAGACGCTGCTCGGCGCGGACCTGCGCTTTGAGCTGAACCAGCGCGAGGCAGGTGAAAAGGAACGCGCCTTCCTGAATGGCCTCGGGGAGCTCGGAGAGGGTGCCGGTATGCGCTCCATGGCGCGCCTGGAGGATGGCTCGGATCAGGCGCTGGTCGAGGCCAAGGCCGTCGATGCGCGCTATCCGCTCTATGGCGAATTGGTCACCGAACCCGCCCTGCCCCGCGACGAGTTGTTTGGCGAGCGCAATGGTGTGTTTGGCGCAGCTGCGCCTGACCTGCTGCTGGAGCGCCTGAACCTGAAGATTGGCGACCGCGTGCGTCTGGGCGGCAAGAGCTACGAACTGCGTGCCAAACTGGTGACAGAACCGGATGCGCTATCCGATGGGTTCGGCTTTGCACCGCGCCTCTTACTGTCGCTGGATGGCTTGCGCGCCTCCGGGCTGATCCAGCCGGGAAGTCTGGTGGAGCATGTCTACAAGCTGAAGCTCGCGCCGGACACGCAGGATGCCGATATCCGCGCCATTCTCGACCGCGCCAAGGCAGACTTCCCTGAGGCCGGCTGGTCAACGCGCACCCGCGCCAACGCCGCGCCCGCATTGGCTGCCAACATCCAGCGTTTCTCGCAGTTCCTCACGCTGGTTGGTCTGACCGCGTTGGTGGTCGGCGGCGTTGGCGTCGCCAATGCGGTGCGCGCCTATCTCGACGGCAAGCGTGGCGTGATCGCCACGTTCAAGAGCCTTGGCGCTTCGGGCGGCTTCGTCTTCTCGGTCTATCTGGCGCAGATCCTGATCATCTCGGCCATCGGCATCGCCATCGGTCTGGTGCTCGGCGCGCTGATGCCGTTTGGCGCGAGTGCCGCACTCTCGTCCTTCATCCCGGTGCCGGCAGAGACCGGCATCTACCCGGGCGCGCTCGCGATGGCCGCGCTGTTCGGCGTGATGGTGACGCTGGCCTTTGCGCTGCTGCCGCTTGGCCGCGCGCGCGACATTCCGGCGACCGCCCTGTTTCGCGAGATCGGTTTTGAGGGCAGCAGCTGGCCTCGGCCGGTCTATGTCATCTGCGCGGCGCTGATTGCGCTGTCGCTGGCCGCACTCGCCATCCTCGCGGCGACCGACCGGCGCATCGCGATCATCTTCGTCGCGGCGATGATCGGATCGTTCCTGGTTCTGCGCGCTGTCGCCTGGGGCGTGCAGTGGCTGGCACGCAAAAGCCCGGTGGTGCGCTCGACGCCGCTGCGGCTCGCCATCGGCAATATCCACCGCCCCGGCGCGCTCACGCCATCTGTTGTACTGTCGCTCGGGCTCGGCCTGACCCTGCTGGCAACGCTGGCGCTGATCGACGGCAATCTGCGCCGCCAGATTGCGGGCACGATCCCCGAGCACGCGCCAAACTTCTTCTTCGTCGATATTCAGGCCAACGAGGTTGAGCGCTTTGCGAGCTTCGTTGAGCAACAGGCTCCCGAGGGCAAGCTGGTGCGTGTGCCAATGCTGCGTGGCCGTGTCGTGGCGCTGAATGGCGTCGACGCCGCCACCGTGCAGGTGCCGCCGGAAGGCGCCTGGGTGCTGCG
>CAYZQP010000078.1:3600-12273 GCA_964480545.1 uncultured Mesorhizobium sp. | reverse complement strand
GCTGCGCGGCGACCGCGGCATCACCTATGCGAAGAACGTACCGACAAACTCCACCCTGTCGGCCGGACAATGGTGGCCGGAGGATTATTCGGGTGAGCCGCTCGTCTCCTTCTCGGCGGAGGAGGCCGGGCAGATCGGCCTGAAGATCGGCGACACCGTCACCGTTAACGTACTGGGCCGCAACATTACCGCGCGCATCGCCAACTTGCGCGAAGTCCAGTGGGAATCGATGGGCATCAACTTCGTCATGGTGTTCTCACCGAACACATTTGCCGGCGCGCCTCACGCCTGGCTGGCGACCTTGATGATGGAAAACGCCGCACCCGCCGATGAGTCCAAACTGCTCAATGCCGTGACCCGCGAATACCCGGCGGTGACCTCGGTGCGGGTCAAGGATGCGCTCGACGTAGTGAACCAGCTGGTTGCCCAGCTTGGCACTGCGATCCGTGCGGCAGCAGCGGTGGCGCTCATCGCCTCGGTGCTGGTGCTCGCCGGTGCGCTGGCGGCGGGCAATCGTGCCCGCGTGCATGATGCCGTGGTGCTGAAGACGCTTGGCGCGAAACGGCGCACGCTGATCTCGGCCTTCTCCATCGAGTATCTGCTGATAGGTCTGGCAACCGCGATCTTCGCGCTTGTCGCAGGCGGGGTCGCAGCCTGGTATGTGGTCGCGCGCGTGATGCAACTGCCCTCCGCCTTCCTTCCAGAAGTAGCAATCGCGACCGTCGGTCTGTCGCTGCTGTTGACCGTCGGCTTCGGCCTCGCTGGCACCTGGCGCATTCTCGGCCAGAAGGCAGCTCCGGTGCTGCGCGAGCTTTAATTACGCCGGCTTGTTGAACACCCAGTTCCACGGCTTGATCTCGACGCTCTCGAACAGCCCGGCTTTAGCGTAGGGATCGTTGTCAGCAATTGCCTGTGCTGCGGCGAGGTCGGTCACCTCAACCACCACGAGACTGCCATTTGGCTTGCCCTCGCCATCCAGAAACGGTCCGGCAAAGGTCAGCCGGCCATCGGCGTTCAATGCGTTCAGATACTCGACATGTGCCGGACGATTGTCCAGCCGGGTCTGCAGATGGCCCGGCTTGTCCGTGCACAGAAACGCAAACAGCATGTGTGTCCTCCCTCTAATCCGTCTCGGCCTTGAGCGGCCGTGTCATCAGCGCTCCGACCGCCTGTTGCACCGTTAGCTGTCGTCCGAGAATCGCCGCGACCGCCGAAATAATCGGCGCTTCGATACCGCGCTTCGCGGCGATGCTGGCGGCGATACCAGCGGTTGCCACACCTTCAGCCAGTTGCAGGCCATCCAGACTGTCGCCCCGCCCCAGTGCAATGCCATAGGCGAAATTGCGCGATTGCGGTGTCGAGCAGGTCAGCATCAGGTCGCCAAGACCAGACAGACCCATCACCGTTTCCGGTTTTGCACCAAAACCCTCGGCGATGCGGCGCAGCTCGACAAAGCCGCGTGTCACCATCGCGGCCTGCGCGCTGGCACCAAGCCCGGCGCCGGTGACAGCACCGGCTGCCAGCGCGAACACGTTCTTCAGCGCTCCGCCAATCTCCACGCCAATCAGATCATCCGAGGCGTAGCAGCGAAACGTTTCGGTTGAGACACGATGTGCGAGATTGACTGCCTCGGCCTCATTGCCCATCGCGATAACGACGGCGGTTGGCAGACCCTTGGCAACATCTGTCGCGAAGCTTGGACCCGACAGCGCACCGATACGCTCAAGCGGCAGATACTCCGCCGTCAGCTGCGACAACAGCAAGCCCGTATCGCGCTCGATGCCCTTGGCGCAGAGGATGAAAGGCGCCCGCTCCGGGATTACCGGTGCAACCTGCTTCAGCACCTGCCGCAGCGCCTGCGCCGGCACCACCGACAGCACGCAATCCGTACCGTTCAGCGCGGCCTCGGCATCCACCGTCGCTCCAATACCCTCAGGCAGCGTGATGCCCGGCAGGTAGCGGGGATTTTTCCCACGATTAATGGCCTCGACCATCTCGACGTCGCGCGCCCAGAGCCGGACATCATGCCCGGCTCGGCGCATCGTCGCCGCAAGTGCTGTGCCCCAGGCCCCGCCGCCGAGTATCGTCACACGCCAGTTCATGCCTTGGCTCCCCTGCGGCCCGAGCCGATTACCGGCGCGGACGCCGTGTCCAGCGGCCAGCGCGAGCGCGGGGCAAAGCCCATCGCGTCGCCGTCTTCGATGCCGGCGCTGATGCGCTCGATGCCCGCCCAGGCGATCATCGCGGCATTGTCGGTGCAGAGCGTCATCGGCGGCGCAATGAATCGGAAGCCGTGCCTTGCGCACAATGTTTCCAAGGTGGCGCGCACCTGCCTGTTGGCTGCAACGCCGCCAGCGACAACGAGGGAGGGGTCGCCCATGCCCGGAAACTCCTCGTGAAACCGCAGCAGCGCCCGCCGCACACGATCATTCAGCGTGTCGGCTACCGCAGCCTGAAATGAGGCGCAGATGTCGGCGACGTCCTGATCCGTCAGCGGTGCGACGCTCTGGGCAGCCTGCCGCACGGCGGTTTTCAGCCCGGAGAAGGAAAAGTCCGGCTGCTGTGAGCCCTTCATCGGGCGCGGCAGGTCAAAGCGGCTGGCATCGCCTGACGCCGCCGCCTTTTCGACCAGCGGTCCGCCGGGATGACCAAGGCCAAGCAGCTTCGCTGTCTTGTCAAAAGCTTCGCCCAGCGCATCATCAATCGTAGTCGCCCACCGCTGATAGTCGCCAACGCCGCGCACCAGCACGATCTGCGTGTGCCCGCCGGACACCAGCAGCAGCAGATAGGGAAAAGCCAGACCGTCGGTCAGCCGCGCCGTCAGCGCGTGGCCCTCCAGATGGTTGATAGCCAAAAGCGGCTTGCCCGAGGCGGCCGCGATGGCCTTCGCCGTCATGAGCCCGACCAGCAACCCGCCGACCAGCCCTGGCCCCGCCGTGGCGGCAACCGCATCCACGCCGGACAAATCTACGCCGGCTTCATCCAGCGCGGCCTCGACAATCCCGTCCAGCGCCTCGACATGGGCGCGCGCGGCGATTTCCGGCACCACGCCGCCGAAGGCCGCGTGCTCCTCGATCTGCGACAGCACGACGTTGGAGAGGATGCGTGGCGCTTCGCCATCAGCCAGCTCGACAATGCTGGCGGCGGTTTCATCACAGCTCGTCTCTATGCCCAGGACACGGATCAATTGGTCGCTACCGGTTCGATTGCGGGACGGGGTTCAAGCGGGTATCACGCTGCCAGATAGGGCAACAGGAAGATCATGCCAAGCTTCACCCTTCGCATCGGCACGCGCGGCAGCCCGCTGGCGCTGGCCCAGGCGCACGAAACCCGGGCCCGGCTGATGGCCGCGCATGGCCTGCCGGAAGATGCGTTTGAGGTCGTGGTGATCCAGACGACCGGCGACCAGATCCAGGATCGCCCGCTGTCGGAGGCCGGTGGCAAGGGCCTGTTCACCAAGGAAATCGAGCAGGCCATGCTGGATGGCCGCATCGATATCGCCGTGCACTCGTCCAAGGACATGCCGACCACACTGCCGGACGGGCTGGAGCTATCGGCCTTCCTGCCGCGCGAAGATGCGCGTGATGCGTTTCTGAGCCCGGTAGCACCCCGCATTGCCGATCTGCCGCAGGGTGCCACGGTTGGCTCCTCTTCACTGCGCCGGCAGGCGCTGATCCGGCGTCTGCGCCCGGACCTCAACGTCATCATCTTCCGCGGCAATGTGCAGACGCGCCTGCGCAAGCTTGACGATGGTGTCGCTGACGGAACGATCCTGGCATTGGCCGGGCTGAAGCGTCTCGGACAGGCTGAACTCGCGACCGACATCATGAGCCTGGAAGCGTTCCCGCCAGCACCGGGGCAAGGCGCGATCTGCATCGAAAGCCGCATCGGCGATGACAAGACACGCGAGCTTCTGCAGGCGATCAACAATGCTGATACATCAGCGGCGCTTGCCTGCGAACGCGCGTTTCTGGGCAGTCTCGATGGCTCGTGCCGCACACCGATTGCCGGCTATGCATCGGTGTCTGGCGATAGCCTCACCTTCTCCGGGCTGATCCTGACGCCGGATGGCACACTGTCGCATACGATCACCACAAGTGGCCCTGTCTCGGAGGCCGCCCGTCTCGGCGCAGACGCCGGCGCAGAGATCCGCGCCAAGGCCGGACCCGCCTTCTTCGACAGCTGGGCCTGATGCGGGTTCTGGTCACACGGCCGGAGCCGGGCGCATCTGCCACAGCGCAGCGGCTGGTGGAAATGGGCCATGAGCCGGTGGTGCTGCCGCTATCCGACATTAAGCCGCTGCCGATCGCACCGCTCGACATTTCGGGCTTCGGCCTGGTGGTGCTGACCAGCGCCAATGCTGTGCGCCACGCGCCGGGCGAGTTGCTCGCCGTAGTCAGTCACCTGCCGGTCTATGCTGTGGGAACCGCCACGGCTGAAGCCGCACGGCAGGCCGGCTTTGCCGTCGTCTCGGATGTCGATGCCGATGCAGAGGCGCTGGTTCGCCTGATATATCAGGAGGCTTCCTCGGGTCAGCGCGCGCTCTATCTCGCTGGCCGCGTGCGTGCGGCGGATATCGGCTCCATGCTCGCAACGGCGGGAATCACCACACAGACAGTGGATGTTTACGACGCCGTTGCGATGACGCCTGCGGACGCTGACCTGGCCGTGCTGGAGCGACCTATTGACGCCGTGCTGGTCTATTCGGCCGGCGCGGCCAACGCCCTGAACCAGTTGCGCGAGCGGCCCGAAATCCGGCGCGCGCTGGCCGGTTCCATCGCCTGCTGTATATCGCAGCGCATTGCCGACATGCTGTTGCCGCCGCTGGATGCCGAGATCCGGGTCGCGAAAACGCCCAACGAATCCGGCATGCTGGCACTGCTCAATCCAAAGCAAGGTTGATTCGACCTTTATCGCCTGCTCTAACCGGGCTACTTGTGGAAACAGGGACTTTCGGGGAACCAGATTCATGGTCAAGACACCGAGGACGCGCCATCAGAAACGCCAGCGCGAGCCGATCACCATCAATCTTGCCGCGAGCGAGGTGAAGGACGAAGGTGCTGCTGCCGCGCAGGATGTCGCGGCTGAAGCGCATGAGACCGCAGCCGAGGCTGCCGGCGTGTTTGAAGCCGCTGCTGAAAGGCGCGACACGCTTCTGAACGATATCGATCATAATGAAGCGGCAGCCAGCCAACCCGAACCGTCCGAGCAGATTAGCGAACCCGCTCCGGAGTATGAGCCGGCGCGCGAATCCGAGCGCAAGCCCGAGCCAACTCCAGGCCCGACATACTCATCAGAACCACCGCCCCCAGCCGCCAGGCGCGGCTCGGGCATCGCCGGTGGCCTGATTGGCGCAGCGCTGGCGCTGGCCGGTGTCATGGGCCTGCAATGGGCCGGCGTGATGTCATCGCCCGGCGCAACGGCCGCGAGCACACCGGCAACGCCGCCAGTGTCCCTGGCACCCGTGGAAGCAGAACTCGCTGCCCTGAAACAGGAGCTCGCAGCGCTCAAAGCCGCGCCTGCACCGCAAGCCCCCGCGGCTGACCCGGCGATTGCGGCTTCCATCGAATCGCTGAAGGGTGAGCTGTCGCAACTTCAGACGGCCGTGCAGTCGGGTTCCGGCGGCGACAATGCCGCCGTTGCCGCACTGAACAGCAAGCTGCAGGAGCTGGAGGCAAGCAACCCGGCGCAGACCATCGCCGCACTTGATGCGAAGGTGAAGGAGTTGGAGGCCAAAGCCACTGCACCTGCCACCGAGGTGACCGAAAAGATCACCAGCATTGAGGGCCAGATCACCGTTGCAACCGAAGCCATCACCAAGAGCGATGGCCGCATTTCAGCGCTCGAGCAATCCGTTGCCGGCCTGACTGGTCAGGTCGAGCAGCAGGCATCGCAGCCGAAGGTCGCTCTGGCCATCGCTGCAGCCGCGCTGAAATCTGCCGTTGATCGCGGTGGCCCGTTCACCGCTGAGCTGGAAACGCTGGCGGCTATCGCGCCAAGTGCCGCAGAACTTGAGCCACTGCGTCCGCTGGCGCAGGCGGGTGTCGCCACTGAAAAGACGCTCATTGACAGCTTCGGCCCGGTCGCCGAGGCCATGGTCGCAGCCGACGTTCCACCTGTTGACGAAAATGCCGGGCTGGTTTCGCGCCTGTTCGATTCCGCACGCTCGGTGGTCAAAGTCCGGCCGGTCGGCGAAGTCGCTGGCGAAGACGCTGGCGCGCGCGTCGCCCGCATGGAGGTTGCCATCAAGGCTGGCCGCTTCACCGATGCGCTGACCGAGTATGACGCCATGCCGGAAGCCGTAAAATCCGCCGGTGCGGCCTATGTCGCCCAGGTCAAAGGGCGGCTCGACGCCACCAGACTCGTTGACCAGCTGGTCGCCAATGCAATGAAGGCTGCGTAATGATCCGTATCCTCATCTATGTGCTGCTGATCGGGCTTCTCGCCTTCGGCTTTGCCTGGCTGGCAGACCGGCCGGGCGACATGGTCGTCACCTTTGATGGCTATCAGTACCAGGTCTCGCTGATGATGGCGGCCGTGATTGTCACCGCGATTGTCGCTGCGATCATGATCACCTGGTGGCTGCTCAAGGCACTCTGGTACAGCCCCTACACGGTGACGCGTTATTTTCGCGTACGCCAGCGCGATCGCGGCTATCAGGCCTTGTCGAGCGGGCTGATCGCAGCCGGCTCTGGCGATGCCGTGCGAGCGCGCTCGCTCAAGAAGCAGGCAGCCAAGCTGATCAATTCGGATCAGGAGCCGCTGATCCATTTGCTTGAGGCGCAGGCGCTGGAGCTGGAGGGCAACCCCGCCGGTGCGCGCGAAAAATACGAGAAAATGCTGGAAGACCCGGAGATGCGGCTGCTCGCATTGCGCGGTCTTTACATGCAGGCCGAGCGCCTGGGCGACAAGACTGCCGCGCGCCACTACGCCTCCAAGGCAACCGAGATCGCGCCGCAGCTCGGCTGGGCTGCCGATGAAACCATCGCGCTGAAGACCGAAGAGGGCGAGTGGGATGCCGCGCTGAAGCTGGTCGAGGCCGAGCGCGTTGGCGGCTATCTCGACAAGGCCGCAGCCAAGCGACGCAAGGCTGTGCTGCTTACCGCCAAGGCTATGGAGAGCTTCGAGAAGGATGCGACCGGTGCCCGTGCGGCTGCCCTCGAGGCCGTGAAGCTTGAGCCCACATTCATCCCCGCCGTGCTGGTCGCGGCGCGGGCTCTGTTCCGGGGTGATGAAACCCGCAAGGGCTCGAAACTGCTGGAAAACGCCTGGCGCGAGAACCCGCACCCGCAGGTGGCCGACCTCTTCACCCATGCGCGTCACGGCGATGCCACCTATGACCGCCTGAATCGCGCAAAGCACCTGCAAAAGCTGCGCTCCAACAATGTCGAGAGTTCGCTGATTGTCGCCCGCGCCGCACTGGAAGCGCAGGAGCTGAAGCTGGCGCGATCGGAGACCGAGGCCGCGCTGCGGCTCGGGCCGCGCGAGAGCGCCTACCTTTTGATGGCCGATATCGAAGAGGCCGAGGGTGCCGGCGAAGGCAAGGTGCGGCAGTGGCTGGCCAAGGCGCTGCGCGCACCGCGCGATCCGGCCTGGGTCGCCGATGGTTTCATCTCGGAAACCTGGATGCCGGTCTCGCCGGTGTCCGGCCGCATCGATGCGTTCGAGTGGAAGGTTCCCGGCGAGCGTCTGGCGCAGACCATCGAAATCGAAAAGGCTGAGCCCGCACCAATGATCGAGGCACAGGCTGAGATCCAGTCAGAGCCCGTCGCTCCGCGCGAGCCTGACCCCGAAATCATCGAGGCGGAGATCATCGTGGAGCCAGAACCCGAGGCTCCCGCGCCTGAGGAGAATCCTGCAAAGCCGGCGCTTGTCAGCGACGATGGTCAGTTGGCCCGCCGTCCGGACGATCCCGGCGTCGATCCCGGCGAACCCGCCCCCAAACGGTTCCGGCTTTTCTGACAAGGTGTTCCGGACCCGGACTGTCCCATCGCACACGTCTGTTCCGGTGCGACACAGCAGGGTTGTGCGGTTATGAGACACCCATTCTGATCTTAGGGTTCACTTAACCATACGCCGCACAGAAAATCGCTATAAAACAATGACATAGCCAATATTCTCCCGGGCCGTTCCGAGGTTGGCCTGCAACCTGCAACCACTCCTGCAATTCGCTCAAGGCGGTCATGGAGTGTAAGATGCGGAACAACCTGAAGAAGCTCATCCGGGATGAAGATGGCAATTTCGTCATGCTGACGGCGATCGGCATGTGCGCGCTGTTTGGCGCTGTTGGACTGGGTGTCAACGTCGCCCAGCTCTATCACACGAAGACCAATCTCAGCCAGGCTCTGGACGCAGCGGTCACATCGACGGCACGCGACCTCACAACCGGCCGTATCCGCGAAGCTGATGCTCGCCAGGTTGTCCAGGACCTGCTGCAGGCAAACTCAACCGGTGGCTTTGCGACCGGTGGCATCTTCACGCTCGAAGAGCTGACCATCAATCCGACCGACAAGACCGTCAGGGCAACCGCCGCCTCGCAGGTCGGTGTCGCGTTTCCGCTTTTCGGGATGGAGAAGTACCACCGCGTTGCCGCCGCCTCGACCGCAATCTACAGCGACCGCAAGGTTGAGGTCGCAATGATGCTCGACATCACTGGCTCGATGGCCTCGGAAG
>CAYZQP010000078.1:0-3590 GCA_964480545.1 uncultured Mesorhizobium sp. | reverse complement strand
CTCGGAAGGCACCTACAAGAACGGCTGGTGGCAGAGCAAGCTCGACAACCTCAAGGACGCTGCAAGCGACGCGGTTGATGACCTCCTGCGCCGTAACACCAACCCAAGCGATCCGCGCATTCGCGTCGCGCTGGTTCCCTATTCGCAGGGCGTCAACACCGGCAACAGACTTGGCGAATCCGTCTTCTATGAAGGCGATGCTGTCACCGCCGCGCTGGGCGCTCTTTCGGGTGCAAACCCTCTGACCTTTGATCGTCCGATCGGGCTGGATGAGCTGAACACCAGCATCATGCGCCCGGTCAAGGCGGCCCTCGGCGTCGTACAGTCCCTGCTTGGCGACAACTGCGCCACCGAGCGTAAGCTGGTTGATGAGGATGGGGTAGCGCGTATCGATGTGTCCGACGAGAACCCGTATGTTGCAACTGTCAACCGCGACAAGCGGTTGCGCCGCGCAACCGGGATCTGCCCCAATGCAGAGGTTGTTCCGTTGACCGCTGACGGCAATCTTCTGAAAAGCCAGATCCAGAATTTCACCGCTGCCGGGACCACTGCTGGCCATATCGGCATCCAGTGGACCCAGTATCTGCTGTCGCCGAAGTGGGGCAACTTCCTGAAGGACAATGGCTTCAATCGCGCCGCTCCTGCCGCCTACACGTCCAACGTGAAGAAAATCGCAGTGCTGATGACGGATGGTGAGTTCAACACGGCCTATGTCGGCGTCAACCGCGCAGGCATCGCTGACGAGAATGTTGAGCCGTCGAACAACTATGCCCGCGCCCTGTGCGACCAGATGAAGGGCAACAATGTCGAGGTCTTCACCATTGGCTTTATGCTGACCGATGAACGCGCCAAGCAGGTGCTTCGTGATTGCGCATCGCCCGACACGGCTGCCGTGATCCACTTCTTCGACGCCTCAAGCGGCGAGGAACTGAAGCGGGCATTCGACTCGATCACTGCCAATATCGAGAAGGTCCGCCTGAGCGGTTAATCGGGGTTGAGATTGTTCCAGGCAAGAAGCAATCGGCGCGGCCTTCGGGGCTGACGGGGCGCGCAAAGATTGCCAGGTCTGGAAAAGAAGAGGCCGTCCCTTCTGATCGGGGGACGGCCTCTCGTGTTTTCGTCCGCAAGCGCGGCTGCCTGAGATCAGGCACAACGGAAGTGCTTCAGCGAAGGGACTGCCCTTCGCGAAGGAGATCCGCCGGGACCACGCTCTGGAAAACGATAACACTCGACATCGGATCACCTCCTTTCAATTGTTGAACACGAAGGCAATGTGGGACGCAGGTTCCGGTTTGGCAAGCCCTTGCCCTTCAACTGGCTTCCTCAGCCTTTATCTCCGTAACCTCATCATCATCCTGCACCGCAATTTCGAAGCTGCCGGCAACGATGGTGATCGGCGGCACGCTCTCGTTATTCTCGTTGCGCTCGCGGTAGAGTGCCGCGCGCCCCAAAAGAATCAGCGTGACCGGCGTTGTGACCATCAGAAACACGCCGATGATGAACTCGTGGATGACCGGGCGCGATTGCATCACGGTAAAGCAGATCATCGAGGCAATCAGGATTGCCGCAGAGCCCCAGCTCACCCCCAACGTTGGCGCGTGCATGCGGTCAAAGAAGTTTTTGAGACGCAATGTGCCGATGGCACCGAGCAGTGTGACGCTGGCGCCAAGAAGCAGAAAAAACGAGGTAAGGATCGCCGCCCAGAGCGGCAGGTCAGGTGTCATTCGATCACCTCCCCGCGCATCAGGAATTTCGACAGCGCCACGCTCGAGACAAAGCCGATGACCGCGATTACAAGGGCTGCCTCGAAATAGAGCTGGCTGCCGGTGCGGATGCCAAACGTGATGATCAGCAGAATGGCGTTTGCGTACATCGCATCCAGGCACAGCACCCGGTCCTGCGCGCGCGGCCCGCGCACAACACGCCAGGCATTGATCGCCATCGCCAGGATCAGCATGCCCTGTGCAGCATACAGCGACCAGGTGAGGATAGTCGAAGCGCTCATTCGAAAATCTCCCTCAGCGGTTTTTCGTAGCGTTCCTTGACCGTGCGCGGCCAATCCTCGTCATCGGCATGATAATCGAAGACATGGGTCAGCACGATGCCGGTCTTGCTGTCATATTCGAGCCAGGCGGTGCCCGGGGCATTGTTGATGATCAGCGCCAGCAGCGCCAGACCGGTGCGGTCGCGCAGTTCAAGCGGAATGGCGACAAAGCCGGAGCGGCGCTCCGGGTTCTTGCCCAGCAACAGCCGCGCGACGGCGATGTTGGACGTGATGATGTCCACGAAGACGGAGCCGGTCAGCCGGAACACCGCGCTCCAGCTGCGGATATGGACGCGAGGCGGATCGAGCGCGCTGTAGGACCATGCCGCGAACAGCGCGATGCCAGTGCCCATCAGGAATTGCCCCGGCGAAAACGACGTCAGGAACATCCAGAACAGCAGGATCAGAACGATCAGGATCGGGTGCTGGAAAGCCTTCATTGTGTCTCCCTCGCAGGAGGCAGAACACCTGGCAGAACGCGGCCGACATAGTTTTCCGAGCGATGCAGCCCGCGCGCCGCCGCATCGGCGTAGCGCATCAGCTCGCCACCCTGGATCGTCAGCAGGAAGCACAGTGCAATCAGTCCGAAGATTGGTGCGATTTCCAGCATGCGCACGCGCGGCACCACCAGTTCGAGCGGTGCCCAGAACGTTCTGATGCCCGTGCGCGTCAGCGAGATCAGCGCGGCCAGGCCGGCAAAGATCAGCAGCGCTGCAAATGCCCAGGTCCGCGCCGGGATCGCCTGGGGATCGCCGAGACCATTCAGGTTCAGCATCGCCGTCAGCATCGCAAACTTGGCAAGGAATCCGGAGAGCGGCGGCATACCGGCCAGAAGGAGAACTACGCAGAAGAAGCAGCTCGACAGCACCAGCAGCGCGCCGGGCAGAACCACGCCGCCCTCTTCTTCCTTGACCTCTTCCTCCTGGTCATCGCCATAGGCTTCCATGGTGACGGTCAGAAGGTTTGCACCGGGCTCCTGCGCGCGCTCGACCAGTTCGACCAGCAGGAACAGCGCGCCGATCGTCAGCGTGGAACTGACAAGGTAGAACAAGGCGCTGGCAATGATTGCCTGATCGCCCATGCCAATCGCCGTCAGCATCGTGCCAGACGAGACCATCACATAATAGGCGGCAAGCCGTGACATGGACTGCGACGCGAGCAGGCCGATGGCTCCGAACGTAATCGTCGCCATGCCGCCATAGAACAGGAACGGTCCGCCGAAGCCGGTCAGTGCGCCGGCATCAGAGCCGAACAGCAGCAGCGTGATGCGCATCAGCACGTAAACGCCGACCTTCGACAGAATGGCGAAGACCGCTGCCACCGGTGCTGCCGCAGCGGTGTAGGCAGCAGGCAGCCAGAACGAGAGCGGCCACATGCCGGCCTTGATCACGAAAGCAACGCCGAGGATCGCGGCACCCGCCTCGAACAGCACGATATCTTCCTGGCGGATCGAATGGATGCGCACGGCGAGATCGGCCATGTTGAGCGTGCCGGTCACGCCGTAGATCAGGCTGACGCCGATCAGGAACAGCAGCGACGCCGCAAG
>CAYZQP010000077.1:13331-14161 GCA_964480545.1 uncultured Mesorhizobium sp. | reverse complement strand
GTTCCAGACCTATCGCATCGCCGGCGGCGAGGCTGGCATGCGGCACTTCCTGGCACAGTTCGGCCCGGCACTGAAATGGCCGTGGACCAAGCTGATGGATGTGCCGGAACTCACCGACGAACTGGTGGACAAGATAGCTGCGCAGTCGGATGCGCAATCCGGCCATCACGGTATCCGCGACCTTGAACGCATCCGCGACGACAATCTGGTTGCGATCATGCGGGCGCTCAGCGTCAATGACTGGGGCGCTGGCGCGACGTTGAAAGCCTATGAGGCGCAGCTGGCTGGCGGCGCAAAGACGGATGAGGCAGGGTAGCCGAGGAGAAATGCCGGTGACCACATCGCAAATGACAACTGCCTTCCCCCTCTCCGTCGGCGCTGCGTGCCGCCACCTCTCCCCCCTCCGGAGGGAGAGGATAGGAGCCAGGATCGGCAACCGTCTCTACGCAACAGAACGCGCGCCTATCCTCTCCCCCAGCAATCGGGGGAGAGGTGGCGAGCGAAGCGAGACGGAGAGGGGGTCGACCTCTGTCCAGCCAAATGGCGAGGTAGCGAATGTCTGACACGATCCGCACGCGTCGCGAGGGCGGCATTCTTGAGGTGACGCTGGACCGGCCGAAGGCGAACGCCATCGACCTTGTAACCTCACGCGAACTCGGCCAGACTTGGGCAGCCTTCCGCGACGATCCCACGTTAAAGGTCGGCATCTTCCGCACCGAGGGTGATCGCTTCTTCTCGGCCGGCTGGGACCTGAAAGCTGCTGCCGGTGGCGATGATGTGCTGGGCGATTATGGTGTCGGCGGGTTCGGCGGTTTGCAGGAATTGCCGGA
>CAYZQP010000077.1:2230-13321 GCA_964480545.1 uncultured Mesorhizobium sp. | reverse complement strand
AGATCGCGCTGTCCTGCGACCTGATCTATGCGTCCGAACATTCGAGCTTTTCGCTGCCTGAAATCCGCGCAGGCACGCTCGCCGATGCTGCCTCGATCAAGCTGCCAAAGCGTATTCCCTATCATATCGCGATGGATCTGTTGCTGACCGGGCGCTGGATGGATGCAGCCGAGGCACATCGCTGGGGGCTGGTGAATGAGGTGCTGCCGGCAGACGCGCTCGAAGCGCGGGTCTGGGAAATCGCGCGGCAGCTGGATGCCGGGCCGCAGCTGGTGTTTGCCTCGATCAAGGAAGTGGCGCGGCGGGCCGAGTCGATGGGCTTCCAGGAGGCAATCACCGCAATCCGCGCCTGCGCCTGGCCGGCGGTTGACGCACTCTACAGTTCGGAAGATGGACAGGAAGGTTTCAAGGCGTTCGCCGAGAAGCGCGATCCTGTCTGGAAGGGGAAATGATTGTCGCAGCGGCATGACGTCGTCATCATCGGGGCGGGGCACAACGGGCTCGTCTGCGCCGCCTATCTGGCGTCCGCCGGGTTCAAGGTGAAGATCGTCGAGCGCCGCAAGGTTGTCGGCGGTGCAGCGGTGACGGAGGAGTTTCATCCCGGCTTCCGCAACTCGGTTGCGAGCTACACAGTGAGCCTGCTCAACCCGAAAGTGATCCGCGATCTGGATCTGCCGCGCCACGGACTGAAGGTGGTGGAGCGGCGGCTGGCGAATTTTCTGCCGACGCCCGACGGCCAATATCTGAAGGCCGGCGAAGGCGTGACGCGAGGCGAGATCGCCCGCTTCAGCGCGCGCGACGCCAAGGCCTATGACGCCTATGGCGCGGAGATCGACGCGATTGGCGACGTGCTGCGCGACCTAGTTCTTCAGCAACCGCCGAACATGGTCGAAGGCGGCGGCTGGGGCGCGACTTTGTCGGAGGGTATTCGAGGGTTGAAGCAGGGAAACCGGCTGCGCAACCTCTCGCCCGAACGGCGGCGCGCACTGCTCGACCTTTTCACGAAATCGGCGGCGGATTATCTCGACGGCTGGTTCGAGACGGATATCGTCAAGGCGCTGTTCGGCTTCGATAGCATCGTCGGAAATTTTGCCAGCCCGTATACGCCGAACACGGCTTACGTTTTGCTGCACCATGTGTTCGGCGAGGTGAACGGTAAAAAGGGCGCGTGGGGCCACGCGATTGGCGGCATGGGGGCTATCACCCAGGCGATGGCAAAAGCCTGCGCCGAGCGCGGCGTCGAGATCGAGCTGGATGCCGGTGTAAAGGAAGTGATCGTCGAGAAGGGCCGCGCGGCGGGCGTTGTGCTGGAGGACGGGCGCAGCATTCGCGGGCGGGCGGTTATCTCCAACCTGAACCCGAAACTGCTATTTGGAAAGCTGGTGCCGGACGGTGCGCTGCCGGCGGAATTTGCGCAGCGCATCGGGCGCTGGAAGAATGGCTCCGGCACCTTCCGGATGAATGTTGCGCTGTCGGAACTGCCGAGTTTCTCGGCGCTGCCGGGGCTCGATCTGGCGGACCACCACACGTCGGGCATCATCATTGCGCCGAGCCTGGATTACATGGACCGGGCCTGGCTCGACGCGCGGCAGAACGGCTGGAGCAAGGAGCCGATTGTCGAGATGCTGATCCCCTCGACGCTGGATGACAGCCTGGCACCGAAAGGCGCGCATGTCGCCAGCCTGTTTTGCCAGCATGTGCAGCCGCAGCTTTCGGGCGGCCGCACATGGGATGATCATCGCGAAGAAGTTGCCGACCTGATGATCGCGACGGTCGACAAGTACGCGCCGGGTTTTGCGAAGTCAGTGGTCGGGCGGCAGATCAATTCACCGCTCGATCTGGAGCGCACATTCGGGCTGATCGGCGGCGATATTTTCCACGGAGCGCTGTCGCTGGATCAGCTGTTCTCGGCGCGGCCAATGCTGGGGAATGCCGACTACCGCGCGCCGATTGCCGGGCTCTATATGTGCGGCTCGGGCACCCATCCGGGTGGTGGGGTCACAGGCGCGCCGGGTCATAACGCGGCGCAGGCGGTGATCGCGGATCGCCGCAAGGTGATGGCAGCATGACAGTCTCAACGCGGCCGCAAATAAGCCTCTGCGAGCTCGGTCCAGAAGGCCGCGCCGATGGGGATCAGGTCGTCGTTGAAGTTGTACGACGGATGGTGCAGCGGGAAATTCTGCCCCTCGCCAGCCGACCCCAGAAACAGGTAGGTTCCCGGTCGCTCGACCAGCATATAGGCAAAATCCTCGCTGCCCATATAGGGCCGCTCGAGGTCGAACACATTCTCCGCTCCGGCGAATTTGATTGCAACCTCGCGGGCGAAGTCCGTCTCGGCCTTATGGTTGATCGTGGCGTCATAATCGCGCTTGTAGGCAACCATCGCTGTCATGCCGAAACTCTCGGCCTGGCTTGTAGCGACCAGCTTGATGCGGCGCTCGATCTCGTCGCGCACGGTCGGCGAGAAGCTGCGAATGCCGACCACTATTTCGGCGCTCGACGGGATGATGTTGCTGGCCGAACCACCATGGAAAGCCGCGACGGTCACAACAGCCGGATCGAGCGCGGCAATATTGCGCGAGATAATCGTCTGCAGCGCCATCACAATGGACGCACCGCAGGTGATAGGGTCAGCGGTGAACTCTGGCTCGGAGCCATGCCCGCCCGAGCCATTCACGGTGATCACCGCCTCATCAACCGCCGCCATCACCGGCCCTTCACGGAACGCAAACTTGCCGAACGGGATCGCCGGATCGTTATGCAGGGCGAACACCGCGTCGCAAGGGAAGCGCTCGAAAATCCCCTCATCGACCATGATCTTTGCGCCGCCCGCATTCTCCTCGGCTGGCTGGAAAATCAGGTGGATCGTGCCATCAAAGTTGCGCCGTTCGGCCAGAGCCTTCGCAGCTCCCAGCAGCATCGTAGTGTGCCCGTCATGGCCGCAGGCATGCATCAGCCCAGGTGTCTTCGAGGCATAGGGCAGGCCGGTCTCCTCCAGAATAGGCAGCGCGTCCATGTCGGCGCGAATGCCAATGGAGCGCTTGCTCGTCCCGTTGGTCAGCGTCGCGACAAGCCCGGTCGTGCCAATGCCCCGCGTCACCGCGTAGCCCATCGCTTCCAGCTGCTGCGCCACGATCTCAGAGGTCCTATGCTCCTCAAGCCCCAACTCGGGATGCGCGTGCAGGTCATGGCGCAGCGCGGTCAATTCGGCGAGATTGTTCAGGCGGATGTTCATGCGGCGTCCGTTTCTGTGCGTGATGCCGCCACCATAGCGCGGTTGAGAAGCGAAGCGAAGCACCCCACCACGAGCCCGGCTGCTGCGCCAGCCGTTGGCCCGGCATGTTTGCGGAGAGGCACATGAATTTCGGTCTGACCCAGGAACAGGAGATGATCGTCGAGACGGTGCGCGGCTTCGTCGAAACCGAGATTTATCCGCACGAAGCGACCGTCGAAAAGCTCGGATATGTGCCGGAAGAGCTCGGCGAGCAGATCAAGCGCAAAACCATCGAGCTCGGCTTTTATGCCTGCAATTTCCCCGAATCGGCGGGCGGTCCGGGCCTGTCGCATGTCGACTTCGTGCTGGTCGAGCGCGAGCTTGGCCGTGGCTCGATGGCGCTGACGCACTTCTTCGGGCGCCCGCAGAACATACTGATGGCCTGCCGTGGCGAGCAGGTCGAGCGCTACCTCACCCCGGCGGTGCGCGGCGAGCGCATGGACGCGCTGGCCATGACCGAACCGGACGCCGGCTCCGACATCCGGGGCATGAAGGCCAACGCAAAGCGCGACGGGGGCGACTGGATCCTGAACGGCACCAAGCACTTCATTTCGGGTGCCGAGCACGCGGATTTCGTCATCACCTTCATGGCAACCGGCGAGGACCAGACATCGGCTGGCCCGAAGAAGCGCATCACCACCTTCCTGGTGGATCGCGGCACGCCTGGCTTCACCATTCGCGAGGGCTACAAGTCGGTCAGCCACCGCGGCTACAAGAACATGATCCTTGAATTCGACAATTGCCGCCTGCCGGATGCGCAGGTGCTCGGCGAGGTCGATGGCGGCTTTGCGGTGATGAACGAGTGGCTCTCCGCAACCCGCCTGACGGTGGCCGCGATGGCGGTTGGCCGCGCGCGCCGCGCCTTCGATCTGATGGTGGATTATGCAGCGCAGCGCAAACAGTTCGGCCAGCCCATTGGCCGGTTCCAGGGCGTCGGCTTCCAACTCGCCGATTCGATCACCGAGATCGACGCCTCGGATTGGCTCACACTCGCGGCCGCGTGGCGGCTGGATCAGGGCCTGTTGGCAAATCGCGAGATCGCGCAGGCAAAACTCTTCGCCACCGAGATGCTGGGGCGCGTCACAGACCGCGCCATCCAGGTGCATGGCGGCATGGGCCTGATGGACGATCTGCCGCTGGAGCGCTTCTGGCGCGATGCCCGCGTCGAGCGCATCTGGGATGGCACCAGCGAAGTTCAGCGCCACATCATTGCGCGTGACCTGCTGCGCCCGCTCGGAGCCTGAACGTGACCAAAGATCTGTCGCGCGTCCTGCGCCCGAAGTCGATTGCCGTGTTCGGCGGAAGCTGGTCAGCGGCGGTTTTGAAACAATGCCGCAAGATGGGCTTTGCCGGAGACCTTTGGCCGGTCCACCCGAACCGCGACGAGATCGAGGGCGTGCGCTGCTACCGTTCGGTCGCCGAACTGCCCGGCGCGCCGGATGTCAGCTTCATCGGCGTCAACCGCGACCTTGCCATTCAGGTCGTGGGCGAACTCTCGGCGCGCGGGGCAGGGGGCGCGGTCTGCTTTGCTGCCGGCTTTTCCGAGGTGGCCGATGGCGCGGAGCGCAATCGCGCGCTGTTGGAAGCCGCAGGTGAAATGCCGCTGCTCGGACCAAACTGCTACGGCTTCATCAATTATCTCGATGGTGCACTGCTCTGGCCGGATCAGCATGGCGGCAAGCGGGTGGAGACGGGCGCCGCGATCATCGTTCAGTCCTCCAACATTGCCATCAATCTCACCATGCAGCGGCGCGGCCTGCCAATCGCCTATGTGCTGACCGCCGGCAATCAGGCGCAGACCGGCCTGTCGGAACTCGCCGAGGCCGCAATAGATGACCCGCGCGTCACCGTGCTCGGTCTGCACATCGAGGGCTTTGACGACATCCAGCGTCTGGAGCGCGTCTTTGCCAAGGCACGCGAGCGAAAGGTGCCGGTCGTCGCGCTGAAAGTCGGCACTTCGGCTGCGGCGCAGGCCATGACCGTCTCGCACACCGCGTCGCTGGCTGGTGCGGACGCGCTGTCGGATGCCTTCTTTGCCCGCTGCGCCGTCAAGCGTGTTCGCGCGCTGGACGAGTTTGTGGAAACGCTGAAGTTGCTCCACACGCTCGGGCCATCGCCTGATTTCACCTTGGGTTCAATGAGTTGCTCCGGCGGCGAGGCTTCGCTGGTCGGCGATCAGGCGGAGGCCGCCGGGCTTGAACTGCGCCCGCTCACGCCGGGCGAGGCGGTGAAGGTCCGCGCGCCGCTGTCGGAGATGGTCACCATCTCCAATCCACTCGACTACCACACCTTCATCTGGGGCAATGAGCCTGCGCTCACCGCGACCTACCAAGCGATGCTGGAATGCAATTTCGGTCTGACAATCCTGGTGCTGGATTTCCCCCGGCCGGACCGGTGCGTCGACAATGGCGCAGAAACCTCACTGCGCGCCGCCATCACTGCGCACACCAATGCCGGCGGGCGCTTTGCCATTGTCTCCAGTCTGCCCGAGAACATGACCGAGGAACACGCCGACCTGCTGCTTGCGCACGGCATCGCGCCGATGATGGGCCTGGACGCGACGTTGAAAGCCGCTGCCAATGCTGCCTGTGTTGGCCGTGCTTGGGCAGGCAAGAGACCGGAACCGCTGGCGGTGCAGCCTCGGCCCGGTGCAGGCGAAGCCAGGGCGATCGACGAGTGGTCGTCGAAATCCATCCTACGCAAGATTGGCGTCGTCACGCCTGAGGGCGGCATTGCAAAGTCTTCTGATGATGCCGTGGCGATTGCCGGCCGCGTTGGCTATCCCGTCGTGCTCAAGGGGGTAGGGGAGCATCTGCTGCACAAGACCGAGATGTCGGCAGTCAAGCTGAACCTGAAGGATGCGGATGCTGTCCGCGCGGCCTGCGCCCAGCTGGCGCAACTCAATTGCGATTTCCTGGTCGAGAAGATGGTGCAGGACGCGGTCGCCGAACTGATTGTCGGCATCGCGCGTGATCCGCAATTCGGCCTCTACCTGACCCTCGGTGCCGGCGGCATCATGGTCGAGCTGTGGAAGGATACGGCTTCGCTACTCCTGCCCGCCAGCCGCGACGACATCCGCGCCGCTCTGCTTTCACTAAAATCCGCGCCGCTCCTCACCGGTTTCCGCGGCAGGCCAGCGGTCAATATGGAAGCTGCAATCGACGCCGCCTGGCGCATCGGAAATTGTGCACTGCATCAATCGGATGCGATCGAGGAGCTGGACGTCAATCCATTGATCCTCACCGGGACGGAAGCAATTGCAGTCGATGCACTGGTGCGCCGACGGCAATAGAATCTACCACAGGTTGGGTTGACCCGCCGCCTGGGCAGGCACTTGGCATTGCCACGTCTGCCCGATAGATAGCGCGCATGGAAGAACTGAAATTCGGAACAAGCGGCCTGCGTGGCCTGGTCACCCAGCTCCGGCCCGAGGTTTGCGCTGGCTATGTCAGAGCCTTCCTTCGCCATATGGAAGAAACTGGCAATGCTGACGCCCGGACCATTCTGGTTGGTTACGATCTTCGAGACAGCAGCCCGTCTATTGCCCGCGCCTGCCTTACCGCAGCGGCAGCCGAAGGCTACGCCGCAGTCGATTGCGGGGAACTTCCGACCCCTGCTCTCGCGCTGGAAGCGCTACGCCGCAAGGTGCCTGCAATTATGGTGACTGGCAGCCACATCCCGGCTGACCGCAATGGCCTGAAATTCTACCGTCCTGACGGTGAGGTGACGAAGACAGATGAACTTGGTATCCTGGAATGGCTCGGGAAAGATCGTCCTTCAGCCGCCGCCGGCAGCATCTCTTCGGATGCCGGCGTCCGTCAGGCTTATCTGGAGCGCTATCTGGCAGTCCACGGCTTCTCGCTTGAGGGACTGGCGATTGGCGTCTACCAGCATAGCTCGGTCTCCCGCGATATCATTGTCGAGCTGATCGAAGGCCTTGGCGGCACTGCAGTACCGCTTGGCCGAAGCGATGTATTTGTACCTGTCGATACCGAGGCGCTGCGCCCGGAAGATGTTGGTCTGGCAAGAAAATGGGCGTCAGAACAACGGCTTGACGCCATCGTGTCAACAGATGGAGATGCTGACCGGCCATTGGTCGCGGATGAGGCTGGCGAGTTTCTGCGCGGCGATGTCGTTGGCATTCTCACAGCCTCACGCCTTGGCGCGGCAGCCGTTGTCACGCCCGTGACCTCAAGCAGTGCGGTAGAAGCGTCCGGGCTTTTCGAGCGGACCATCAGGACGCGGGTGGGGTCCCCTTACGTCATTGAAGGGATGTGTGAACTCTCTTCCGAAGGCGGTGTGGTTGTTGGCTTTGAAGCCAATGGCGGTGTCCTGCTCGGAACGCCTGTCAACTCAGACGACCTGAAGCTGTCGCCGCTTCCTACCCGCGATGCTGTTTTGCCGATCCTTGGCGTCCTTTCGGCGGCAAGGCGCAGGGGCCTCCCGGTTTCCGGTCTGGTCAAGGAATTGCCCGCGTATTTCACGGCTTCTGACCGGCTGAAGAATGTTCCTGCCACAGCCAGCGCATCGTTTCTGGACATGATTTCTGACCAGACCCGTTTGACCGGATTCCTCGACGGGTTTGTGCAGGCAACAGGCGTCGACAGGACCGACGGTGTGCGCTTGCAGCTTGCGTCTGACGAGACTTTGCATTTTCGCGCCTCGGGAAATGCACCTGAACTGCGTTGCTATGCCGAGGGGTCGAGCCCGGAGAGAGCCTCCGAGCTTCTCCAATGGGGTTTGCGCAATGCAACCCTGACAATCCGCACTTCCTGACAGTTTTCACCCGGTGGCTGTAAAAACAGCGACCAATTGCCATTGAAGTACTGCCAATGATTAGGTAGTGTTTTCTTCGCAGGTGCGAAATCGCATGCTGGCGGTCATCTGTTTCTTGGGAAAGCGTTGCCTGCGATTATGAAGTTCACACGTGAGAGTGCGAAGCCGATCGTCCTGCGTCTGGGCAGACTATGGATCGATGTGGTCATTGCGACCATGGCGTTTATCCTGGCTTATCTCGTTTCGGTAGGCATCGGGTCTTTTTCTGCTGTACCCGGAGTTGCCGACAAAACCCTGGGCTTCACGCTCATCTGCTGCCTGGCATTCGTCATTTTCGGAGTTGACCGCGGGTCCTGGCGCCACGTCTCGGTGCCTGATCTTCTGACTGTCATCAAGGCGTCGGCTGTCAGCCTTGCAGTGTTCATGGCTGCTTCATTCCTTGTGTCGCGTGGCTCGAATGTTCCACGCGGTGTGCCGGTTCTGACGTTTGTCTTCATGATCGGCGGCATGGCTTGCGTCAGGCTTGCCTACCGACTGGCGGTTGAGGGAAGCTGGCTGGAGGCTTTCGGCTTGCGGTCTGATACCGGCCGCAAGCGGGTTTTGCTCTATGGGTTCACCGATCAGGCCGAGGGTTACATCCGGATGGTTCGGCGGGCGCATTCAGTCGCCGTGGTCGGGGTGCTGGATAATCAGAAGATGAATCGCACCAGGTCGATCCAGGGCGTGCCGGTCCTTGGTCCCCTTGCTGACCTTGGCGATATTGTTGACAGGCAAAAGCTCGCCGGTAGCCCGATTGAGGAAATTGTGGTCACCGAGCGCAATCCGACCCGTGTGATTCTGTCCGAGATCGTTGAGCAGGCCACTGCCAAGGGGTTGAAAGTTACCCGCATGCCCGACCCGACAGAAACCGCCGAGGTCAACAATGCAATGATCTTCGAGCCGAAGCCGATTGAACTGGGCGATCTGCTTGGCCGGCCTGAAGTGAAGACAGATATGATCAACGTCGCCCGGCTTGTGCAGGGCCGGGTGGTGCTGGTGACCGGAGCAGGCGGGTCGATTGGCTCGGAACTCAGCCGGCAGATTGCACTGGTTGCACCCGAAAAGCTCGTGGTGACCGACAGTTCCGAGTTCCACCTCTATCTGCTCGACAATGAACTGCGGGCGAAGTTTCCAGACGTGCACATTGTGACCCGCATCCTCAACGTGAGGGAGCGGACGCGCGTTGCCTCATTGTTCAGCGAATTCCGGCCCGATGTCGTGTTCCACGCGGCCGCTCTCAAGCACGTCCCTCTTGTCGAGGAAAACGCTATCGAGGGCGTCAAGACCAATGTGCTTGGCACCCGCAACGTGGCGGATGCGGCGATTGAGACCGGCGCCTCGACCTTTGTGGTCATTTCGACGGACAAGGCGGTAAATCCCACCAATGTGATGGGCGCAACCAAACGCGCGGCAGAAGCCTACTGCCAGGCGCTCGATCTGAATTCGAACGAGACACGTTTCAAGACTGTCCGCTTCGGCAATGTTCTGGGCTCGAACGGCTCGGTTGTGCCGCTGTTCCAGTCCCAGATCGCAGAAGGTGGTCCGGTAACGGTAACGCACCCGCATATTGTCAGGTTCTTTATGACGATCCCTGAGGCCGTGCGGCTCGTGCTGCACGCAACGGCGCACAAGGCGCACACCACCGAGGATCGAGGCAAGATCATGGTGCTGGACATGGGCAAGCCGGTCCGGATCGTCGATCTGGCCGAGCGGATGATCCAGTTGGCTGGCTTCAGGCCCAGGGTCGATATCGGGATCGTCTTCACCGGCTTGCGCGCCGGCGAAAAGCTCTACGAGGAATTGTTCGATCCGAGCGAGTTGCAGGACAGCAAGACCGAGGAAGGCTACGTGGTTGCTTCACCACGCGTTATCGACCTCGCACTGATGCAGCGTACCCTTGAGGGCCTCGAAGCCGCCACGCAGCGCGAGGACCTCACCCGCACCATGGAGTTGCTGCGCCATGTAGTCCCGGAATACGGGCGCGGAAAATCGCGCGAGGCAAATCTCGAGCATCTTGTGGACGTTGAGGCCGAAGACTGGCGCTAGTAGTCTCCGGTACCGCGGCAGGTATAACGCTGGTCCCTGACTCCACGACGATCCGGGCCGACCATTCGGGCACAGGGTTCGGCATATGCTACCAGTGCCGCGCTGAGGAGTTCACATAACAGTAGCGATAGCACTGCACTGCAGCCCTTGTTTCGCGACAGCTTCTCTCTCTCTCTCTCTCCCGATCCGGGCGCAGATTTGCGCTGGCGCGATGCCGGCATTGTTGACCGCGCCTGCATAGCCTTGCAATCATCTGTGCCGTTCGTGGCTAATGGTGGGACCTTGACAGAACTGGCTGATTTGAGTGCGGTTGAAATGGTCGCGGGCTTTTCCGCCGGAGACATTTCTCCGGTTGAGGTGGTAGATGCCGTGATTGCTCGCATCGACGCTGCCGAGCCTTATCTTCATGCGCTGTGGGCTTATGATCCGGAGCAAGCACGCAGCCAGGCCCGTGTTTCGCAAGCGCGCTGGCGTAGGGGAGAGCCCCTGGGCCCGATCGACGGCGTGCCGGTGACGATCAAGGAAAACATCGCGACAAAAGGCACAGCGGTTCCGCTGGGCTGCGCGGCAGTCGAGCTTATTCCCGCCGCAGCCGATGCCCCTCCCGCAGCGCGCACACGCGAGGCTGGTGCGGTGCTGCTGGCAAAGACCACCATGCCTGACTACGGCATGCTGTCGTCCGGCCTCTCCAGTTTCCACGCGCTCGCCCGCAATCCATGGGATCTGACGAAAAATCCGGGTGGCTCCAGTGCGGGTGCGGGTGCGGCCGCAGCCGCAGGGTACGGCCCGTTGCACATCGGCACCGACATTGGCGGCTCGATCCGCCTGCCCGCCGGGTGGTGCGGTCTTGTCGGGCTGAAACCATCTGCTGGCCGTGTGCCGATTGACCCGCCCTTCATTGGCCGGGTGGCCGGCCCGATGACGCCATCGTCCGCCACGCGCGCCGCGCGCTGCAG
>CAYZQP010000077.1:0-2220 GCA_964480545.1 uncultured Mesorhizobium sp. | reverse complement strand
GACCCGAACGGTGGCCGATGCAGCACTCTACATGTCGGTGCTTTCGCAGCCTGATCGTCGGGACTCGATGGCCTTGCCGCCTGGAAACATCGCCTGGAATGACCTCTCGGCCTCGCTCAAAGGCCTGCGGTTCGGGCTGTGGCTGGATGCCGGCTTCGGCCAGGATGTGAGCGAGGAGACCCGCAGCGCCATCGAGAGCGCGGCGCAACTGCTGGCGTCAGCAGGCGCCATCGTCACGCCGATCCAGCCATTTCTGACGCGCGAAATGATTGACGGACTGGACCGATTCTGGCGCGCGCGCGGTTGGGCGGATGTCTCGCGGCTGCCGCCCGGGCGGCAGGCGATGATTCTACCCTACATCTTCGACTGGATCGTTTCCGCGAAGAATTTCACCGGCGAGGATGTCTATTCCGGCTTTGCCCAGATCGAGGCGATGCGCAAAGCCATCCATATCGCACTGGCGGACGTCGATTTCATCCTGTCCCCCACCGCACCCACGCCGTCGTACCCCGCCGAATGGGCTTCGCCGATCAATGATCCGCAAAAGCCGTTCGAGCACATCGCCTTCACTGTCGCACCCAACATGGGCGGTCAGCCCGCGATTTCGATCAATTGCGGCTATTCAGGCGCCGGTTTGCCGATTGGCCTGCAAGTCATCGGCCAGCAATTCGATGATCTCGGTGTGCTGCGAGTCGCGCAGGCCTTTGAGCAGCTTCGTCCGGCCCAACGACCTTGGCCGCGACCCTGGCAGGAATGATCGCTGGCCCGTCCTCAAACGCGCTTCAGCCACTGAGATACCTGCGCATGCAATAGAGCAGCGCTGCCTGCTCTTCGTTCTCACGAATATCGATCACGCGCCCAAACAGGATACGGTGGGTCGCTTCGTCGACGGCATTGGTGAGGACGCATTCGAAGCTGACCGAGGCGTTGGCAAGGATGGGGGCGCCAGTGACACCTTCCGTCCATTCGCCCAGCGCAAAGCGGTCAAGCGATGGCGTCCTGCCGCCGAACACGTCGGAAATCTCCTGCTGTCCCGGCATCAGCGTGTTGACGCAGAAATGGCTCGCATTCTCGAACGCTTGAAATGACGAGCTCGCGCGGTTGATGCACACGAGCAGGGTCGCAGGCGTGTCGCTGACACTGCAAACGGCTGATGCCGTGAAGCCGTGACGTTTGCCGCCAGACACGGTGGTGACGACATTGACCGCCGAACCAAGGCGCGACATGCCGTTGCGAAACACATCCCGGTCCACGATGTTGAAGCGGTGATCCACCATGCCCATAATCGGCCTCTCAGGAACTTCCGGGACGGCGGAGCCGGGTCGGCTGCGCAACGTCCCTTCCTCGTGCTTGAACTGAACTCGAGGCACTAGGCCGCCAGTTCCTTGCGAACGATCTCGGCACCTGCTGCCAGGGCACTCAGCTTGCCCCGCGCCACGCGGCGAGACAGCGGAGCCATACCACAATTGGTGCAGGGGCAGAGCTTGTCGGCGTCGACAAACTTGAGTGCCTTGCGCAAAGTGCTGGCGACTTCCTCCGGCGTTTCGATCGTGTCGCTTGCCACGTCGATCGCCCCGACCATCACCTTCTTGCCGCGGATCAGTTCAATCAGATCCATTGGAACATGAGAGTTGTGGCACTCGAGCGAGACCATTCCGATGCTGGATTTCTGCAGCTCCGGGAAAGCCTTCTCATACTGCCGCCACTCCGTCCCCAGCGTCTTCTTCCAGTCGGTATTGGCCTTGATGCCGTAGCCGTAGCAGATGTGAACGGCGGTCTCGCACTTGAGCCCCTCAATAGCCCTCTCAAGCGTGCTGACGCCCCAATCATTCACGTCATCAAAGAAGACATTGAACGCGGGCTCGTCGAACTGGATGATGTCGACCCCGGCGGCCTCAAGCTCCTTGGCCTCTTCATTGAGGATCTTGGCGAATTCCCACGCCAGCTTCTCGCGGCTCTTATAGTGGTCGTCGAAGAGCGTATCGATCATTGTCATTGGGCCGGGCAGAGCCCACTTGATCGGCTGATCGGTCTGCTGACGGAGGAACTTCGCGTCCTCGACGAACACGGGTTTCTCGCGGCTCACGGCGCCGACGACCGTCGGCAACTTCTCGGCCACGGGCTATTTCTTTGGCCGCAACCTGCAAGAAAACCTGAAGGTTCCCGTCGGCCTAATCCACAGCAGCTGGGGCGGCACGCGCATCGAAACCTGGATGAGCG
>CAYZQP010000076.1:0-14268 GCA_964480545.1 uncultured Mesorhizobium sp. | reverse complement strand
CAACCAGTTGCGCGGTCGCTCCGGCCGTCAGGGCGACCCCGGCCGGTCGAAATTCTATCTGTCGATCAAGGACGACCTGATGCGCATCTTCGGCTCGGACCGGATGGATGGCATGCTGCAGAAGCTCGGCCTCAAGGAAGGCGAGGCGATCGTCCACTCCTGGATCAACCGGGCGCTGGAAAAGGCGCAGAAGAAAGTCGAGGCGCGCAACTTCGACATCCGCAAGAACCTGCTGAAATACGACGACGTCGCCAACGACCAACGCAAGGTTGTGTTTGAGCAGCGTATCGAGTTGATGGACGGGGTCAGCCTTGATGAAACCGTCGACGAGATGCGCAATGACGTAATCGACGACCTTGTCGCCAAATACATGCCGGAAAACCAGTATGCCGAGCAGTGGGACATGGAAGGCTTCAAACAGGCAGTGCTGGAAAAGCTGAACCTCGACCTGCCTGTCGATGAATGGGCAAAGGAAGAAGGCATCGCCGAAGAGGAAATCCGCGAGCGCCTGGGGAATGCAGCTGACGCTTCCATGAAGTCCCGTTTCGAGCGCTTCTCACCCGAGGTGAAGGCCTATGTTGAGCGCTCGGTGGTATTGCAGACGCTGGATCAGCTCTGGCGCGAGCATATTTCGAACCTTGACCATCTACGTTCCGTCGTCGGCTTCCGTGGCTATGCCCAGCGCGATCCCTTGCAGGAGTACAAGCAGGAAGCCTTCGAGATGTTCAATGTCATGCTGTCCAATCTGCGCGAGGCAGTGACCGGTCAGTTGATGCGCGTCGAAATCCGCGAGGCGGCCGACGCCCCGCCACCGCAGGCACCGGAAGGTTTCGGCAGCCACATTGACGCGACCACCGGTGAGGATGATTTCGGCGAGGGTGCTTTTGCCACGCTGCAGCTTCAGGATGGCGCCGTCGCCTCCGGTGAACGCAATCCCGACGACCCCCAAAGCTGGGGCCGTGTCGGTCGCAACGAGCCCTGCCCGTGCGGCTCCGGCAAGAAATTCAAGCACTGCCACGGCGCGTTCGTCTGATCGGCAGCATTGACTGAACTGGAAATAGCCCGGCGATCCCGGGCTATTTTTTTGCCTGTCACCAGGTCAGCGACATTTCGGGCGGCACGGGAATTGCTACCTGTACGTGCAGACGAGTGCAAACGCCCTCCAGACCCTCGGAACAGCGTGGAGGTTGTTCCGAAATGGGTCGGGCCCTGGAGATTTTGGGACAGGATATGAGCGGACAGATTTTCCTCGACACCAATGAGTACAGCGTCAACGAGCGTGAGCCATTTGTGAACGTGACCATCCGGCGCGACGGTGATACCAGCCGCGCCGTCAAGGTGACCTACTCGACCAACGATGACACCGCGAAAGCCGGCCTCGACTACACAGCCAAAAATGGCACAGTCACCATTCCTGTCGGCGCAAGCAGTGTCACCGTGCAGATCCCGATCATCAACGACAGCCTGGCCGAGGCAACGGAGCGCTTCGGCTTCTCGCTGATCAATGTTGATAGCGGCACGCTGCTCTTGCCTCGTACAGCCAACATTTCGATCCTTGATGACGAACGCCCCGTCGTGGAGCCCGGCAACCCCGCACAAACCACGCCGTTCAATGTCACAAAGGTTGATGCCGTTACCGGGCTGAACCAGCCGATGCAGATCGAGTGGCTGCCCGACAACAAGACGGCGCTGGTCTCGGAGAAGGCCGGCATGATCAAGGTGGTCGATTTCTCGACCGGCAAGGTCACCTCCACCCTGCTCGATCTCACGGCAAAGGTGAATGCCGACGCCGATCGCGGGCTGCTCGACATCGCCCTGCACCCGGACCTGAAAAACAATCCCTATCTGTATGCATATTATGTGGTGGACCCACCGGATGTGAAAGCCTGGGGAACGCCTGACGGCCGGGATGGAGAGGGCAATCGCTACGCCCACCTTGTGCGCTATGAACTCGACCTTTCGGGTGCCGCGCCCAAGGTCAAGCCCGGCTCCGAAACGGTCATTCTCGGCAAGGCCGGAAAGTCTCTCGCCGACATTTCAGGCAAGGGCGCGCTTGACTATACCAACCCGGCCCACTCTGCTCTGATCGCCTCCGAAATCGACCCGGCGACCGGCCAGTACAAGCAGGACTACCTGAAGGTGGATTCCCGCTCGCATGCCGGCGGGGCGCTGGAGTTTGGCCCCGATGGTGCGCTCTATGTCTCGACCGGGGACGGTACCAGTTACAACTACGCCGACCCGCGCACCAAATCCGTTCAGGATGCGAACAGCCTCGCTGGCAAGATCCTGCGCATCGATCCACTGACCGGCCAGGGCCTTTCGGATAATCCGTTCGCCACGGGCAACCTCGACGCCAATGCCTCCAAAGTGTGGCAGATGGGGCTACGCAACCCCTACGCAATGACCTTCACCGATGACGGCCGGATCATGATCTCCGAGACCGGCTGGTACTCCTGGGAAGAAATAAACTCCGGCGGAAAGGGTGCCAATTTCGGTTGGCCCTATTTCGAGGGCGCCGACAACGGCATCATCAACCGCACGCCTGGCTACCAGGATCTTCCCGAAGCTGCCGCCTTCTATGCTGCAGTCCAGCGCGGCGATATTGTCGTCACGCCCGGATTCCGCGCTTTCTCGCACGCGGCCGCAGACCCGGGCTACCAGATGTCGGCCATTGTCGGCGGCACGACGGTTTACAGCGGCGACAAGTATCCCGAGATCTTCAAGAACGACTATTTCTTCTCGGACATCGTCGATGGCGACATCTTTACGGTCGACGTCAATGACCGCACGCAGTTGCAATATGTCACCAACATCGGCCGCTACCATGCCGTGAGTTTCACGCAGGGGCCGGACGGCTACGTGTATTACACCGACATCGCCGACAACAAGATCGTGCGTCTGGACATCAAGGATCCCGACGCCAACAATCTGATCAAGAACTCCAGCTTCGAGGCCGCCAACGGTGCGCTGGCTGACGCATACACCATCCTGGCAAATGGCCAGGTCGGTCCCTGGCAGTCTGCCAACAACAAGATTGAAGTCTGGAACAACGGCTTCAACGGGGTAAAGCCCAGCCAGGGCCAGAATGTCGTCGAGATCGACCACGTCAACGGTGCGCTGTCGCAGACCGTGAAAACCACTGCTGGCAAGACCTACGACCTGTCCTTCGACTACACAGGACGGCCAGGCTACGTCGCGTCGGGCCGGATGGAAGTCGTCTGGAATGGCACCGTCATCGCGACGATCACCCCGGCCGACACCGTCACCAAGACCTACAAGTATAATGTACCGGGCACCGGCGGCAATGACGTGCTGACCTTCCGCGCGGTCGCAGGCGACACGGACGCCGCCGGCGGGTTGCTCGACAAGGTGCAGTTGCTGGTCTCGAGCATCCCCGGCACCAACACCATCACCGGCACACCGGGGAACGACTACATCATCGACACCGACGCCAATGACATCATCATGGGCGGCGACGGCATGGATGTCTTTGCCTTGACCGGCAAGGGCGATGACATCGTTGACGGCCAGGGCGGCGGCTACAATCAGGTTGACCTGAACGGCAAGGCCTCGGACTACACCTTTACCCGCAACGCTGATGGCACCATCACGGTAAAATCTGCCGCCTATGGCACCGACCTCCTGAAGAACATCAACGGCTTCTGGTTCTACGGCGAGAACAAGTGGTATACCGACGAGCAGCTTGCGCCAAAGATCATCCCGCCCGGCACCAAGAACACCATCACCGGCACAGCAGGCGATGACTATCTGTTCGATACCGATGCAGATGACACCATGCTTGGCGGCGATGGCATGGACGTGTTCGAGCTTCTCAAGAAGGGCAACGACATCGTTGATGGCCAGGGCGGCGCCTACAATCAGGTCAATCTGGCAGGCAAGGCATCGGATTACACCTTTGCCCGCAATGCGGACGGCTCGATGACCGTCAGTTCCGCCGCCACCGGCACCGACACCCTGAAGAACATCCAGGGCTTCTGGTTCCACGGCGAGGCCAAATGGTATGGTGCCGGCCAGCTCGCAGCACCCAACCCGCCCAGCGGCGTGAACGTCATCAATGCCGATCCATCCGGCGGCTACTATGTTGGCACTGACGGTGCCGATCGCTTCAATGGCGGCAAGGGTATGGATGTCTTTGTCGGCGGCAAGGGCAATGACGTCTATTACGGCGGCGGCGGCGACTACAACCAGGTCGACCTGTCGGGCAAGATCGCCGACTGGGACTTCAGGAAGAACGCCGACGGGTCCTACACAGGCACGCATGCGGAATATGGCGTGGACACGTTCCACGACATCAGCGCGGTCTGGTTCGGCGAGGAATCTGCCTGGCGGCCAATGGACGATCTGGTCGGTTAGGCCCCGCCCGACACCCGTTCAATACTCACTAAATGGCCCGGTCTCATGCCGGGCCATTTCAGTTTGCAACCATGAGTTCAGCCCTGGCGCGTGAATTGCATTGCTCAGGGCATCGGGGCGCAAGTCGGCCATCGGTGTTCTGAAAGGACACAAAGGCCCGCAACACCCCAATCATAGTGGCAAAGTTCCTGATCCCGACTGTCCGGGAATGGAACAATCGGGGGACTGACATGGCTGTTGAACTTATCAGGAATGGCTCGTTCGAGACCGGAACCGGCACATCGCCGGCCAACTGGACGGGCTCGGCCCCGGGACGCGTCGACCGCGTTCTGGCCACGGCGCCGGACGGCTCGGCCTATTATGCGCTGGGCGCAGATTCGGTAAATCATGGCGGCTACGTTCAGCAGACCATCGCCACCGAAATTGGCAAGACCTACACGCTGAACTTCCGTGCCGGCATCAGCACCGAACAGTCGGCCAACACCAAATACAACGCCACCATGAAGATCGACTTCATGAACGGCGCGACCATATTCAAGTCCAGCCCGCTGGAACTCTCCAGCAACAAGAAGGTCGGCTTCGGCGATTACACCTACACGTTCACCGCCACCTCGACATCGACCACCATCCGCTTCACCGACAACAGCCCGAACGGCCAGACCAACTTCGACATCGGCCTGGACAAGGTCTCGGTGCAGGAATCACCATCCAAAACCACGCTCGGCGCGTGGAGCGACGTTCAGAACTGGCCGATCATGGCCATTCACTCGGTTGTCACCCAGGACGGCAAGGTGCTGACCTTCGGTACCGACAAGAACGGCGTGCAGGGCTCGATGATGTATCACGACCTGTACGATCCGGTCACCCGCACGCACCAGACCATCGACCACTCTGCCCACACGGCGACCGACATTTTCTGCTCGGCAGCGCTGATCCTGCCGGGCACCGACAAGATCCTGATCTCTGGTGGCGACGCGCGCCCGCTCGGCAATTACAACGGCCCGGTCGACGACTCGAACTACTTTTCCAGCAGCACCAAGCAGGTCGCGCCCAATCCTGAGGGCGAGATGTGGACGCCCCGCTGGTACAACACCATGGTCAGCCTCTCCTCGGGCCAGGTTATCAATCTCGGCGGTTCCGGCTCGAACGGTCTCGTTGAAATTTTCACCGAAGGCGAGGGCTGGCGCAAGCTGCCTGGAGCAACCGATCGCGACGTCGGCTCGCAGTGGTGGTATCCGCGCGCCTGGGTCGGCAGCACCGGCGAAGTGTTCTATTTTGCCGCCGGCGGCGGTACCAACAGCGTCATCGAAGTGATGGCGCTCGACCCGTCAGGCCAGGGTTCGATCCGCCAAGTTGGCCAGCTTCCATTCTCTACCGACGGCAGTTCGCCGGCCATCATGTATGATGTCGGCAAGACGCTGATCATGGCCTCGAATGGCCAGCTCTGGACGATGGACATTACCGGCAACACGCCGGTGTTCAAGAACATCGGCATTGCCGTCCAGGACCGCGAATATTCCAACATGACGCTGATGGCCGACGGCAAGGTGCTCATCAACGGCGGCGGCAACCGCGACATGCTCGAGGTCGGTTCGGTCAAGAGCGCGACGATCTGGGATCCGGACACCGGTGGCATGACCACCGTTCCGCCGGAGCTCTATTCGCGTCTCTACCACTCGACCTCGATCCTGCTGACCGACGGCACCATCATGTCGTCCGGCGGCGGTGCTGGCGGTGCGATGGAAAACAACTACCTGAACGCGCAGTTCTACAAGCCGCCATACCTGTTCGACGCCAATGGCAATGAAGCCGTGCGCCCGAAGATCACTGACGCGCCGAAGACGGTGAAGCCAGGTGAGACCTTCACCATCACCCTCGACAATGCGGCCAGCATCAACAAGCTGACCTTCATCAAATCGGGTGCAACCACACACACGCTGAACATGGACACGCGCTCGGTTGATCTCGAGTTCACCAAGGGCCCGGGCAACACGCTGCAGGTCAAGGTTCCCGACAACGCCAATGACGTGACGGCTGGCTCGTGGATGCTGTTTGCCTGGAACGACAAGGGCGTGCCGTCGATCGCGCCGATGGTCGCCGTTGCGCCGACCCTGCCGGCCTATGACGGCATCGGTGACATCACCGCCGAGTACTTCCAGATCAGCACCACCTCAACCACGCTGGAGCAGGTCAACCTGAACGCGCCGGCGATCTACACCGAGCGTGTTTCGCAGATCAACGAAAGCGGCACCGCAGCCTGGTTCCGTGGCGGCCCGACCGATGATTTCGGCATCCGCTTCAAGGGCGACTTCATGGTCGACAAAGCCGGTGCCTACACGTTCTACCTGACCTCGGATGACGGCGCGCGCCTGTCGATCGACGGCAAGGTCGTGACCCAGACAACCGGCACTGCATCGCCGCAGAGCCTTACCCAGACGGTCAACCTCACCAAGGGCGCCCACAAGATCGAGCTGGTCTACATCGAGATCGGCGGCAACGGCCAGATCGACCTGGACTGGGCCGGACCTGGTTTTGGCCGCACCCAGATGACCTTCGACGGTGCCGACAACAACCTGATCGACAATGGCGCGTTTGAAGCGCGCGGCGTGGCGGCGGACAAGGCCTTCGGCTGGACCACCACCGGCTCGGTAGCGCAGGCGACAACCAACAGTTCCAACTTCTCGGCAGATGGCGGCGGCTACATCGCCTTCGGCGGCAACAACAACGCCACCGGTGGCGGCGCCCAGCAGACAATCGCAACGGTCGCCGGCCAGACCTACACGCTGACTTTCGCTGCCGGTATCGCCAGCGGAACGCCGGCTGCAGCCGCGACGGCAAAGATGAAGGCGGACGTCCTCAACGGCGCAACCAGCATTGCCAGCCAGGACTTCACCCTGAACAAGACAACCGGTCGGTATGACGACTATTCGATCACCTTCACCGCGACTGGCGCACAGACGGTGATCAAGCTCACCAACACGTCCAGCATGACTGGCGCTGCCTTCAAGGTTGGTGTGGACAGCGTGGTGGTCGAAGCCGGCGGCACGCCGACGACGCCCGTCACGCCGACCACCACCACCGAGGTCATCGTCAACGGCATGCTGGTGGTTGACGCGGTCACCCCGGATACCCAGCCGACCAACGGCACGCTGACCAAGCTCGCCGATGGCAAGTGGCTCTACAAGCCGAATGCCGGCTTCCAGGGCTCCGACAGCTTCACCCACAAGAAGACGAATGCCGCTGGCCAGGTTGAAACCGTCAAAACGGTCATCGACGTCAAGGCGAGCGTCACCAACAAGGCACCGGTCGTCAACAACGAGACGGTCAACGTCCAGCTGTTCGACGGGGCCAACATCAACGTGCTGACCAATGACAGCGACCCCGAAGGCGGCAAGCTGACGGTTTACAACGTGCCGGGCTATACCGGCACCAAGGTCGCAGCCAATGGCGACTTCCAGACCCCGGGCGGCACTCCGGCCAATCCGCAACCCGCCGTTCCCTACCTGGTGGTGGATGACAAGGGTGCTGCCACGCAGGGCAGCATCACCATCAACCCCTCTTACTACGCCACCCCGGTCGCGGTGAACGACACGGCAACCGTAGTCACCGGCAAGAGTGTCAACATCAACGTTCTGGCGAACGACACTGGCGGCGGCCCGCGCGGCATTGCGCTTTCCGGCGCGGTGTCCACGCCTGCCAACGGCGCCGTGACGCAGAACGCCGACGGCACCTTCACCTACACGCCGAAGGCCGGCTTCACCGGCACGGACACGTTCCAGTACGGCGTCATGAGCGAGGGCAGCGCACGGACCCTTCAGCAGGCAACGGTGACCGTAAACGTCACCGCTGATCCGACCACGCCGGTAACCCCTGTCGTCAACGCCGAGGTTGCCATGCAGGGGCATCTGGTGATTGACGCCACAACACCTGACACGAAGCCGACCAATGGCATTCTGCAAAAGATCGTCGATGGCAAATGGCTTTACCAGCCAACGCCTGGCTTCCAGGGCACCGACAGCTTCACCTACAAGAAGCTCAACCCGGCCACCGGCAAGGAAGAGACCGTCAAGGTCAACATCGCCGTGAAGGCCACACCCGACAACAAGGCACCGGTCGTCACCAACGAGACTGTCGACGTTCACCTTTTCGACAAGATCAAGATCAACGTGCTGGCCAATGACAGGGATCCCGAGGGCGGCAAGCTCACGGTCTACAACATGCCGGGCGCTGGCGCCCTGGACAACTTCCAGTCCAATGGCGACGTCGAGATCCTGGGGTCGACCCCCGCAAACCCGAGACCCTCGCCGCCCTACCTGGTGGTGGACGACAAGGGCGCGGCCACCGTGGGTACTGTCGTGCTCAAGCCGGCATATTATGCAACACCGGTGCCGGTGAACGACACCGCGACCGTTGTCGCCGGAAAAAGCGTGAACATCAACGTTCTCGCCAACGACACCGGCGGTGGTCCGCGTGGCATCGAGCTCTCCGGCGCGGTGTCCACGCCTGCCAACGGCACGGTGACGAAGAACGCTGACGGCACCTTCACCTACACGCCGAAGGCCGGCTTTACCGGCACGGATACGTTCCAGTATGGCGTCACGAGCGAAGGCAGCGTGCGCACACTCCAGCAGGCAACGGTCACGGTCACCGTCACCGCTGATCCGGGCACCCAGCCTGGCACCAACACGATCAACGGCACGTCGGGTAATGATTACATTGTCGACACCAACGCCAATGACATCATCAGGGGCGGTGACGGCATGGATGTCATCGCGCTCACCGGAAGGGGCGACGATATCGTTGATGGCGAGGGTGGCAGCTACAATCAGGTCGACCTGAACGGCAAGGCCTCGGATTACACCTTCACCCGCAACCCCGACGGCAGCATAACGGTCAAGTCAGCCGCCTATGGCACTGACCTCCTGAAGAACATCCACGGCTTCTGGTTCTATGGCGAGAACAAGTGGTACACCGACGAGCAGCTGGCACCGAAGATTGTCGTGCCTGGTGCCAAGAACACCATCAACGGAACGGCCGGCAATGACTACCTGTTCGACACCGACGCCGACGACATCATGCTCGGCGGCGACGGCCAGGACATCTTCGAACTGCTCAAGAAGGGCAACGACATCGTTGACGGCCAGGGCGGCGCCTACAACCAGGTCAACCTGGCAGGCAAGGCCTCTGACTACACCTTTGCACGCAACTCGGACGGCTCGATGACCGTCAGCTCCGCCGCCACCGGCACGGACACCCTGAAGAACATCCAGGGCTTCTGGTTCCATGGCGAGGGCAAGTGGTACGGTGCCGGCCAGCTGGCATCATCCCCGCCTCCCACCGGCGAGAACGTCATCAATGCCGACCCGTCTGGCGGCTACTATGTCGGCACTGACGGCAACGACCGCTTCAACGGCGGCAAGGGCAATGACGTCTTTGTCGGTGGCAAGGGCAACGACGTCTATTACGGCGGCGGCGGCTCGTACAACCAGGTCGACCTCTCCGGCAAGATCGCCGACTGGGACTTCAGGAAGAACGGCGACGGCTCGTATACCGGGTCGCACGCAGCGTACGGACAGGACACCTTCCACGACATCAGCGCTATCTGGTTCGGAGAAGAGAGCGCCTGGAAGCCGATCGACGATCTCGTCGGCTGACGCATCGTCAGGCGCGGCCGGCATGTCCCGGCCGCGCAACATGCCCGACCCAACCGTTTCTTAAGCCTTCCCGGATATTGAAAGGGTCTTGAAATGACGGCATGCGGAGTGGTCTGAGTGCGTTTTTCCGCCGCAACAACTGCGGAGCGGATGTTGCCCGAGCGCCTGGTGGCGCCGGCGCGGCCTTGGCTGCTCAAGCTTGATCAGTTGCTCTTCGCCTCCGACGAGCGCGGTGCAGCCGGCCGTATGTCACTGATTGCATTTGCAATTCGGGTTATCAGCGCAGCCATCGCCTTTGCCTCACAGGTGCTGCTGGCGCGCTGGATGGCAAGCTTTGAATACGGCATTTTCGTCCTCGTCTGGACCACGATGATCATCATCGGATCGGTCTCCAGTCTCGGCTTCCACACCTCGGTCATCCGCTACGTTTCGGAATATCGCGAGCGCAACATGCTTGCCGAGTTGCGCGGCGTGTTGCTGGCATCCCGCGTTTTCGCAATTTTTGCCTCAACTGTTGCGGCAGCAATCGGCATGACGATCGTCTGGCTGCTGTCGCCGTGGATCGAAAACTATTACGTCATTCCCTTCTTCCTCGGCCTGCTCTGCCTGCCGATGCTGGCGCTGGGTGACGTGCTGCAGGGCATCGCACGCGGCAATTCCTGGGTTCACTGGGCGCTTGGCCCCACCTATCTGGTGCGACCCGTGCTGCTGCTGCTGTTCATGTGGACTGCCGTCGAGCTCGGCTATCCGGCCACCGCCCAGACCGCCGTCACAGTGGCGATCCTCTCGACCTACCTGACCACCATCAGCCAGCTCATGCTGATGAGCAGCAAGCTGGATGGCATCGTCGCGCCTGGCCGCCCGGTCATCCACATGCGCGAGTGGATTGTCGTCTCGCTGCCGATCTTTCTCGTTGAAGGCTTCTTCTTCCTCGTCACCAACACTGACGTGCTGATGGTCGGCTACTTCATGGAGCCTCACGACACCGCCGTCTATTACGCCACCGTGAAGACGCTGGCGCTGGTTCACTTCGTCTATTTCGCCGTCAAGGCCGGTGTCGCCCAGCGCTACGCCCAGTTCGCCACGGGCAGGCCCGAGATGCTGGCCGCCTTCGCGCGCGAGACCGTGTCCTGGACATTCTGGCCGTCGCTCGCACTCGCCGGCCTGATGTTGCTCGTCGGCAAGCCGATGCTATCATTGTTCGGGCCCGACTTCACCGCAGGCTACCCACTGCTCTTCGTGCTGATGATCGGCGTGGTCGCGCGCGCCGCCGTTGGCCCGGCGGAATCGCTCCTGACCATGAGTGGCAACCAGAACAGCTGCGCCGGCGCCTATGCCGGGACACTCGCCTTCAATATTGCGCTTTCAATCATGCTTATTCCTGTACTTGGCCTGTGGGGCGCTGCCATCGCCACAGCATCATCAATGGTCTTCGAGGCTGCGATCCTGTCCTTCATTGTCTGGCGCAAGCTCGGCATCGTTATGTTCATCCTCGCCCCGCGCCAGCAGGGAGGGCACACCTGATGGCAGCTGTCCCCCTGCTTGAGGAAATGAGTGGCGCCGGCTCGGGCGCCATGATGGCAGAGCTCGCCGGGCTCGACAGCAGACCCATTGAGGATTTCCAGCTGCAGCACCTGCGCAGCCAGAAGACACCCCGCAGGCTGTCCATCTATTCCGCCGCCGCCGGCTTCGAGATGGTCGAGGAGCTCGACTTCCTGTGCACCCGCACGGTCGAATCGAACCTGTTCTTCAACCCGCGCTTCCTCGCCCCGGCAATGCCGCGTCTGGAAGATCGCGAGGTACGCCTGGCCGTTATCCGGGATGGTGACGAGGCGCGCAACCGCGTGCGGCTGCTGATGCCTTTCTCGGTCGAGCCTCCACCGGCGCGCATCGGTTCGCCGATCATCCGTTCATGGTCGAGCCCGTTCGGACCGCTAGGCACACCGCTGCTCGATCACGACAACCCCGAAGGCGTGCTCGACGATTTCCTGACCATGCTGTCGCGCCCGCACCTGAAACTGCCGCGCGTCATCGTCTTCCCCGATATCCGGCTCGACGGTGCCTTCGCTGCTGTCCTGCGCGGCGTGACGGAAAGCCACGGTCTGCCAACCCAGACGCTCGGACAATTCGAGCGCCCTGCCCTGCGCTCGACGCTCGACGGTGAAGACTATCTGCGCAACTCCTTGCGCTCTCACCACTATCGCGAGTTCCGTCGCCTGTGGCGCCGCCTCGCCGAAAAGGGCACGCTTGAGCACTACGTGGCGCGTAGCCCTGGCGACATCCGCTTTGCTGCCGAAAGCTTCCTGACCCTCGAGGCATCCGGCTGGAAAGGCCGTGAGCGCACCGCCATGGCGGTCGACCGCTTCCGTGCCGCCTTCGCCCGCGAGGCAATCCACCGGCTGGCCGAGCAGGACATGTGCCGCATCCACACGCTGGTGCTGAACGGCGAGGCCATTGCCTCTCTCGTGGTCTTTGTCGAAGCCGGCGTCGCCTACACCTGGAAGACCGCGTTCGACGAGAACTATTCGACCTATTCGCCGGGCACCTTGCTGATGATCGAGGTGACCAAGATGCACCTCGACGACCCGAACATTCAGGTCACCGATTCCTGCGCTGTGCCGGATCACCCTGTGATGAGCCGCCTGTGGTCCGAACGCATGCCAATCGGTACGCTCGTTGTCGGCCTGACGCCTGGAACCGACAAGCTGGTGCGCCAGACAGCCTCACAACTGCATCTCTATCGCGAGACCCGCAACGTCGCGCGCCTCGTGCGCAACCGCGTCCGCTCGCTGCTCAGGCTGGATTAGGTCGCATCATAGAATCGAGCACTACAACGAATGCACGTAGGGCTTCAGGACATCGACGGCTTCGGTCAGCCCTCTCGCTTCCATTTCCAGTAACAGCCGTTCGGGCGTAATCTCAGGGTTCTTCAGCCGTTCCCGCATTTTGCGGATGGCGGCAACAGCGCGGCCCGGATCCAGGGCTATCGTGTCCGCCAGAAAGGAATCCGCCGAGCGCGCTTCTATGTTCAGGGAATTCAGGATCGAGGCCGGGAAGTCTTTCAGGTTTTCGGTCACGATCATCGCAGCCTGCGTCTTCAGTGCAGCGGCGATGACATGCGCGTCCTTGGGGTCGGGCAAGCCGGCCGAGACAGGTAGAAGCCTCTCGTAATCAGCAACCATTGCGTCTTCGAATGCTGCTTGCATGGCGTCGCGGGCTTTGGCTGCCTTTTCCTTTGCATCCGCCTTGCCCTGGTTCTGGCGGATTTTCTCAATCGAGGTCTGGGTTTCATCCAGGACCGCTTCCGACCAGCGAAGTCGGAAAAACTCCGCCTCCGCCAATGTCAGGATCAAGTTCCGCCGCAGCGTGTCAGCAAGGGTGCAGGCGTCCACAAACGCGGTGAAACGGTTGGCGAACATGGCCTACAGAATATCCGCGTCCAGTTCTGCGAGGTCGGACAGCGCCTTGCTCCGCTTCTCGTCACGCTTCTGTTTATAGCTGAAAAGGTCATCAGCCTTGATGCGACGATGGCGGCCAACCGGCGTGTACTGAATGTCGCCTCGATCCAGCAATGAAATCAGGAAGGGGCGCGACACGTTCAAAATATCCGCAGCCTGTTGCGTTGTCAGCATCTTGGAAACAGGGACAAGCGTCACGGCGTCTCCGTTGCCGATATGGCGAAGCAAGTCGGTCAAAAGGTCGGAGAGGGCGGGCGACAGAACGATTTCAGCCGGCTGGTTGTCCTTGTCGAGGACATGCAGCCTGGTTTCTTCTGCAACGTGCGAGGCGATGAGTTGGCGAAGTTGGTTTGCGGATGCCTTTTCGCTTGCGGATGGCAGGCGCCCACCAAGCTTACGGGCATAGGATGGCATCGTCATTGATCGGTTCCCGTGAATCCGTTTTATATCCTGCAAACGAATAAAACGCAATATTCGAAACAAACGAAACGAACAAATCGGGTGATCTGACTTTCGTCATCCCCGGGCATGCGAAGCGTCGATCCATGCCTGATCATTTCCCGATGCGACGGTGCTGAACCCGCTCCTGTCCGCACCTCTGCACGAGCCCGTCGCAAACTTATCAACCTCAACAAACACAGCAAAACCAATATCTTGTCAGAAATATCGGCCTTTTTAGGCCCGACTTATCCTCTCATCCGCTGCTCCATTCATAATGAACCCCACGGAAAGGAGCAGGCGATGGACCACACCGACACCGAAATCGATACAGACCTTGAATA
>CAYZQP010000075.1:7134-14436 GCA_964480545.1 uncultured Mesorhizobium sp. | reverse complement strand
CATGAAGCTGAGCAGGAACTGGAACATGTTGATGAAGTTCAGGTACAGGCTCAGTGCGCCCATGATCGCCTTGCGTCCGAGAACTTCGGACTCATCCAACTCGTAGTACAGCTCCTTGATGCGCTGCGTGTCGTAGGCGGTGAGGCCCGCGAAGATCAGCACACCGATCGCGTTGATAGCGAAGCCGAGCGCACCCGATGGCCAGATGATGTTGACGATCATCGCCAGGATAAGGCCGATCAGACCCATGATCAAGAACGAGCCGATCGGGGTCAGGTCACGCTTCGTCGTGTAGCCGTAGAGCGACAGCGCGCCGAAGGCGGTTGCCGTGACGAAGAATGTCTGGGCGATGCTGGCGCCGGTGAAGACCAGGAAGATCGCCGAGAGCGACAGACCCATCACTGCCGAGAACACCCAGAAGGTCATCTGCGCGGTGGCAGCGCTCATCCGGTCAATCCGGAACGAGAAGAAGAAGATGAAGGCGAGCGGTGCGAGCATGAATACCCAACGCAGCGGGCTGCCGAACATCAGTTGTGCGAAGGCCGGATTGGACTGCGCCAGTGTGGCAGTAAGATAAGCGACAACGCCGGTGATGCCGACGCCGATTGCCATGTAGTTGTAGACCTTGAGCATGTGCGCCCGAAGGCCCATGTCGATCGACGCATCGGCGTAGCCGGCTGCGCCGGTCTGGGACCGATAATTGCGAAGTTCAGCCATTGGTTTCCTCTATTTGCTTCCGTCCCGTCGTGGTGTCGGGGAGACTGTCGCCAGCTGCCCAGGCGCCGCTGGCGGGATTTCCAGCATGCCTGCGGCGAATATGGTAGCATTTGAGGGCGAGAACAAGGCCCGTTGCCGCCGTTAACCATTCGTGAGCGCGGCAAGTAGGTCCAAACACCGGGCGGGCGTTCTGACATTTCCGTGATGAGAGGCTGCCCGGGCGGCAACCGGTCGCTTGTCAGACGCGTGGCCCGTGTGCAAATGGACCGGGAACAGGAGCGTTTCAGATGCAATACTGGCTGTTCAAATCCGAGCCGGACGTTTTCTCTTTCGAAGACCTGAAGCAGAAGGGCAAGGCCGGGCAGGAATGGGACGGCGTGCGCAACTATCAGGCACGCAACAACATGCGCGCGATGCAGATTGGCGATCTCGGGTTCTTCTATCACTCCAACGCCACCAAGGATGCGGTCGGCATTGTCGAGGTGTGCAAGCTCGCGCATCCGGATTCCTCGACCGACGACCCACGTTGGGAGTGCGTCGATATCCGCGCCGTGCGTGATGTGCCAAACCCGCCGGACCTCGAGGCCATCAAGCAAAACCCGAAGCTGGAGAAGATGGTGCTGGTCAACAACTCGCGTCTTTCGGTGCAGCCGGTGACGGCGGATGAGTGGAAAGAAATCTGCCGGATGGGCGGCGTCGATCCGATCCCGTGACCAAACTCACGCCTGAACGCGCGGAGAGCTTCATCCTTGCCAATACGCGGCTGATTACGCCTCCGCATGTGCCGGAAATCAGCCTGCATCTGGCAGATGAATCGCATGCGCTCTGGCTGAAGACCGAGGAAGAGCTGGCAGAGATCGGCCTGCCGCCGCCGTTCTGGGCGTTTGCCTGGGCCGGTGGGCAGGGTCTGGCACGCTACATTCTGGATCATCCGGATATGGTGGCAGGCAAGCGGGTGCTCGACGTTGCAACTGGCTCCGGCCTGGTAGCGATTGCCGCGATGAAGGCAGGTGCTGCTTCAGCGCTTGCCAATGACATTGATCCGTTTTGCGCAGCGGCGGTGCATCTGAACGCGCGCGCCAATGGCGTGGATGTCGGTTTCGACGGGCGTGATCTGGCCGGGCAGGGCGGTCCGTGGGATGTGGTGGTGGCCGGCGACGTGTTCTACTCGAAGCCGATGGCCGAAGCGTTTCTCGGCTGGTTCCAGGAGCTTGCCGCAGAAGGCGCGACCGTGCTGGTCGGCGATCCCGGGCGCTCCTATTTGCCGAAGTCGCATCTGCAGGCGATGGCCACCTACGAGGTGCCGGTGACGCGCGACCTCGAGGATTCCGAGGTGAAGAAGACGACCGTCTGGCGTCTGGCCTGAGCACTTCGCGCCTAGCATCCCGGCGGCATCGGGACTATGTCGGGGCATGAGTTTCTCCGTCGCCACCTGGAACATCAACTCCATTCGTCTGCGCATGCCGATCGTCGAGCGATTGCTGGTCGAGCGACAGCCGGATGTGCTGTGCCTGCAGGAGACCAAGGTGCGCGACGAGTTGTTTCCGTTCGAGCCGCTGCGTGCTGCCGGATACGACCATATCGAGATTCACGGTCAGAAGGGCTATCACGGCGTTGCCATCGTCTCGAAGGTGCCGCTGGAGGTGGTCGAGCGCCGGCGCTTCTTCAACGTCGATGATTCCCGCCATCTCAGCGTGAAGCTCAAGGCGGGCGGGCGCACCGTGATGCTGCACAATTTTTACGTGCCGGCGGGCGGTGACGAGCCCGATCCCGAGATCAACCCGAAATTCAGGCACAAGCTCGGTTTTGTCGAAGAGATGCGCGATTTGCGGGCAGGCTTTGATGGCGAGTCTGCGTCGATCCTGGTAGGCGATCTGAACATCGCGCCGAAAGAACATGATGTCTGGTCGCACAAGCAATTGCTGAAGGTGGTGAGCCATACGCCGGTGGAAACCGGTTTGCTGGAGTCGATGCGCACCGGTGGCGGCTGGTCCGATCTGCTGCGTCAGGGGGTGCCAGACGAGCAGAAGGTTTACACGTGGTGGAGCTACCGGGCGAGGGACTGGGAGAAGGCCGACAAGGGCCGCCGGCTCGACCATATCTGGACCTCGCCGAACATCGCGCCCGATCTGGCGAAGATCGATATCCTGAAGGAAGCGCGCGGCTGGGACCGGCCATCCGACCACGTGCCGGTGATTGCAACGCTGAAGACGTGAGCTCCGGACGCCCGGCGGCGAAGCTATTCCGGCGGAAGGGTGCGCTCCAGCTTGAGCACCATCGCCTGAAACTCTTCCGCCAGCTTTTCGTGCAGTCGGCGTGCCACGCCCGGATATTCCTGCAGCATGCGGCGGAAGTCGCGCTGCTCGATGCTCATCACCACGCTCTCGATCGCGGCCTGAGCGCTGTTCGGGCGCGTGCCGGGCACAATCAACGACATTTCTCCGAGCACCGTGCCTGGCCTGCAGGACGTGAGCAGGCCCGGCTTGCCGTTCACATTGCGCAGGATGTCAATGCGGCCCGAGAGGATGACGAAGGCAGAGCCGGCACTATCGCCCTCACGGTACAGCGTGTCGCCAGGCGCCAGACGGAACTTCTCCGCGCCGAAAGCGAGCAGGCGCAGGTGTTCCTCGGCGAGGCCTTTGAACAGACCAACACCTGACAAGACCCGGATGTCATCATCCAGCGCCATCGCGTCCCCAGCTCGATCCGCCGCTCAACTGTTGGCGGCGGCTCCCTAAGCCACTGATTCTAGACGCAATCCTCTCACCGAACCTTTAACAAGGTTCGGCCCTTGCGTCTGCTGGAGACGCTAGACCACGAATGCCGGTACTGGAAGCAGAGAATATGAGCTGAACGGACAAGACTGCCGATGAGAGAGCACGCGAAGGATAGAATCTCGCGAAATGCCGCCTATGCGCCAAAGCCTTCGGCCCAATGGGTCCGATCGATCACATATTCGTCGATCGAAAAGCCGTCCGGGTCAGACGAAAAGCCTGGCATCGATTTCAGCCTGTTAGCGGAAGACTCGGCTGCTTCTTGCGTTGAATACGCGCCGATGAGTTTGACATCCCCGGCCCCATTGCTGTGGCTGCGCGTATGCAGAACGATAAAGACGGAGTTCATTACGGCATCAAGCGGTAGCCGCCGCTTTCGGTCACCAGAATCTCGGCTTTGGACGGATCCCGCTCGATCTTCTGACGCAGCCGATAGACGTGGGTCTCCAGCGTGTGGGTGGTAACGCCGGAATTGTAGCCCCAGACCTCTTCGAGCAGCGTGTCACGCTTCACCACCGATTTGCCGGCGCGGTAGAGGTAGCGAATGATCGAGGCTTCCTTTTCGGTCAGCCTGATCTTCGAGCCGCGCTGGTCGATCATCAGCTTCTGGCTCGGCTTGAACGTATAAGGGCCGACGCTGAACGTCGCGTCCTCACTCTGCTCGTGCTGGCGCAACTGGGCGCGGATGCGGGCAAGCAAGACGGCAAAGCGGAATGGCTTGGTGACATAATCATTTGCGCCCGCCTCAAGGCCAAGGATGGTGTCTGAATCCGTGTCGTGGCCGGTGAGCACAATAATCGGTGCCTTGTATCCGCCCTTGCGCAGGATCTTCACGGCCTCGCGCCCGTCCATGTCCGGCAAGCCGACATCCATGATCAGCAGGTCTGTCGTACCAGCCCGGGCGGTCGCAACGCCCTTTGTGGCAGTCGACTCGTCATGCACGTCAAACTCCTCATACATTGACAGCTGTTCAACCAGCGTCGAACGCAGGTCATCATCATCATCAACAATCAGGATCGTGCGTTTTGACATAAGGTCTTCCGTGTTGCGGGCCGCGCGGCCCTGTGCTGAGTAACGGCTCCGGGCAGCGGTGATTTGGATGAGCAATTCATACCTGAAAAAGGGCAGACGCAAGGCAGTATCATCGGGAAAGGCTTCAGGCATCCGCTGGATTGAGGTCAGGGCCCGGCCCGGAAACCCCTCCCAGGGGTTGCTCAACGCCCAAGGCACTGTTTTTCCTTGCGCTTTGGGGCGCGGAGGGATCACTTCAAACAAACGTGAAGGCGATGGCGCGACCCCGCTGGCACGTATGCGCCTGCTGTCGGTCGATCTGAGAGACCGGAAGTTCGCCCGCGTTTCACGCCTGCCTTTGATGTCGATCACGCCTGATCTCGGATGGTGCGAGGTGCCGGACGACCGCAACTATAACCGCCCGGTGAAGCTGCCGTACCCCGTCAGCCACGAAACCATGCGCCGCGCCGATACGCTCTATGACGCCTGCATTGTGCTTGACTGGAACATTCGCCCGCGGACGCGCAAGCGTGGCAGCGCGATCTTCTTTCACCTGTCACGGCCGGGCTTCACGCCGACTGCCGGCTGTGTGGCGGTGACCCATCAGGTGATGGCGCGATTGCTGCCGCGCCTCGGGGTCACCACGGTGCTGACGGTCAGGCGTTGACTATCGGCGTTCACCCCACATAATTGCGCCAGCTGTGCTGTGGCTGGAAGCCCAGAATCTCGCGCGCCTTGCGGTTGGACAGCAGCGTTTCGAACTCTCCCAGAACGCCCTTCACGGGGACGCCCGGATAGAAGCGGTCTATCAGCTCCTGCGTCGGCAGGTCGGACGAGGTGTCATCGTTGGCAGCGTTGAACACCTGATAGCCCAGCCCGTCGGTCTCCACGCAGAGGTCCGTGATCTGGCCGAGATCACGCGCATCGATATAGCTCCAGGCGATGCGCTTGCGAAATCCCGGATCGGCAAACCAGCCGGGGAACAGGCCGTACTCACCGGGCTCGATCACGTTGCCGATCCGCAGCGCGTAGATGTCAGCGCCCGAGCGCAATGCGAAGACGCGCGCGGTTTTCTCGTTCACCACCTTGGACAGGGCGTAGGAGTCCATGGGGTCGACGTCGTAGTCCTCATCCAGCGGGAAGTGGGTCGGGTTGCGCGGCTCGTGCGAGAACACCAGGCCGTAGGTCGTCTCGCTTGAGGCGATGACGATCTTGGGGATGCCAAGTTTCACCGCGGCCTCGATGACATTGTAGGTGCCCATCGTGTTGACGCGGAACAACTCGTTGTCAGGCGTGATCATGATGCGCGGGATCGCGGCGAAGTGAACCACGGCGTCAACCGGCTGCGGGCGCAAGGACGGGTCGAACTCGTGCAGGCCCATATAGCTGGAGAAGGCGTTGAACACCTGTCCGCTGTCGGTGATGTCGGTGATCAACGTGCGCACGGACGGGTTGTCGAGCGGCCTGGTATCGATGTTCAGAACCTGATGGCCTTTCTCGACCAGGTAGCGCACGACGTGACGGCCGGCCTTGCCACTGCCGCCGGTAAACATGATCCTCTTGCCCATGGGGCCTCCTTTTACAGCATGATGTCTGACCACCATGCCTTCACCAACTCAGCCCCCCGGCTTGCCGATAATCCTGTCCGTATTGGCGAGCAGCTTGCGCACGGCGGCGCGCGCCGCGGACGGTCGTTGCAGGCGAATGTTGCGCTCGATTGCCTCGTGCAGTTTCTGCGCGTGCTGCAGGTCGCGCTCCTCACGGCCCGTAAAGGTGAACAGATGGCTGAACGCCGACTCGATCAGGACGCCGAGTGGCACGAGCAACTCGTTGCCGGCAGCCTGCAGGATGGCCAGATGAAACCGCGTATCCGCCTCGGTGCGGGCTGCAAGTGTCGGGGCGGCGCCCATCTCTGCGCAGGCGCGGCTGATCTCCGCCATCTGCGCCTCGCTGCGGCGCTCCGCTGCGAAGGCCGTCGCCTCGGGTTCGAGAATGTAGCGGAACTCCTGCACAGTGCGCAGGAAGCCGACGGTATCCGGTGAGGTTGCGTACCAGCCGAGAACATCGCGGTCGAGCAGGTTCCAGCGCTCGCGCGGCTCGACGCGACTGCCAACCTTTGGCCGCGATGAGAGCAGGCCCTTGGCCATCAGGATCTTGATCGCCTCGCGTACGGCGGAGCGGCTGGCACCGAAGGTTTGCGTCCACTGGGCCTCGTTTGGCAGGATGCTGCCCTGGCGGTATTCGCCATGAACGATGCGCCGGCCGATTTCGTCGGCCAGGGAAGCATGTACCCCGGTGCCGGTTGACTTGTTGTCGATAGCGTCCCGCGTGTCCCCACGCGGGCGAACGTCCTCATTTTTCATCGCCTGCCCCTCATGCGACAGAAGGGAAGCCGGGCGCGGCCGCCACCGCGCCCACACAGCCTCACATCTTGATGCAGGTGTCTGCGGTATCCTTGGTGCACTCGTCAAGGCCGGTGAATACCGGGTCTGCCACAGCCTCGCCCTTGATCAACTGGATCATGACCGATGGTGCGAGGTAGCCCATCTCGAATGGACGCTGGCCAACGAGAGCCGTGACCAGGCCTTCCTTGGCGATTGCAACCTCCTCGCCGATCGTGTCGGCAGCGCCGATGACGAACTCGTTAGAGGCAATCTTGTCCGCCAGTGGCCTGAAGAGTTCGCGATAGGGTTGCGGTGCGCCAAACAGCGGCCAGCCACCCATAATGCCGAAGCCCTTGAGATCGGGATTGGCGGCCAACGAATCCCCGACGATCAGGATCCTCGGACCCTTCGAAACC
>CAYZQP010000075.1:0-7124 GCA_964480545.1 uncultured Mesorhizobium sp. | reverse complement strand
CCTTGAGATCGGGATTGGCGGCCAGAATGTCGGTCATTGCCTGGACGCCCCTGGCGCCATCATCATTGGTGAAGACCGGGCAGCCCGCGACCTCGGTCCAGCCGCCTTCGCCCTTCAGTTCGGCGATCCCCTTCTGGCCTGACAATGCGTCACGCCAGCCCTGCGCGCGCTGCAGGATGTTGTCGGCCCCGGGGTTGCCCTGGATCGAGCAGGTCTTGCCGCCTCCCGGCGCGGCATTCTTCATGTACTCGCCGATCTTGAAGCCCATCGTGTAATTGTCGGTGCCAAGATAGGTCTTGCGCAGCGCCGCATCTTCCTTGGAAAGGTCGGCATCCAGCGTCATCACCGGCACCGTCGGGTTGGCCGAGCGGATGGCCTGGGCGATCAATGCTGCGTTGGACGGCGAGATCGCCATGGCAGCTGTCGTCGGCTTCACCAGCATATCGCCGACGATCTGCGCCTCGCCCGCTTCATCCGAGGTGGATGCCGGGCCGGTATAGAAGCATTCATACTCAGATGTGGGGTTCTCCCTGTTCCACTTCTGGCAGCCCTGATTGATCAGCTCGAAGAACGGGTTGTCGAGGCCCTTCACGACGATGACCAGCTGCTTCTTGGTCTGTGCCATGGCCGAACCGGCGCCCAGCGCCAGCACCGCTGCCGTAGCAAGCAATGCAATTTTCTTCACGGTAATCCTCCCTGTGAGATGCGGGCCTTTCTCCTCCAGCCCCATCTGGCCGAAGCTAAGCGCGGCGCTCTCGCAAAGTCAATCTATTTGTCTGACAAATAATGACTTTGCCGATTGACGGACGCAGAGGACTTCGTATTAATTCAGGCAAGGCCTTCGGGCATCGCTTGGTTGGGAGGGAGGCCCGGGCATGGCGCAAGCAGTTCTCGAACTGGACAACATCTCCAAGCATTTCGGTGCGATCCAGGCGGTGAACGGCGTGTCGTTCCGCATCGAGCCTGGCGAGGTGGTTGGCCTGATGGGTGACAATGGTGCGGGCAAGTCGACGGTGGTCAAGATGATCGCCGGCAATTTTCGCCCGAGCGCCGGCCATATCAAGATGGAGGGACGAGAAATCGTCATGTCGAAGCCGGTAGATGCCAGGCACCATGGCATCGAGATCGTGCATCAGGATCTCGCGCTGTGCGACAACCTCACCGCCGCCGCCAACGTGTTTCTCGGGCGCGAGTTGCGCAAGGGCTTTGGCCCGATCAGGGTTCTCGACTATGCGTCGATGTATCAGCGCGCCGGCGAGATTTTTCAGGAGCTGAAATCAGAGACGCGTCCGCGCGATCTGGTGAAGCAGATGTCGGGCGGACAACGCCAGGCGGTGGCGATTGCCCGCACGCGACTGTCTGACGCCAAGATCGTTTTGATGGATGAGCCGACTGCAGCGATCTCGGTGCGACAGATCGCAGAGGTGCTGAACCTGATCCGCCGTCTGCGCGACCAGGGCATCGCTGTTGTGCTGATCAGCCATCGCATGCCCGACGTGTTCGACGTGGGGGATCGCGTCATTGTACTGCGGCGCGGCCGCAAGGTCGCCGACCGGCGGATCGCGGATTCCTCGCCCGAGGAAGTCACGGGCCTGATCACCGGCGCAATCGAACAGGTTTGAGGAGAGCGAAACATGTCCGTCAGCCTCGAACAGACCATCAGCAAGCAGGAGCATACGATGCTCTCGCGCCTGTTTGGCAGCCAGACCTTCTGGGTGGTCATCGCGATCCTGCTCGCCTGCCTTTATCTCACCTTCGCGACCGACAGTTTCGCGACAGGCCGCAACCTGTTCAACATCACGCGCAATGTGACCTTCGTCGCCATCGTCGCGCTCGGCATGACGCTGGTGATTATCACCGGCGGCATCGACCTGTCCGTTGGCTCGGTGCTGTGTCTGAGTTCGATGGTGCTGGCGGTCACGATGAACGCAGGCTGGGGCATTGAAGCCGGCATCCTGTTTGCACTGCTCACTGCTGGCGCGGTCGGCCTCTTTAACGGTGTGCTGATCGCCTATCTGGGTTTCCCGCCCTTTGTGGTGACACTCGGCATGCTCTCGATTGCGCGCAGTCTGGCCATGGTTGTCTCAGGCAACAGGACTGTGTCGCAGTTCGGCCCGGACCACGCGAAACTGCTCGACGTTGGAGGTGGTGCATGGATACCCGGGGTCGCCAACCCTGTGCTGTTCATGATTGTGCTCGCACTGATTACGGGGTTCGTGCTGCACTGGACGCGGTTTGGCCGTTACGTCTACGCGATCGGTGGGAACGAGCACGCTGCCACGCTGACCGGCGTTCCGGTCAAGCCGATCAAGACGGCGGTCTATGTCATCTCGGCGCTCTCGGCCGGTGTTGCCGGAATCATCCAGACCGGCTGGCTGGGCGCGGTTACCACCAATATCGGTGCGGGAGCTGAACTGCAGGTGATCGCAGCAGCAGTGATCGGCGGCGCAAACCTTGCCGGAGGCATCGGTACAGCTTTTGGTGCGCTGGTCGGTGCGGCGCTGATCGAGATCATCCGGAACTCGCTCGGGCTGCTTGGCGTCAATGCCTTCTGGCAGGGAACATTTATCGGCGGCGCGATCATTCTCGCTGTGCTGTTCGACCGCATCAGGGTGCTGAGGAAGACCAGTCGCTGATTTGTTCTCAATCCAGTCCGGGCTTTGGCTGAAGTTGCCAGGGCCGCTGGAACATGCCCGTGATCATGCAGCCTGCGGCCGGGTTTCCTTCAGCAGGCCGATCAACATGATGGCGTCGGCTGGCGGACGCTGCTCAATGCGGCGATAGACGCGGCCGTCGAGCGTGCGACTGATCAGGCGCAGGCCGACCATCTCGCGCCGCAGGATCGCGTGATCACCGAACTCGTGCTGCGCCTTGAGCCAGGCGTTCACCTGCATTTCCGTCAATTCCGAGGCCGGGGGAAATCCTGCCCACAGAACCCATAGCGCCAGTATCTGGTGGCTGCGTCTGGCTGGCCAGCGCAACAGCACGGCTCCCGGGCCGAAATGGACGAGCGTCTGGTGGACGCGTGCAGGGTTGGTGGGCTCGACGGGCACAGGCACGGATGCCCGGACAGACATTGTGCTTTCCGCGTCAGCCTTGAAATGCTGGAAATTGCGGTGGCCGGCGGCACGCGCCAGCATGTTGAGCAACTCAACATGACCAGGCACAGCTTCGCGCTTTTGCAGTTGCGCGCGCAGCGATCTGGCGAGCGACGAAACATCGGTCACCGCATAGGGCATGGGTCGTCTAGACATAATCCAATCCTCATTGCGCCTTGATCGGATGATTGTCGGTGGTCACCGGCTTGCGACGGGCGCGAGAACTGGCTTCGTTTAAAAGCGCTGGCAGGTTTAGCTTCCCTCGCGGGACGGTGACGCCTGGGTGAACTGCAGACCCTCACGTGCTGATAGCAGATCGCGCCTGGCGGCTCAATGGCTCACAGCTTTCGTGCATTGATGGCTCGCTTGCCGCAGAGGGGCCGATCAGCCCCAACTGTTGCGCGCCCAGCGGATTGCCTCAACGAAGCCCACTCCGCCGGCTGCGCACGAGAGCGTTTCAATGCCTCCGAAGGTGAAGTCGATCTCATAGCCGTGGTGGACGCCAATCGCCCGAACGTCTCCGTTGAACCACGCGAACAGTGGAGCGCCGCTGGCGCCGCTGGCCTCGTCTGCATCATTCTCGACCTGGGTTGTGTCATAGGTCTTGCCATTGACCTTGATGTTGGCGCCATCATCGTCGTCGCGAACAGCGATCCCGCGCTGCCTGGTCATCGCCCAGAGACTACGGTCGTAAGGGAAGCCGCACATTTCCCAAACTTCCATATCCTCCCAGTCGGAATCGTAATTGACCGCGCCCAGATATCCGAGATCTTCGCCAATCGGATCGTAGAGCTCGCACACCATGATGTCGCTGCCTGCATCATAGTTCCACCAGTGGAAACTACGCACATAGGTGATGTACTCCATTCCGAACACCGAACGCCCGCCCCAGCAGGCCGGGATGACCTTGATCCGCCAGGTGTCGGGCGCATTGCGTTTTGGGTGTGCATGGCCTGAACTGACCAGGGTGCGCTTTCCCGCAAGGAAGCCGGTTGCGTGCGAGAGGGTTGCCCAGTCGTCGCCGGGTTTCTCCCGCGTCTCGATGATCAGCTTGCAGACGGTTGAATGCGGATATGCATCCGGCCAGATGAACTCCCGGTCATCCTTGCCGATAATGAGGCTGTGTCCGCCGCCTTCCTCGGTCAGCGTGCTTGAGGTCGAGCCTTGCCGCCGTATCCGCTCCATGTCGGTGAACCATCCCCCGTTCTGCTGCGACGAGGGCGCCCGAACCAGTTTGGGGTGATACGCGATCGGGAATCTCGCGGGAACGAACGAGCCGACATCCTTGCCGGTTGCGGCCGTCTTGCGGGTTTTGGGCCGCATGGCTCCGCGTTCGCCGCGAACTATCTCCCGGACCGGAAGGCCGAAGTGCAGCTTGCCGCGCGACGCAATCTCGAACGCACCCGCAGCAAGCCTTGATTTGCTGATGCCCGGCTGATCGTCCCCCTCGATCCAGAAGGCTCGGGCGGAGGCCGTGACCTTGCCGAAGGGGCGGCTGTCATCTTTCGGATAATGATTATCGAGCCTGAGTAACTGCTCCTGCGTCATCGGAGTTTGCAGGGACGTTTTACCTTTCGAAGTCGCCATATCGATTGCTCCCGAATGCCTGCAATAAAGCTCTGAAAACCGCGATCTTTCTGCAGAATTGGCAGCATGGCAAGGCATTTTGCCTGGTCGACCGCGCAGGGGTCATCGACGTGCGACGGTCCCCTAAACGAACAGCCCTCGCTCCCTCTCCACGGCCTGCGCAATGAACCCTGATACAGCCTGGACGCGGCGCAGCGGGCGCACGCTCTCATGATAGACCAGCCAGTAGGATCGCCGGATCGGCGGCACGGCCTCTACCGGTACGAGGTCCGGCATGGAGCGGGCAACAAAGGTATGGACGATGCCAATACCGGCTCCGGCGCGCACCGCCTCGGCCTGGCCCAGCGCCGAGGAGATCATGTAGGTGGGCTGCCAGTCGGCGGAGAATTCGGAGGCGTAGTCGAGCGCGGGATTGATCACGAGATCCGGCACGTAACCGACGAGGCGATGGCGGGCGAGGTCCTCCCGCCTGGCGGGCAGACCGTGCGCTTCGGTATAGGCGCGTGCCGCGTAGAGGCCGAGCGTATAGTCAACCAGCTTCGAGGCCACGAGGCGGCCTTCTGTCGGGCGTTCGACGGTGATCGCGATATCGGCCTCGCGGCGTGATAGTGAGAAGGAGCGGGGTACCGGCACGAGCTGCACCTTCAACTCGCGATGGCGTGCCGTGAGTTCACCGAGCCGTGCCGCGAGATAGGCCACGCCGAAACCATCGGGCGCGCCGATCCGCACCGTGCCGGAAATCTCGGCATCGTCCTCGGCAATGTCGGCGCGCGCCGCCAGCATCTCGGACTCCATACGCTCGGCAACGGCGAGAAAGCGCTCGCCGGCAGGTGTCAGTTCGGAACCGGTGGTGGTGCGGCGAAACAGCTTGGCCTTCAGCGCTTCCTCGAGAGCAGCCACCCGGCGCGACACGGTGGCGTGGTTCAGTTCGAGCCGCCTGGCGGCGCCAAGAATTTGCCCGGCGCGGGCGACGGCGAGGAAGATGCGGACGTCATCCCAGTTCATCGGTCACCCGTGCAGTTCGCGGGAAATCGGCGGGGCGATGCTGAGGTCGTGGAAGGTGACCTCAAAGCCGGTCCGCTGCGGCGAGCAGCACATTACGCCGGCGAACAGGGACGTTGACGGCTTCAGCCAGGCCAGTCGCAGCATCTGCCACTGCGCGCCATCATGATACTGGACGCGGACGGCCTCGCCATGGCGCGTGGCGCGGATCGACATCGGCCCCGTGTGCAACGGGATGCGGGTGATCGACCAGTCCGAATTCTCGTTGGTGACGACAACGCTGAGGTTCTGCACGTCGTCAGAATATTCGATGCCGGCCTTGATCCAGTGCCGTTCATCGAGACGGAGCATCAACCCGGCCTGATCGTAGAGATGCCGGTAATCGCCGGTGAAACTGGCCGTCGCAGTGAAATCGCCCTCAACGTCACGCCCGAGCACATGGCCGCTGTCGGGATGGAAGCCATAGAATGTGCCCTGCCAGAAGTCGGTCTTTTCACCGGTTCGCACGAACAGGCCATCCCCGCGTGGTTCGCTATGGGGTGGCGGGTTGAGCCAGGTCAGGCCCCGCGTCAGGCCACGCGTCCAGTCTTCGTTCATAGCTGCTCCTCATTCGCTTAGTATGCGCAGAACGTAGCGCAATACAATATTGCTCTACGTTTATCGCACAACGGCAAGCGACCGGCTTCGCGTTGCATTTTGTCGTGAGAGGCAGATGATGGCAGCATCAACAAAAAGATCCAGGGAGCGAGACCATGATCGAGTATGGGCATTTCATCGGTGGCAAGCATGTCGCCGGCAAGAGCGGGCGCAAGCAGGATGTGCTGCAGCCAATGGACGGTACCGTGCGCGGGACGGTCGCGCTGGCCTCTGCCGCAGAACTTCGCGCCGCCGTCGAGAACGCCAGGGAAGCGCAGGTGGCCTGGGGTGCAACCAATCCGCAAAAGCGCGCCCGCGTTTTGATGAAGTTCCTCGAGCTCGCCCATCGAGAGTATGACTCGCTTGCCGATATTCTGGCGCGCGAGCATGGCAAGACAATCGCCGACGCCAAGGGTGATATCCAGCGCGGCCTTGAAGTGGTTGAAGTCTGCATCGGCGCGCCGCATCTGATGAAGGGCGAGTTCACCGAGGGTGCCGGCCCGGGCATCGACGTCTATTCGATGCGCCAGCCGCTCGGCGTTGTTGCCGGCATCACCCCGTTCAACTTCCCGGCGATGATCCCGCTGTGGAAAATTGCGCCGGCACTGGCCTGCGGCAATTCCTTCATCCTGAAGCCATCCGAGCGTGACCCCGGTGTGCCGATGCGCATTGCCGAACTGTTCATCGAGGCGGGCCTGCCGGCCGGCGTGCTGAATGTCGTCAACGGCGACAAGGAAGTGGTCGACGCCATTCTCGACGATCAGGACATCAAGGCCATCGGCTTCGTCGGCTCGACGCCGA
>CAYZQP010000074.1:6017-14574 GCA_964480545.1 uncultured Mesorhizobium sp. | reverse complement strand
GGCAGGCCAGAGGGGGGTATCTTACTGCCTAACTCCCCCGCCACCCGCTGGACGTAGCGGCGCAGGATCGGCGAAAGGTAAGCGTCAACGACGGTGGTATCGCCGCGGCCAACCAGCTTGATCAGCGGCGAGACTTCGTGGCTGACTGACACCTGATCGAAGCCCATCGAGCGGCAGAGCGCGGCAGCAGCCTGTTCGTGCCCCGGAAATTTCCAGGCGTGCATGAAAACGATGGCAACGGCTTCGATCCCGGCGGCTTTGGCATCCTTGAGAGCGGTTTCGATGGTTGAGCTGTCGAGCGCCAGCTCGACCGTCCCATCCACCCGCACCCGCTCATCCACCTCGACAACCCGTTCATAGAGTTGTTCGGGCAGGATGATCTCCTTGGCGAAAATATCAGGGCGCGCCTGATAGGCGATACGCAGCGCGTCGCGAAATCCCCTGGTGATCAAGAGCAATACCCGGTCGCCCTTGCGCTCCAGCAGCGCGTTTGTGGCAACCGTGGTGCCCATCTTTACCTCGCGGACCAGGCCGGCCGGAATGGGCTCGCCGGTCTTCACGCCGAGCAGGTCGCGGATGCCCTGAAGCGCTGCGTCGGGATAGGCTTCAGGGTTTTCGGAGAGCAGCTTGCGCGGGTGCAGCGAACCATCCGGCGCACGGCCGACAATGTCGGTGAATGTGCCGCCACGGTCGATCCAGAAATCCCAGGCGCTGCCGCTCACTACTCCGCGCTCCCAAACAAAATTTCATGCTTCGATTAATCGTTGACGATTTCTCGATATAATGTCAACGTTGATAAATGCCGCCCCCTGAAGCGGCAAAAAACGGCTGCGGGAACCAGCCACAACAACAGGGGAGTACCATGAAGCATTTCGCGACAGCGGCTGCCGGGCTGACGATCGGCCTCTTCACCGTTTCGGCTTCCTTTGCGCAGACCGCCTGGGACATGCCGACACCCTATCCGGATGGCAATTTCCACACGAAGAATATCGCCGAATTCGCCAAGGAGGTGGATGAGAAGACCGGCGGGTCTCTCAAGATCACGATCCACTCCAACCAGTCGCTGATCAAGCACCCCGAGATCAAGAACGCCGTGCGCGACGGCACCGTTCCGGTCGGTGAACTGCTGGTTTCGCGCCTTGAGAATGAGAGCCCGATTTTCGGTGTCGACTCGGTACCCTTCCTGGCAACCAGCTACGATGCCTCGAAGAAGCTTTATGACGCGCAGAAGCCCTATATGGAAAAGCTGCTGGCCGACCAGGGCTTGCAGTTGCTGTTCTCGGTGCCATGGCCTCCGCAGGGCATCTACACCAAGAAAGACATCAACTCGATGGGGGAACTGGAGGGGCTGAAGTTCCGCGCCTACAATCTCGGAACCGAGCGGGTTGCCAGCCTTGCCAAGATGGTGCCGACGCAAATCGAGGCGTCGGATATTCCAACCGCATTTGCGACAGGACGGGTCGAGGCGATGATTACGTCGCCCTCGACAGGCGTGGACTCCAAGGTTTGGGACTTCCTGACCAACTATTATGACACGCAGGCCTGGTTGCCGCGCAACATGGTCATCGTCAACAAAGCCGCTTTCGACAAGCTCACTGACGCCGAGAAAGCTGCTGTGACAGCTGCGGCAGCCACAGCAGAGACTCGCGGTTGGGCTGCATCAGTTGAAGAGACCAAAGCCAAAACCCAGGCTCTCGTCGATAACAAGGTCAAGGTGGCGGAGCCGAGTGCGGAACTGAAGGAAGGCTTTGCTGCAATTGGCAAAACCATCTCCGATGAATGGGTCGCCAAGGCGGGTGCTGACGGCGAGGCCCTGCTCAAAACGTTCTCAGGCAACTAGGCAGGTGTGGCTGGCGCACCGTCAGTCATCCTTCTTTTAATCAGCCATGAGAAACGCCCTCGACACGACCTATCGGGCCGCCGCTCTGCTTGCAGCGGCCTGCCTAATTGCGATCTTCACGCTTGTGGTGCTGCAGGTGCTGGGGCGCTTGGTTGATATGCTGCTGCGCATCGTCGGGGCAACACCTCTCGGCTTGCTTGTGCCTTCGATCGCAGAGATCGGAGGGTTCCTGCTGGGGGCGAGCATCTTCCTCGCCTTGCCCTACACGCTTAAGGTCGGCGGGCATATCCGCGTCGGATTGATCGTCGATAAACTTCCTGCGGGTGGACGTCGGGCCGTTGATCTCGTGGCTGGATTTGGTGCCGCGTTGCTGGCCGGGTTTTTCACATATGCGCTGGCTCGGCTGACGCTGAAAAGCTGGACCTTCAATGACGTATCTTACGGTTTCATCGCAGTTCCGCTCTGGATACCGCAGGCTGTCATGACACTGGGCCTGGCGCTGCTGACTATCGCTGTTGTTGATGCGACCTTGGCCGTTCTGTTGAAGCGCAGCCGGCTACCGGGGGCGAGCGAAGTCTGATGGGCGTGTTCGAACTTTCGCTCCTGCTGCTGGCCGTGATGTTCGGCGCGTTGGCGCTCGGGCTCTGGGTGGCCTTTTCGCTGTCGCTTGTTGCTCTGACAGCGCTGCTGACGCGGCCGCTGCCGGTTGAGCAGGTTTTGGCCACGTCATTCTGGAGTTCGTCTACCGCCTGGGATCTGACGGCCCTGCCGATGTTCATCTGGATGGGCGAAATTCTCTTCAGGTCGCGCCTTTCGGAAGACATGTTTACGGGGCTGGCGCCGTTTGTGCGACGGCTCCCGGGACGTCTCGCCCATGTGAACGTGCTGGGCTGTGCAGTGTTCGCCGCAGTGTCGGGATCGTCCGCAGCGACGACAGCAACGATCGGAAAGATATCGCTGCCCGAACTCAAAAAGCGCGGCTATGACGACCGGCTGGCCATTGGCAGCCTGGCCGGGTCAGGTACGCTTGGCCTTCTCATCCCGCCGTCGATCATTCTGATTGTCTATGGTGCTGCCGTCGAGGAATCGATAGCGCGGCTGTTCATGGCGGGTGTCGTTCCAGGCATTGTGCTCGCGGGCCTGTTCATGGGCTGGGTCGCTCTCTGGTCTGTCCTCAATCCCGACAGAATGCCGCCTGCCGAAGCACGCATGCCCTGGCCGGACAAGCTCAGGGCCGCGCGGCGGCTCCTCCCGGTTATCCTGCTGATCGTCGGCGTAATCGGTTCGATCTACACGGGGATCGCCTCGCCGACCGAGGCGGCGGTCGTCGGTGTAGCGCTGAGCCTCGTTCTGGCATTTGCGCAGAAGAGCTTGACGGTGCAGACCTTCAGGGAAGGGCTGCTGGCGGCGACGGTCACGTCCTGTATGATCGGCTTCATTCTCGCAGGTGCCGCAGTTCTGACCACAGCAATGGGTTTTACCGGGTTGCCGCGTGAACTGGCGACTTGGATCGGGACGCTGGGATTGTCGCCGCTTGTGCTGCTTGCTGCCCTCACGGTGCTGTTCGTCATCCTCGGGTGTTTCCTGGACGGGATCTCGATGGTCGTGCTGACGACAGCTGTGATTATGCCGCTGGTTGTAGGGGCCGGCTTCGATCTGGTCTGGTTTGGCATCTATCTCGTGATCGTCGTCGAGATGGCCCAGATCACCCCGCCTGTCGGTTTCAATCTCTTCGTCATCCAGGGGCTGACGGGCCGCAACATCTTCGACATCGCATGGTCCGCGATGCCATTTTTCTTTCTGATGCTTCTCATGGTTGTGCTACTCGCGCTGGTCCCGGATATCGCACTGTGGTTGCCAAGGCAGATGTTCTCGTGAGGTTGATGTTGTGACAGGCTCGACATCACTCGGCCCCATCGTTTCGTCCGCGCATCTGGCGGACGGCAAGCTGCCGGCTCTGTCCGAGCTGGAATTTGGCATGATCCTCGCCGGTCATGCGTTCGAGCGCTGGATGGTGCGCTGCATGACGGCGGCGGGTGAGGGCGGGTTGACGCCGATCGACGTGCTGGTTCTGCACTCCTCCAACCATCGCGACCGGCCTAAGCGGCTGGCGGATTTGTGCATGGTGCTCGGCATCGAGGACACGCATGTGGTGACCTATGCGGTGAAGAAGCTCGAAAAGCGCGGGCTGGTGAAAAGCACCCGCGCGGGCAAGGAGAAGGTGATCTCCACGACGAAGAAGGGCACCGAGACGTGCCTGCGCTACCGTGAAATCCGCGAGGCGCTGCTGGTCGAAGCCGTGCAGGATATCGGCGTTGACGCCGGTGCGATGTCGCATGTTGCGGCGGCATTGCGGGCGTTGTCGGGACACTACGATCAGGCCGCGCGGGCGGCCGCCTCGCTTTGATCCTCTACCGGCTGCTCGCCTTCATCGCCCGGCACGGGCGCATGGCGCTGGTGGTCGGGCTTATTGCTGGGGCGCTGCTGCCCGGCTTTGCGCTGGCGATGCGGCCGTGGATCGTGCCGCTGATTGCCTTGCTGCTGTTTCTCTCGGCACTGCGGATCGGGCACCGGCAGGTGGCTGGATCTTTCGCCAGCCTGGTTGGTACGGGCAAGCTGGTTCTGGTGTTTCAACTGGTGATGCCGCTGGCGGCGGTGGCACTGTTTTCACTGACGACGGGCATGACCAGCTTGGCCACATTCGTTGTGCTGATGCTGGCGGCTGCGCCGATTTCGGGCAGCCCGAACATTACGGCGATGATCGGCGGTGATCCTGCCCCCGCGATGCGGCAGTTGATCATCGGGACTGCGCTTCTGCCGCTCACAGTTCTGCCGGTGTTTTTCCTGGTGCCCGCCTTTGGCGCACCTGCGGCGGTGCTGCTGGCTGCAGGCAAACTTCTGGCGGTGATTGGCGGGGCAGCTGTACTGGCCTTTGCCTTGCGTGAATGGATCGTCGGCGAGCCGACGCAGGAAGCGGTTCAGTGCATTGACGGGCTGTCGGCTATCGCGCTGGGGCTCGTGGTGATCGGGCTGATGTCGGCAGTGGGGCCGGCGATGTGGGGAGATCCCGGGCGCTTTCTCGGTGTGCTGGCGCTGGTCAGTCTGATCAATTTCGGGCTGCAGGTTGCAACAGCCATTGCCGCGAGACGGGCAGGGCAGGCGGAGCTTGCTGCGCCTCTGGGGATTGTTGCCGGAAACCGCAACATCGCGCTGTTCCTGACAGCGCTGCCGGCCGAACTGGTGGATTCGCTGCTGCTGCTGATCGGCTGCTATCAGATACCGATGTACCTGACGCCGGCGTTGCTCGGACGATTTTATCGCCAGAAATGAACCTTTTTCACTCGCAAGCGTTGTTGCATGGGGCCCCGGACTATTGGTCCTCAATGCGGCGCATTCTCGCCTCATTGTAGCGCAAGTGAGAGCCGCCCCCGGGCACTGATTCAGATATGGAGGGAATATCCCAATGCGTAACCCACTCGCACTCATCGCGGCAGCTGTTGTAGCTCTCGCGCTCGCCTATTGGCTCTTTGCCGGTGGGTCGACGCCGGCTCCTGCGCCTGCGCCTGCTCCGGCCGCTGAAACGCCTGCTCCTGCTCCGGCTGAACCGGCACCGGCAGCTCCTGCGCCAGCCGAACCCGCTCCGGCACCGGCTGCACCTGCTCCGGCTGCGCCAGCACCTGCTCCGGCAACCCCGCCGGCAGATGGCGGCGCGATGGCTCCGGCCGCACCCGATCTGCAGCAGCAGATGGATGCTGCGCTTGAGCAGCTGAAGGCGGCTGCGCCGACGATGTCGCCCGAGCAGAAGCAGCAGGCCGTGACGATGGCCCGTACCCAGGCCGAGTCCGTTGCAAAGGCGCTGCCTGGCTCGACCGATGCGACTGTCAAGGCCGCCGGTGATGCTGCCGAGGCACAGATCAAGTCGGCACTGGGTCTCTGATCCGCCGCAATTGACGACCAATCGGGGGCCGGCCTTTGTGCCGGCCCTTTGATTTTGCGGGCCGTGGGCCTATGGATTCTAAATGTCGATCTGGCAGCGACTCGGCGAATTCGCCATCTGGGTTTCGGATACGGTGCAGACCGGTGCTGCCAGCATCGTGTCTGCGGTTCGCCATGCTCTGGGGCTCGACCCGGAACTGCGCAAGCAGGTCGCTTTTTCGATCGCGATGATCGCGCTTTCGGCCAAGATGGCCAAGGCTGACGGTGTGGTGACGCAGGACGAAATCCGCGCCTTTCACGAGATATTCTCGGCTCCGCCGTCGGAACTGCGCAACGTAGCAAGGCTCTACGATCTGGCGCAGCAGGACACAGCCGGGTTCGAGGCCTATGCGGAACAGGTGGCCGGGCTCTGCGGCTCCGGCAACAAGAACTGCGCAATGCTCGAGGACATTCTCGACGGCCTGTTTCACATCGCCAAGGCCGACGGGCTGCTGCACGAGCGTGAAAGCCGCTTCCTGCATCGCATCGCCGAGATTTTCGAGGTCAGCGAGGATCATTATCGCAGCATTCTGGCGCGGCATGTCGATCTCGGCGAGGCTGACCCCTATGTCGTTCTCGGCGTGAAACGCGGGACGCCTTTCGATGATGTGAAGAAGAGTTACCGCCAGCTGGTGCTGAACAACCACCCCGACCGGCTGATCGGGCGCGGCATGCCGCCGGAATTTGTGGCGATTGCGACACGCCGGCTGGCGGCGATTAACGCGGCTTTTGAAGCTGTCGAGCGCGAGCTTCTGGCTGCATGAGCGGCTTTGCTGCGGAGCATCCGGGGGCTGATGTCCGGGTCTCGCCCAATTTCGGGCCGCGCGCGGATGGCCGGTCGCCGGATATGATCCTGCTTCACTACACGGGCATGATCAGCGCCAGAGTGGCTGAGGAGCGGCTGTGTGATCCGGCGGCTGAAGTCTCGGCGCACTACCTCGTCGATGAGGACGGGCGGATCGTTCAGATGGTTCGCGAGGCGGACCGCGCCTGGCACGCCGGCAAGAGCTCATGGAAAGGTGTGACCGACATCAATTCCTGCTCGATCGGGATCGAGATCGTCAATCCCGGGCATGAACACGGCTATCGCAGCTTTCCCGAGGTGCAGATGGCGGCAGTGATTGATCTGTGTCTGGAGATCAAGGCGCGCCACGGAATTGCAGCCGAGCGCGTGGTCGGGCACTCGGATGTAGCGCCGGGGCGCAAGGTTGATCCAGGCGAGTTGTTCGACTGGAACCGTCTGGCCGGTCACGGGCTTGGCGTGTTCGTTGAGCCAGAGCAACTGGCTGGCGGGCGGATTTATGCCGAGGGCGATGCGGGGCCAAAGGTGCAGGAGGTTCAGTCGATGCTCTCGCTGGTCGGCTATGGCATCGAGATTTCCGGCGAATATGACCAGCGCACAACGACAGTGGTCGGCGCGTTCCAGCGGCATTTCCGGCCCGCGCGGATCGACGGGCGCGCCGATGTTTCGACGCGGCGAACGCTGGTGCGGCTGGCTGAACGGCTTGACGGTTTCGCCTCCGCCTGAGCCCGCATATCGCCACATTGCTGGTTGAGTGGATGAGGCCTTGCAACCGCTGAACGTCAAGGCCTTATGGTTTCACGCTTTTCCATTGCTGCTGTTCTGTCGTGCCTTCTGGCGTGGCCGGCCGTGATTGCCTGGCCGGAGCCTGGCTATGCGCAGGCGAAGGCCAAATCCGGCAAGGCAAATGCAGGCAAGCGAAAGCGGGTTTCAGTCACCCTGATGCCGGGTGCCAGCATGCAAAAGACTTTTGCGGGCAAGCCCGGATTGCGCGCCGGCGGACCGCTGGTTGCAATGGATGATCCGCACCGGCCGCCCGCAACACTGGTCAACACAAGGGTGAAGTATGCGGAAATGGTCGAGCGCTGGGCAACCACCTACGAGGTTCCGCTGTCGCTGGCGCATGCGGTGATTGCTGTCGAAAGCGCCTATCAGCCGACCGCGCGCGGGGATGCCGGCGAAGTCGGGCTGATGCAGGTGATGCCGGCGACGGCGAAGCTGATGGGCTATGATGGGACGCTGGAAGGGCTGGCTGATCCCGAGACCAATGTGAAGATCGGCATGAAGTATCTGGGGCAGGCGGTGAAGCAGGCCAATGGTCTGACCTGCCTCAGCATTCTCTATTACAATGCCGGGCACGCGGCGAAGCAGCAAAACTCGATCTCCTCGGCTTATTGCCGGAAAGCCAAGCGCCACATGGGCGGATGAGTTTCCAATCGGGTCGTCATTCCGGAGCCGCGTAGCGGAATCCGGAATCCAGAGCTGAACGCAGGAAAGCCAGGCGCTCACAGCCGTCGGAGCAAAAGCGCGGAGTTCACATCTCTGGATCCCGGGTCTCGCTGCGCGATCCCGGGATGACGGCCAGCCGATGAGATACTTGCAATTTCACATCGCAGCGCCTTTATACGCAGCGTCAGTTGGCCGGGCGGCCGCGAGCACAAGTGTCGAAAGGCCGTGTTCGAGGAAAGTCCGGGCTCCATGAAACACGGTGCCGGATAACGTCCGGCGAGGGCGACCTCAGGGAAAGTGCCACAGAGAGCAGACCGCCCAGCCTATCGAACCGCCGCAAGCCGGCGGCTGGATTGGCTGGGTAAGGGTGAAAGGGTGGGGTAAGAGCCCACCGCGCGGCTGGTAACAGAAGCGGCAGGGCAAACCCCACCGGGAGCAAGACCGAATAGGGATGGCGCGAGGGGCAACTCTCAGGGCAGTTTCGGCCCGGT
>CAYZQP010000074.1:0-6007 GCA_964480545.1 uncultured Mesorhizobium sp. | reverse complement strand
GGTTGCAAGAGGCGGTCAGCAATGGCCGTCCCAGATGAATGGCCGCCACGTTTTGCCCGCAAGGGCAGGGCCATACAGAACCCGGCTTACAGGCCAACTGACAATTTTGCCTTGAGATGAGCATGAGATGGATGTGGCCAAGTGCCGGGGACAGTTTACTTTTTCCCGCCAGCACGAGACCTGAAGACATGCGCGTTTCTGCGGGAAGAAAGCAAACTGTCCCCAGGAGCACACGTGGCTACGCGCCCGAAAGTGAACCTCCGGACGAATTGAAGTCAGCGATGTGCGGTGAGGAGCTTCTGAGCCTGGGCCGGGTCAGAATGTGTCGAAGCGCAGGGCGAGATATGGCTCACGTTCTATCGGTGTACGGGGCGGTGTGCGTGGCGTGAACTCCCGCGACAGCAGCCGGCCAGCCAATGCCAGCAGTTCCATGCGGTGGCTACGGATGGCGGATGGCTCGATCTCGCGAGGCTCGTCGGCGCGGGCATAGCGCTGCATGAACTTCAAAAGGGATCGCCCCTCACGTGCCAGCTTTCGCAGACGTTTCGCCATCAACCGCGCGTCGGCAGGGCTGTTGCGCTGCAGGCCAAGCGGCCAGTCAGGCGCGGGCAGACCCATGATGCATTGCCAGGCGACGCGTTCAGCACGGCGAAACAGCCAGAGGATGAGGCAACGCAGGGGATAGGATTGGCCGGCGACCTTGTCTGCCATTCTGGCGAAGGAGAAGAGGAAGGCAACCATGCTTTTCAGGTAGTACAGATCGGATTCGTCCGGGTGATCGTCTGCTGCTTCGTTCATCGCTTTCCTCCTTTCAGATGCAGACAGTATAGACCGGCTTTGCAGGAATGTGAATATTATCCTATGATATTTCCTGCAGATGCCTAGTAAGACTATGAGATTAAATACCTATTTTTTTGATTTAAGGGCCTTCAACAGTCGCTTTCGCAGAGACCAGAGCGGCGCCATTCGTAAACGCTTCATTAGCCTTAATGACCGATAAAGGACTGTAGCGCCCGGCAAAGGTCTTTTCTCGCAGTCCAGCCGGGTCAATGTTGAATCGAATTGTAACGATGCCAGCGCGGCCATGAAGTGCCATGAAACCACATACAGAGCCGAGAATGGCAGGTTTCGCCGGGTTTTCCGGGCGTTTTCGCGCGCCGGTGCAGGTGGGCGTATGACGGAGCAGGCGGAGGCCGACCGGCCGCACATTCCGGTGATGCTCGACGAGGTGCTCGACGCGCTGAAACCGCAGGCGGGCGAGCTGATCGTTGACGGCACGTTTGGTGCCGGGGGCTATACGCGCGCGATACTGGGCCGGGGTGCCGAGGTGGTTGGCTTCGACCGCGATCCGAATGCAATTGCAGCCGGGCAGGGGCTGGTGGCGGAAGCCAGGGGCAGGCTCCGGCTTGTCGAAGCGCCGTTTTCGACGATGGCCGCACATGTCGAGCAGGCGGACGGCGTAGTGCTCGATGTTGGCGTGTCATCGATGCAGATTGATCAGGCACTGCGCGGGTTTTCGTTCCGGCAGGACGGGCCGCTGGACATGCGGATGTCCAGCTCCGGTGTGAGCGCTGCCGATGTCGTGAACAGCTACAAGCACGGCGATCTGGCGCGGGTGTTCAACTTCCTCGGCGAGGAGCGGAATGCCGGACGCATTGCCAAAATGATCGTCGAGCGCCGCGAAAAGCGTCCGTTCGAGCGCACGCTGGAACTTGCTGATGCCATTCAGACGCTGATCGGGCGCGGGCCGAAGGACAAGATCCATCCGGCGACGCGGGTGTTTCAGGCGCTGCGCATCCATGTGAATGACGAACTCGGCGAACTGGCGCGCGCACTGCTCGCCGCCGAGCAGATACTCAAGCCCGGCGGGCGCCTGGTCGTCGTGAGTTTCCATTCGCTCGAGGACCGCATCGTCAAACGCTTCATTGCCGATCGCGGCACTGGGCAGTCCGGCTCACGCCATCTGCCGCAGGTCCATGAAAAGGCCGGCACGTTTGAGAAGAGCGGTGGTGCGGTGGCGGCCTCGGAGGCCGAGAGTGACATCAATCCACGTGCCCGTTCGGCGAAACTGCGGGCGGCACGCCGCACCGACGCGCCGGCGCGCGTGCCTGATCTTGCAATGTTTGATTTGCCGAAGCTGCCCGGGCTTCAGCGCTTTGGGGAGCATTAGTCGGTGTTTCGTACGAGTGACATTGTGTTCATAACCGTGATGGTGGCGGCGGCTGCCTTCACCTACAAGACCAAGCACGATGCCGAAGGCATCATGCGCGAGGCGCGCAGGCTGGAAACCCAGATCCGCTATCAGGAAGACTCGATCAAGGTGCTCAATGCCGAATGGTCGCTGCTGATCCAGCCGGCTCGCCTGCAGGCGATGACCGACCATTTCCAGTCCCAGCTGCAGCTTCAGCCGCATGATCCCAGGCAGATCGTCAATCTGTCCGACGTGCCTGAACAGAGCCTGGCAATCGAGGATCTGATCAGCGCCGCGCATCCGAAGGACAAGGCGAAGAGCGACCAGATCAAGACAGGGAGCACCAGGCCATGATCGGTTGGTTGAAAAAGCAGATTGCTGAAAAGCGCTCGTCGACGGTTTCGGACAGCATTGTCGTTGAGGGAACGCAGGGTCGTGGCCGCAATCGGGCATTGATGACCATCGGCGCGTTTTTTCTGGTCTATGCCGTTATTGGTGGCAGGCTGGTCTATTTCGGCTTCAAGGATCTCGACAATGGTGGCGCGCTGACCGCACACGCCACCGCCGCGCGTCCCGATATCGTTGATCGCAACGGCACCGTGCTGGCGACGGACATCAAGACGTTCTCGATGTTTGCCATGGCCAATCGCATCATCGATCCCGATGAAACGATGGAGAAGCTGGCAACCGTTTTGCCCGATCTTGATATTGCGGAAACAAACCGGCGGTTGAGGAGTGGCAAAGGCTTCGTGTGGCTGCGCCGCCAGCTGTCGCCGCGGCAGAAGAACGACATCATGAATCTCGGCCTGCCGGGCATCGATTTTCGTGATGAGAACCGCCGGATGTATCCCGGAGGGCCAGCCACATCCTACATTGTCGGCCTGACCAACCGGGACAACCAGGGCATCTCCGGGATGGAGAAGTATATCGATGACCAGGGCCTGGCCGACCTTCAGGCGCTGGGCATGGCGACACCATCCGACCTGGCACCGGTCAAACTGTCGATCGACCTGCGCGTCCAGCATATCGTGCGTGACGAGGCGATGCAGGCGATGAAGAAGTTTCATGCCATTGCCGCCGGTGCAGTGGTGATTGATGTGCAGACGGGCGAGATCATCGCCATGGCGTCGGTTCCGGATTTCGATCCGAACAACCCGGTCGGCGCGCATGATTCAGACAAGCTGAACCGGATGTCTGCAGGCCTTTACGAGATGGGCTCGACGATCAAGAGCTTCACCACGGCGATGGCACTCGATTCCGGCAAGATGAACATGAACTCGAAGTTCGATGCGCGTCGCCCGATTACTATCGGCCGCCAGACGATCCGCGATTTCCGGGGCAAGGGCAGGGTGCTGACCACGCCGGAGGTGTTTATCTACTCCTCGAACATCGGATCGGCACGCCAGGCTGACACTGTCGGCATCGAAGGGCACCGGGAATTTCTGAAACGTCTCGGATTGCTGGACCGGATGCAGACGGAACTGCCTGAAGTAGCCCGTCCGACCGAGCCGAAAGTGTGGAGGAAGATCCACTCCATCACCATTGCATTCGGCCACGGCATGTCAACGACGCCGCTGCAGACAGCGGTTGGTACAGCAGCCCTGATGAATGGCGGCAGGCTGATGCCGCCAACATTCCTCAAGCGCAGCGTTGAACAGGCGATGGCCGTTTCGACGCAGGTGCTGAAGGAGAAGACCAGCGAGGACATGCGCTACCTTTACCGGCTGAACGCCGAGAAGGGGTCGGGCAGGCGCGCAGAGGTAGCAGGCTATCGCGTCGGCGGCAAAACCGGGACTGCCGAAAAAGTGGTCAAGGGCCGCTATTCGAAGGACAAGCGGTTCAACGCGTTCCTTGCAGCCTTCCCGATGGACAATCCGCGCTACGTTGTGCTGTCGATTATTGACGAGCCAAAGCCGGAGAAGCCCGGGATGGGCGCTACCGCCGGCATCAATGCGGCGCCGATTGTCGCCAACATTGTCAGGCGGTCCGCTTCGATGCTTGGCGTAAAGCCCGAATTCGGACAAGAGAAGCCGGTTGAAGTCGTGTTTTCCGACTGATTCGAGCGCAGCCAGAGAGTTTAGACACAGGATATGAGAGTCGGTGATTTCAGTGACATTTTCCCGGTCGATTCGGCTGATCTCGCCGCCGCGACTGTGAATGGCGTCACCGCCGACTCCCGTGCGGTTGCACCGGGCTTCCTGTTCTTCGCGCTGGCAGGCTCAAAGGCCAATGGCGCTGCCTATGCGGCTGATGCTGCCGGACGTGGCGCTGCGGCTGTGGTGTCGCGCGGCCCGATCGAGGGCCTGAACGTTCCGGTGGTTGTGGTCGACGACGCGCATCGGGCGCTGGCACTGGCATCGGCGCGCTTCTACGGCAAGCAGCCAAAGGTGATGGCGGCGGTGACGGGTACCAGCGGCAAGACATCGGTCGCGTCCTTCGTGCGGCAGTTGTGGGAACATGCCGGCCTGACGGCTGCCAGCATCGGCACAACGGGCGTGGTTGCGCCGGGGCGCAATGATTATGGCTCCTTGACCACGCCGGACCCGGTGTCGCTGCACAAGCTTTTGGCCGAACTCGCTGACGCGGGCGTAACGCATGCCTCGATGGAAGCCTCCAGCCACGGCCTCGACCAGCGTCGGCTGGACGGCGTGCAGCTTTCGGCGGCGGGTTTCACCAATCTTGGCCGCGATCATATGGATTACCACCCGACGGTGGAGGATTATCTCAACGCGAAGCTGCGGCTGTTCGATACGCTACTGCCGAAAGGCGCGCCGGCGGTGATTTTCTCCGATGATCCGTATTCGGAGCCGGCGATCAAGGCGGCACATGCTGCCGGGCTGGATGTGCGCACTGTCGGGCGCAAGGGTGAGTTCCTGACGCTGAAGCGGGTTGAGCATGAGCGCCATCGGCAGCGCTGCGAGATCGTGGCTGACGGGCAAATCTTCGAGATTGATCTGCCCCTTGCAGGGGACTTCCAGGTGTTCAACGCGCTGGTGGCAGCGGGGCTTGCCATGTCGACTGGAGTTCCTGCGGCCAAGGCTATGAAATCGCTTGAGAAATTGACGGGTGCGTCGGGCCGTATGGAACTGGTCGGGTCGGCTGCCAATGGTGCGCTGGCCTATGTCGACTACGCCCATAAGCCGGACGCGCTGGAGAACGTGCTGGCATCTGTGCGCCCGTTCACCACGGGCCGTGTGATCGTGGTGTTTGGTTGCGGCGGGGATCGCGACCGCGGCAAGCGGCCGATCATGGGCGAGATCGCGACGCGGCTGGCTGACCTCACAATCGTGACCGATGACAATCCGCGCTCGGAAGTTCCGGCCGAGATACGTGCGGCGATCATGGCGGCAGCGCCCGGTGCTATCGAGATTGGCGACCGTCATGCGGCAATTCACGAGGGCGTCAGGCTGCTGCGTGCAGGCGATACGCTGATCGTGGCCGGCAAGGGCCACGAGGAAGGTCAGACCATCGGTGGCGAGACATTGCCGTTTTCCGATCATGAAGAGGTGCGCAAGGCGTTGAGGGAGTTGCAGTCGTGAACTGGCTCTGGACATCCGAAGCGCTGATCGCGGCCATCGGAGGCCGCCCGGTCGGGGTTATGCCCGAGGGCGTCACCGGCATTTCCATTGACAGCCGCTCCCTGACGCCGGGCGAGGCCTTCTTCGCCATCAAGGGCGAACGCTTCGACGGCCACACCTTCGTCACGCCGGCCCTGTCGCGCGGCGCCGCCACCGCCGTCGTCGCGGCCGAACGGATCGCCTCGCTCGGCCGGGTGAAGGGGTCGCTCACCATCGTCCCCGACGTGCTGGAAGCGCT
>CAYZQP010000073.1:8358-14590 GCA_964480545.1 uncultured Mesorhizobium sp. | reverse complement strand
GCCGGTGGTGATCGGGCATTCGCTCGGGGGGCTGGTGGCGCAGCATCTCGCAGCGGCCGGTGATCACCATCCGCGACATGGTGCGGGCGCAGAAAATGCTGGTCGACCATCTCGGCATTGACCAGTTGTTCTGTGTGATCGGTGGATCGATGGGCGGCATGCAGGTTCTGGAATGGGCCGCGAGCTATCCCGACAAGGTCTTTGCCGCGCTGCCGATGGCGACGGGCACCAAGCACTCGGCCCAGAACATCGCCTTCTATGAATCCGGCAGGCAGGCCGTCATGGCCGACCCCGACTGGCGCGGTGGCCGTTACCTCGACTTCGGCCTGCGCCCGGACAAGGGCCTCTCTGTGGCCCGTATGATTGCCCACATCACCTACCTGTCGGAGACCGCACTGCATCGCAAGTTCGGGCGCAACCTGCAGGACCGCAAGGCGCTGACCTTTTCCTTTGATGCCGACTTTCAGGTCGAAAGCTACCTGCGCCATCAAGGCATGACCTTCGTCGACCGCTTTGACGCCAATTCCTACCTCTACCTGAGCCGCGCGATGGACTATTTCGACCTGGCGGCCGACCATGGCGGCGTCCTCGCAAACGCTTTCCGCGGCTCGCGCACCCGGTTCTGCGTTGTCTCCTTTACATCCGACTGGCATTTCCCGACCGAGGAAAGCCGGGTCCTCGTGCATGCGCTCAATGCCTCGGGCGCGTCAGTCTCCTTTGTCGAGATTGAAACCGACAAGGGCCATGACGCCTTCCTGCTCGACGAGCCGGAACTGTTCTCGGCGATCCGCGGCTTCATAGCTTCCGCGGCGCGCGCACGTGGCCTGACAAATGGCACGGCCAGCCGAAAGGCAGCATCATGAGCGAGCACAATGGCGCCTCACGCATCGATCTCCAGGCAATCGCAGACCTGATTGCGCCACGCACGCGCGTGCTGGACATCGGCAGTGGCGACGGCGAATTGCTGGAGCTGCTGCAGGGTCAGAAGAGCGTCGATGGCCGTGGTGTTGAAATCTCCCAGCGTGGCGTGAACGAATGCGTGGCGCGCGGCCTGTCTGTAATCCAGGGCGACGCCGACACCGACCTCATTTACTACCCTGACAAGAGCTTCGACTACGCGGTGTTGTCCAACACGATCCAGGCGACCCGCAACCCGCGCGAGGTGCTCGACCAGTTGCTGCGCATCGGCGAGCACGCCATCGTATCCTTCCCCAATTTCGGCCACTGGTCGATGCGCCTGGGGCTGCTCTTTGGCGGACGCATGCCGGTTACCAGCGACCTGCCCTATACCTGGTATGACACGCCCAACATCCACTTCTGCACCATCCGCGACTTCGTCAATCTGTGCGACGAGCTCGGCGCAAAGGTCGAGAAGGCCGTCGCGCTCGACGGAAACGGCGACCGCATCACGCTCTCCATGCCCTGGTGGTTCTGGAACTTCTTTGGCCAGCAAGCAGTGTTCCTGCTCAGGCGCTAGCTGATCTTCACGATTTGCAGTTGTATCCGTTCTGGCGGCGCGTTACTTGTTTCGACGGATTGGGGAAGTTTCAGATGAGACTCAAGCTGACGCTGCTACTGGCAGGGCTCGTCATACTCGGCGGCTGCACGAGCAGCCGGCAGATGACCGGGCGTGACTACGCCATCATGCGGGAGCAGATTCGCACCGACCCCGAGATGCGCCGGGCACACCTCCAGGCCTGCATCAAGGCGTGGTCCAGGGTTGATCAGGCAGGACTGGCCAGGCTTGCCCGCACAACGCCGGCCAGAGCATCATCCGTGGCGTGTCAGCGCATGGTCCGCGCGGTTGCATCGGGCCGCATGACCATCGCGGAATTCAAGGGCCCCGGCATTACGCCAAGGCTCGCCAGCATCATTCGCGGCTGACACATCCGGGAGGAAACATGTATCGCAAACTGACGACATCGCTCGTTCTCCTTCTCGCGCTTGCCGGTTGCTCGACATCCATGTCGAGCCGCGACTACGCCGTGTTGCGGGAATCCATGGCAAGTGATCCCCAGGCTCGCCGCGAGGCTGTGCGTAACTGCACGCAGCGGTTCGCCGGAAAGTCATTGGAGTACCGTCGCAACCTTGCCCGGATTGCGCGAACCTCCGTGGCACGCGGGCCATCGGTGGTGTGCCAGCGCTTCTATCGCGGCATCGCCAACGGCCGACTGACCTATGCAGACTTCCAGTCTGACAGCTCGACCAAATGGATTGCGGTGATCAGCGGCCGGTAGCAGGAAAGGATTGAACGATGCTTCGCAAGATTGCCTCGTCGCTTCTCGTTGTTCTCATGCTGGCCGGTTGCTCGCCATCGGTGTCGAGGAGCGAGTATGCCGAATTCCAGAACGCTCTGCGCACCGACCCAAAACTGCGACGCCTGATTGTTGACGGCTGCCGCCAGGACTTTGCGCGTATGTCGCCTGCAGAGCGCCGCAATATGGCGCAGGTCGCAGGCGTCTCGGTGGCGCGCGCGCCGACGGTTGTCTGCCAGCGCATTTTCCGCGCAATCGCCAACGGACGAATCTCCTACCAGGAGTTCACCTCGCGCAGTGGCGGTTACGGCAAATGGATCGCAGTCGTCGCTGGTGCCTGATCAGGCGCTGAACACCCGCACCGATTTCGGCCGGATGCGAAAATGCGCCGGCGTCCAGGTTGACAGCTCGCCATCGGTGTTGACCGGTCGCGGCTGCCTGGTGCGGATCGTTACTTCGGTTGTCTTGAAGGCCCGCACGTCGTCCCACTGACCCTGCGTACCGGCCCGCAGGCTGGGCAACAGCCGCAGCAACCGCCACCAGTGGTCGACCTCGAGGCTATAGAGGTCGAGCCATCCATCATCTGCGGTTGCGGTTTCCTCGACGGTCATGCCGCCGCCATAGTGCCGGCCGTTTCCGACCGAAACCTGCATTGTCTTGATCCGTTCGGTCGTTCCGTCTCGCTCGATTTCCGCCGTCATCAGCCGCTGGCGCATCAGGATGCGCGCAGCAACAATGGCATAGCCAAGCACGCCCCAGCGCTTCTTGGCCTCTGCAGAGAGTTCGCCGGCGAGTTCGGCCGAGAAGCCAATGCTGGCTACATTAAAGAACAGATGCCCGTTGACCTCGCCGAGATCGACAAGCTTCTCCTTGCCCCGCACGATGACATCCGCCGCCTTGATCGGATCGAGGGGCAGGCCGAGCGTGCGCGCAAAATCATTGGCCGTACCAAGCGGCAGAACGCCCAGCGGCAGGCCGGTATAGACAAGACCTGCGGCCGCCGCATTCATCGTTCCATCGCCGCCCCCGATGATCGCAAAATCAACCTGGTCAGCACGCCGGGAGATCAGTTCGGAAATGTTCTCCTGACTGCGGGTGGAGGCCTCTTCGAGAACAATCCCGCCTTCCATCAATACGTTCCGGATTGCGTCGATCGACTGCGACCCGCGCCGGGCGCGCGGATTGACGACGAGCAGTGCCCGCTTGTTCTCGGTTTTCAAGGAGATCGTTCCGGTTGGTCGCGACGTCAGATGGGGAGACCATCTTGCGTTTACGAGAGCATGTTAGCTGCAACGCATTAAATTGAGGTAATCACCGGTTCGGAAAATAGGGATCCGAGTAAAACCGCCGCTGCTTCTCGCCAATCAGGCAATCGGTCGGTTCATTCGTCTGCACTGGCGACTGGACCGGAATGATCCGGGGCTGGTTGCCACTGACCTCCAGGATGAGCTTGCGCCGTATGGCTTCCTTGAATTCGTAAGCAGACCGGACGGGCAGAACGAAGGAACCGGGACCACCGACAACGCAGTCCGCGTAGTAGCGGTCCAGCACCGCAGCCTGGGACGGGCGCACCAGAATTGGCAGCCCGTTGATGATAATGCCCTTCTGCACCAGCGCGTCGCGCGCCTCGACCACAGGAGGACCCGAATTGTTGGCACCATCACCGGACACATCAATGACGCGGCGTATTCCGCGCGCCGGGCTACGATCCAGCAGCCCGCTGGCAAACTCCAGCGCGCCCGAAATCGACGTGCCGCGGAAGCTGAAAATTGTCCGCCTCGACAACGCGTCGGAAAAGGCTGCGGCACTTTCCGGCCCGTCAATGATCTGCCACTCCAGGATAGAGTCAGGCCGCGGCGTTCCGGCCCACTCGAAATAGGTCAGCGCTATCTTGCCGTGTATGCCGGTCTGCACAGCCTTGAGGAAAGCCGGGTCCTTCAGCGCCTCGACATAGCCCTCGCGCTGCAACGCCTGTTCCTCGAAGTCCATGGAGCCGGAGACATCCACGGCCAGAACCAGTTCCACATCGACCGGCTCGGCCGTCGCAGTCGCAACCGGCAACACAGGCTCACAGGTGAGGCAGAGCAGAACGGCAAGCGACGAAAGCATGGCGGCTCCTGGGTGCAGCGATCAGACTCCGCCACAAATCAGGCGAAACAAATAGCCGTTGCTGGAAATCCCATTCAAAGATCGGTGATAGGCATTTCGCGCAAAAGTCTGAAGCGGTTCGCGAGAGCGACGCGCGACAAAACAAAGACTTAAGGCGAAAGATCGCGACACGCATTCGAACCACGCAAGTTGCGTGAAGCCCCCTGCGGATTGAGAACCGGCACGAAAACGCGGCGCGACGCACGCTGTGCCGCTGGTAGAGCCTGGTAAAGACGCTTTTGCGCCTCAACCACGATGACGCCGGCAAAGATCGGCCAGAGCCTGCGCCCTGCCCGCTCGAGGACGCCATGGAACCGCAGCATCCAGCGGCGTCTGGATGGCGGGAAAAACAGCGCTTCAGACCAGGCTGCGGGCGTGAAATTGGCCTCGCGCAACAAGGCGTCAAGCTGCGTACGCGAGAACGGTCGTCCAGTTCCAAAGGGCGTGTGTTCAAAGCGCGCCCAGATGCCGCGCCGGTTTGGCACGACGATCATCACCCGCCCGGCCGGCGAAAGCACGCGCCAGATCTCGTTCAGCGTTTCGCGCGGATTTTCCGAGTGCTCCAGCGTGTGCACGAGCAGCACGCGGTCCACCGAGGAATCGACCAGCGGCAAATCCTCCTCGAACACCAGCGTTGTCGACGACGGACCGGTGGCAGGCCATCTTACCGCCCCTTGCCCTGCCGGCATGAAGGCCAGCACCCGCTCCGCGTCCGCGCCGAAGCGCTCGATCCAGGGCAGCGCATAGCCAAGGCCAACCAACCGCTCCTTTGCCGCCGTGGTCCACACCGCCGAGAGTGCCATCGTAATTGATCGCTCCGCCAGCTTGCCGGGCAGGCTGGAATAGAAGGCGCGCAGGTTGACAATGTCGGTATACATTGGCGCAACGGTAGCCCCACATCGGCGCTACATCAACAAAGCTTGGTGACAGTCGCCGGCAGCGACCCTATCCTCGCGCCATGAGCATCGAGATTTTCCAGTTCCCCTGCCGTTCCGACAATTTCGGCGTCCTCATCCGCAGTTCGTCAGGTCGGGTCGCACTGATCGACGCGCCCGAGGAGAAGGCCATCCTCGCCGCTATTGAGGAAACCGGATGGACACCGGACCTGATCCTGACCACCCACCACCACCCGGACCATGTGGAAGCCAACCTTGCGCTGAAGCAGCGCTTCAAACTGGAGATCATCGGCCCCAAAGTCGAGGCCTCGAAAATTCCGGGCATCGACAGAACTGTCAGCGATGGCGACGAATTCGACTTCGGTGGCGAGCCGGTGAAGGTCATCTCGACGCCCGGCCACACGGCCGGACATGTCAGCTTCTGGTTCCCGCAATCGGCTGTCGCCTTTACCGGCGATACTCTGTTTGCGCTTGGTTGCGGCCGGCTGTTCGAATGCGGCCCGGACGTCATGTATCACTCGCTCTCGAAACTGGTGACCCTGCCACCTGAGACGACCATTTATTGCGGCCACGAATACACACTCTCCAACGCACGCTTCGCCGTGACTGTCGATCCGGATAATCAGGCTCTGGCGGCGCGTCTAGGGCAGATCGAGGCGTTGCGTGCGGACGGCAAGGCTACGCTGCCCACGACCCTCGGCGAGGAACTGGCGACCAACCCGTTCCTGCGCTGGGGCGATGCGTCGATACGCCGGACACTTGGCATGGAGAACGCAAGCGACGCCGAGGTGTTTGCGGAAATTCGCAAGCGCAAGGACAGCTTCTGATGGACGCCCGCAGCATTATTGCGGAGCTGAAGATGCAGCCGCATCCCGAGGGCGGCTGGTATGTCGAGACCTTCCGCGACAATCCGGATGGCGGGCGCGGACACTC
>CAYZQP010000073.1:0-8348 GCA_964480545.1 uncultured Mesorhizobium sp. | reverse complement strand
TCCTGCTCGAGCGCGGGCAGATTTCAGCCTGGCATCGGGTCCACGATGCCGCTGAGGTCTGGCACTATTATGCTGGTGCGCCACTGCGCCTGACCATCTGCGAGGACAGCGGAGCGCCAGACCCGGTCACTCTTGGACCGGATGTCATTTCAGGCGAGCGACCGCAAGCTGTAGTGCCCGCCAACTGGTGGCAAATGGCGACAAGCCTCGGTGATTGGACGCTCGTCGGCTGCACCGTTGCGCCCGGCTTTGACTTCGCAAAGTTCGAGCTGGCCCCGGCTGGCTGGCAGCCGGGAAAGTGAGTTCGGACTGACGTTCGTCTGGCATCGCGTCTTCCAACGCTGTCAGCCAGCCGACCCCCATGCCTTCAGCACGTCAGTGAAAACCTTGTCGCCCGGAATGCCCTTTTCCATGGTGATCAGAGCCCGCCTACCCGAACTATACTGCAGCGGGACGTCGAGCCATGCCCGATCCTGCAGGAAGCGCAAATTCTGCGCCTGGTCTGCCTGGGCATCGTTCAATGCGATGAGGAAGAAGCCATCCGATATCCTTGCCGGAATGCCGGCAAGCGGATTGCCCGCATCCTGTTCCGAGCTCTTCATGGCCACACGCAGCACGTTCGAGACGCCACCGCCCTCGAAATTCGGCGGCGTGATGAAGATCATCTCGATAATATGGCTGGCAGGCAGCGTCTTGTCTGCGTTGCGACGGATCGTCATGCGCAACTGCAAGTCCTTGGACGGAATCGTCGCCTCGGCGCGAATGGCCGGCTCCGGCGGCTGTCCGGCACCAGGAGATTCCTGCACGACCGACCAGACGATCGAGCCAGGATTGGCCGAGCCATCGGCATTGCTGGTGCCCTCTTCGTAGAAGATTGCCTTCTGGCCGACGGCGAGCGGTGCCGGCGCAGCAGGGGCCGGTGTCTCGGCTGTCGGGGCTGCAGCCTGTGCCGGCGGTGTTTCCGCCGGGGCCGGCGTTGCTGGCGCTTCGGCAGCTGGCGGGGTCTCTGCGGGCGGAGCCTCGGCCGGCGGCGTTTCTGCGGGTGGAGCTTCAGCCGGCGGCGTTTCTGCCGGAGCTTCTGCCGCGGGCGTCCCTTGCGCTGGCGCTTCCGCGGGCGGCACAGCACCACCAGGGGTCGCAGCAGCTACGGACGTTCCCTCGCCTGCGGCCGCGCCACCATCGGCCGGACCAAGGTCTGTTTCGGTGCCATCCTCGTTGAGTTTCTGCGTCAGCTTGACCGGCCCGTTTGCCGGTGCAGGTGCTGCGGCGGGAGCCGGTTCGACCGCCGGGTCAGGCGCAGCCGCAGGCGTTTCCGCCTGCTGCGTTTCCGGTGCTGCGGGAGTTGCAGGCGCTGGTTCAGCCGGCGCTTCCGACGAGGTCAGCGAGGCCACATATTGTTCAATCTGGGTGCGGTTGGACCAGCCAGCATATGCAGCGCCGCCAACAGCGGCCAGCAAGACGGCGGCAAGCAGAATCTTTCCGAGCCCGCGTGGCTTTTTCTCTTCAGGCTCAAATCCGACATTCCGGTCCACGACCTGGTTGCCGACCAGAACATCGTCCAGATCGTCTTCCTCAACAGGCAGGCGCGGCGGCGCAGCAACCTGCCGCTGGGTCCGCTCAAGAGGAACACGTTCGGACAACGGCGGTCTCTCGACCGGAGCTCGCTCTGCAGCAGCAGGGCGCTCGGCCACACGCTCTGAAAGGGGTCGTTCTGCGCTGGTTCGTTCGGCAACCGGCCTCGGAGTTGTGACTGGCCTCGGTGCCGGCGCCTTGGGCGGGATGACAGGCTGGTTCTTCAAGCCGTTGAGCGAGTTCAGCACCTGCTCCAGTTCATCGAGCGGCTCCTGCGGGCCCGACTTGTAACCGCGCTCCACCTCGACAATCGCGTCTTCGAGGGCTGTCCTCTGACGGTTGGCCACCAATGAACTCGGCGGCGGGCTCATCGCCTCAAGCTTCGCCGAGATCGTGCTGCGAGCCTTTTCATAAACCCGCTGGCGCATTTCGGGTGTTGTGTCACCCAGCCCGTCCAGCGTTTTTTTAAGTACAGCTACGAAGTCCGACATTCATTCCGACCTGGGTTCTCCCGGCGCCGCATCGCCAGGATCGCAAAATTAGTCATGAAATGGGTCCGTCACAAGTATTGTGTCGTCCCGCTCGGGACTAGTCGACAACATTGCGACTGGTGCTCCGATAAGTTCCTCGATGTGACGAACATATTTCACTGCCTGGGCCGGCAATTCCGCCCAGGTACGCGCGCCGGCAGTCGTTTCAGACCAGCCTTCAAGCGTTTCGTAGATCGGCTTAACCTGAGCTTGTGCCCGCATTGAGGCAGGAAGATAGTCGATTCGCTTGCCGTCAAGCTCGTATCCGACGCAGATTTTGATCTCTTCAAGACCATCCAGAACGTCCAGCTTGGTCAATGCAATGCCCGTAATACCGGACGTTTTGACCGTCTGGCGCACCAGCACCGCATCGAACCAGCCACAGCGCCTTGGCCGTCCCGTGTTCACGCCGACTTCGCGCCCGACCGTGGCCAGGTGCCGGCCGACCTCATCATCCAGTTCGCAGGGGAACGGGCCTTCGCCGACGCGGGTTGTGTAAGCCTTGGTAATGCCAAGCACATAGCCGATTGCGGTTGGCCCAAGTCCGGAGCCCGCCGCAGCCTGCCCTGCAACCGTGTTGGACGAGGTGACATAGGGATATGTACCGTGGTCATTGTCGAGCAGCGCGCCCTGTGCGCCCTCGAACAGGATACGCTCGCCAGCCTTGCGCTTTTCGTCCAGCACACGCCAGACCTGATCCATGAACGGCAGCACGTCGCCGGCCACTGACATCAACTCGTCGTAAATCTTCTTCGGCTCGACCTCGGCGATGCCCATGCCGCGGCGCAGCGCATTGTGATGCGTCAGCAGCCGTTCGATCTTGGCCATCAATGTCTCGGGCTCGGACAGATCGACCAGGCGGATAGAGCGGCGGCCAACCTTGTCCTCATAGGCCGGGCCAATGCCACGACGCGTCGTGCCGATCTTCAGCGCTGCACTTGCGTCCTCGCGAATACCGTCCAGCTCACGATGCAGCGACAGGATCAGCGGCGCGTTGTCGGCAATGCGCAGCACATCCGGGGTAATATTGACGCCCTGCGCGCGCAGCTTCGCCAGCTCTTCCACGAAATGTTGCGGGTCAACCACGACACCATTGCCAATGACGGAGAACTTGCCCTGCACAAGGCCCGACGGCAGCAGCGCCAGCTTGTAGCTTACCCCGCCAATGACCAGCGTATGCCCGGCATTATGGCCGCCATGAAAGCGCACCACCACGTCGGCGCGATCCGCCAGCCAATCGACAATCTTACCCTTGCCTTCGTCGCCCCACTGAGAGCCGACTACAACCACATTCGCCATGTACGGTCCTTGATTAGCGCCTGCCCTGGAAAGGCGCGAAGCCTCTATAACCGTACGATTTTGCAAAGGCGACTGTTCTTTTTGCAGTTTACCCCGATCAATTGGTGCAGGCACCGCATCCGGTTTACTCCCGCAGCGAGTTGGCCTACCGCGTTGCCATGACCCGCCATGCCTATTTGCTGCTGCTGCTGACGGCCCTCTTCTGGGGTGGCAACTCGGTCGCCGGCAAGTTTGCAATCGGCCACATCTCGCCGATGACTCTGAACAGCGCCCGCTGGCTGCTGGCAATGCTGATCATCCTCGCCATCGGCTGGGCGCAGGTAAAGCAGGACTGGCCGGTGATCCGCCGCAACTGGCTGTTGCTCTCGGTGCTCGGTGCGGTCGGTTTCACCGGGTTCACCATCGCGCTTTACACCGCGCTGCTCTACACCACTGCAATCAACGTCAGCGTCGAGCAGGCCTCGATGCCGATGCTGATTTTTCTGCTGAACTTTCTGTTCTTCCGTCAGCATGCATCCTGGGCGCAACTCGCTGGTATGGCAATGGCGGTTATCGGTACGCTTCTCACCGCCAGCCACGGCGATCTGCGCAGCCTGCTCACGCTGGATCTGAATCTCGGCGATGCCATCATGCTGGTCGGCTGCGTTGTCTATGCAGCCTACACGGTTGCACTACGCTTCAAGCCGGTGGTCCACTGGCAGAGCCTGATGGTTGCCTTGACCGGAACTGCCTTTATCTCCTCGATACCGTTTACGGCTGTCGAGTTCGCGACCGGGCATGGCATCGTACCGGATACGCAAGGCTGGCTGGTGCTCGCCTATGTCGTTGTCTTCCCGTCGATCCTGTCGCAGATCTTTTACATTCGCGGCGTCGAGTTGATCGGCGCAAACCGCGCCGGGCTGTTCATCAACCTCGTACCGATATTCGGCACGCTGCTGTCGATCCTGCTTCTCGGCGAGGCGTTCCACCTCTACCACGCCATCTCGCTGGCGCTGGTGTTCGGCGGCATCTGGCTCGCCGAACGCTGGAGATCAAACAAGCCTTGAGCGATCAGCGGCGGATCGCCATGATCGACTTGTTGAACGGGCCGACCTTCTCGAACTTCACCTCGGCATCGGGGAAGAAGCGGCGCATTTCGCTCACGCTAACCAGCTGGTGGTGGCGGATCACGCCAAGCGCCTCTTCATAATCTGGCACCTTGTCGAAAAAGCCCACCGAGAAGTTGCGGATGATCCAGACGCGCATTGCTTCCGGCAGATACTGGAAACCGATCAGGCGGAAGTGCGGTTCGAACGGGAACCAGAAATTCGGCGTCTGCACATAGTAGCGCGGGGCCATGCGGCGCACATTGTCGGCGTAACGCTGCATGTCGGCGCGGTTGCCCACATGCTCGATCACCGAGTTGGAATGAACCAGGTCAAAGGCCTCGCCCTTGAGCAGTTCCGGATCGGTGGCGTCGCCGGCAACCGAGGTAAACATGCCGCCTTCATGGGTCAGCGGCTCACGATCAAGATTCACCAGCTTGATCGACAGCTTGCCGCGCTGCGCCTTGATGAACTCCTCGCCGATGCCCCAGTAGCGCTCGGTACCACCGAGATCCACGATGCTGCACGAGCCCTTCTCGGCGATCACGGTCTCGATCAGCTTCTGCACTTCAAGGAACCGCTTGCTGCGGAAGCCGAACTCGAGGCTCTGCTTGTCCAGCATTGGATCGCGGCCCGCCTGCTGCGGGCTCATCGAGGTTACGAATTCAGTTGTTTTCGACATTGTCCCGGTCCCTGCGCCACCCGCGCCTGATCTAAAAATCCGGGGACCACCGATACAGGCAACAGTTGATCTGCGGGTTAATCCGGAACCATTTGGGGCCCGGTGTTCCAATTCAGGTAAACGCCGGGTTAAGCCGATCCATAAACCTGTAACGATCCCCGGCAGGTTAGCATTTCTGCAACCATAACAATGTTCGCCGTCTGGAATTCAGCGAAGATTAGTGACGGTCACTATATATGCAGCAGCAACTAAACGGGGGTAATGTTCCATGGAACTGGTAATACTTGCAGCCTTCGCGCTTGCGGCTGTCATTGTCATCTTCATCTACAATCGACTGGTCACGCTCCGGCAAACCACAAAGCAGGCCTTCGCGAATATCGACGTGCAGCTCAAGGCCCGCGCCGACCTGATCCCGAACCTGGTCGCTACCGTCAAGGCATACGCGGCGCATGAAAACGAGACGCTGGTCAGGCTCACGCAGGCCCGTTCAGCGACGCAGGCTGCCACCTCGACCGGCGCAAGCGCTGTCGCCGACAACATGATGACCATGGCACTCGGCCGCCTGTTCGCGGTTGCAGAAGCCTATCCGGACCTCAAGGCAAACACAAACTTCCTTGAATTGCAGCATGAGCTGTCGGACATCGAGAACAAGATTGCCGCGAGCCGCCGTTTCCTGAACAGCACGGTCGCCGAATACAACGGCTCGATCGAGCAGTTCCCGGCCGTCTTCATCGCCAGGCAGTTCGGCTTCAAGGCAGAAGAAATGTACGACATCGGCACCGTCCAGCGCGAGGCCATCAACGTCGCCCCGGTCGTAGCTTTCTGAGCCACACAGCCAGGGAGTAGCGAAACATGGCTGTAGTCACCACCGGCGCCAGAACCTCGCTCTGGAACAACGCCCTGAAGTCGGTGCTGTTGCTGGCCATCTTTCCGCTGATCCTGATCGGCGTTGTCTATGGCATCACGCTGACCGTTCTCACCGCCTTCATGAAAATGTCCATGCAGGCGGCGATGGCTGAGACGCTGGGCTACATGCCCCGCGCCATTGGCGTCACGATGTGCGTTGCCGGCCTCTGGTTCGTCGTCGCCTATGTGATGAACCGGCAGATTGTATCGACTTCCATGGGCGCGAAGCTGTTGTCGCGCCGCGAGCGGCCGCAAGTCTACAACATGCTGGAAAACCTCTGCATTGCAGAGGGCATGAAGACGCCACGCCTCGAGGTCATCCAGTGCGATGAGCTCAACGCCTACGCTTCGGGTGTTAGCGAAAGCCAGTACACGATCACCTTGACCAGCGGCCTGATCAAGGAGCTTGAGCCAGACGAACTCGAAGCGGTGATCGCGCACGAGCTCGCGCATATCCGCCACGGCGACGTGATGCTGATGGTCATCTCGTCGGTGTTTGTTGGCATCATCGCGCTGGCTGTCGATATCGCCCTGCGCGCAGCATTTCGCTCGACCGGACGCAACGCGCATGCCGCGCTCATCGCAGCGGTCGCCGCGCTTGCCGTGGCGCTGCTTGCAAAGTCCATTTCAGTTGTCGTGCAGATGGCCCTGTCGCGTCGTCGCGAGTTCATGGCCGACATGCTGGCCGCGCAGATGACACGCAACCCCGACGGTATGGTGCGCGCCCTGCTGCGCATCTCCGGAAACTCTGACATTCCGAACGCGCCGGCATCGATGCGGGCAATGCTCTTCGACAATGACCGTCGCCCGTTCTTCGGCCTGATGTCGACGCACCCGAGCATAGAGGATCGCATCGACGCACTCGTCACCCAGGCCGGCGCAACGCCGGTCGGGATGCACGAGGAAGTCGGGGCTGAAGCCGGCCCATGGGATGTCCAGGCGCAGCCCGGAACCGGTGGCCGTGCCTTTGGTACACGCGGCACGCACGGGCCGCGCGGACCCTGGGGCCAGGCGTCAGAAGCCTGACACCCGGCAACGTTGGGAAGTCAGCAGAGCGGGTCCCCTACCCCGCCACGTCAAACTGCAGCGGCTTGGCGGAAGCAATCTGCGGATAGGACCGCAGTTCGTTCAGCACGTCGGCCGGGATCTGGTCGTCCAGATAGAGCAGCGCGATAGCATTGCCGCCCGAGCGGTCGCGGCCCAGCTGGAAGTTGGCGATGTTGACACCGCCCTTGCCAAGCACGCCGCCGAGCAGACCGATAATGCCTGGCACGTCGCGGTTGGTTGTGTAGAGCATATGCGGACCGACTTCGGCGTCCAGGTTGATGCCCTTGATCTGGATGAAGCGCGGCTTGCCATCCGAAAACACCGTGCCGGCAATCGAACGTTCCTGCTTCTCGGTCTTCACCGTCAGCTTGATGTATCCATCAAACACACCCGACTTGTCGCGCTTGATTTCGGAGACGATGACGCCGCGCTCCTTCACCATGATCGGTGCCGACACCATGTTGACGTCAGCCACCTGCGGGCGGATCAGACCAGCCAATGCAGCGCTGATCAGCGCGCGCGTGTTCATCGTCGCGGTCGAGCCGTCGAACAGGATCTCGACTTCCTTGATCGGCTCCTCGGTCACCTGCCCGACAAATGCGCCCAGCACCTCCGCCAGCTTCACGAACGGCTTCAGCTTCGGCGCTTCTTCTGCCGAGATCGATGGCATGTTGATCGCGTTGGTAACCGCTCCCTTGACCAGATAATCGCTCATCTGCTCGGCCACCTGCAGCGCGACATTCTCCTGCGCTTCAGAGGTCGAAGCTCCAAGATGCGGCGTAGCAATCACGTTCTCCATGCCGAAGAACGGGCTCTCCGTCGCCGGCTCCGTCTCGAACACGTCGAGCGCGGCGGCGGCGACCTGGCCGCTCTTCAGGCCTTCCAGAAGGTCAGCCTCCACAATCAGACCGCCACGCGCGCAGTTGATGATGCGCACGCCCTTCTTCATCCTGGCGATTGCAGCGGCGTCGATAATGTTGCGGGTCTTGTCGGTCAGCGGCGTGTGCAGCGTGATGAAGTCGGCACGCGCCAGCAACTCGTCCAGCTCGACCTTGGTGATCCCCAACTCAGCCGCACGATCTTCCGACAGGAACGGGTCATAGGCAATGACCGTCATCTTCAGGCCAACGCCGCGCGTCGCAACGATCGAGCCGATATTTCCGGCACCGATAATGCCGAGCGTCTTGCCGGTGACTTCAACGCCCATGAAGCGGTTCTTTTCCCACT
>CAYZQP010000072.1:1044-15026 GCA_964480545.1 uncultured Mesorhizobium sp. | reverse complement strand
GCCAACACCGCCATCGGCACGCCGACGGAATCGCGCAGGCAGGTGGTGTAGGCTTGGCCGAGCGCGATGTGGCTCGCCGCGTTCTCGTCGAACAGCGTGTTGCGGAACAGCAGGCCGCTCTTCGAGATCGGCGAGGAATGCGGCACCAGCGCCACCTCGCCCAGGCGGCGCGCGCCCTCGTCGGTGTCGAGCACCTTATTCCACACAGCCTGGCCCTTTGAGGCCTTGACCTCAACGGCGCGGCCGCCCTCAAACCGCATCTCGATATCCTCGATCAGCGAGCCCTGGTGCGACAGCGGCTTGGTCGAGCGCACGTAGCCATCGACGCGGTGCGCGTGCGGCGTGGTGAAGACCTCTTCGGTCGGGATATTGGGATTGCAGACGACGCCGTTCTTGGCGTCTGACGCGCCCCCGGCCCAACGGTGACCGTCCGCCAGACCAACCGTCAGGTCGGTGCCCGGACCTTTGAAGTGCAGCGCATAGAAGCGGTGGTCGTTCAGCCATTTCGCGCGCTTGTGGATGTTCTTGTTGTGCGCGGCCCAGGCGCCAACCGGATCCGCCGTATCGACGCGCGAGGCGGCAAAGATCGCGTCGGCCAGCTTGGCGACGGCGCTCTCCTCATCATCGTTGGGGAAAACCAGCTTGGCCCAGGCTGGATCAGGATAGGCGACGATGGTCCAGTTGATGTCGAAGCCGGTGATCTTTTCCAGGGCGGGGCGGTAGGCGACCGAGGTCGCCTTGTTGGCGCGGGCGACTTTTTCGGGGTCCTCATTGGCGAGAAGCATCGGGTTTTCGCCGCGCACCGCGAGGCGGGCGGCGTTGTTGTCGAAGGCCTTGCCGATGCCATCGTAGAGCCAGGCCGGCGCGCGGTCGAACGACAGGTCCTTCGCGTTGCGATAGCGCGAGAGGGTCATCTCGTCATCGTTGATCAGGCAGGTGACCAGACCTGCGCCGGCCTTGTAGGCATGGTCGGTGATCTTGCGCGCCAGCGGCAGGCCGACGACCGACGAGGTCATCACCAGATCCTGCCCTTCTTTCAGCCCGAGCCCGACCTTCACCGCGACCTCGGCCAGCCGGTCGAGCTTTACGGGATCAATGGGGGCATTGGCGTTGGCCGGGTAGGTCATGGCAGTCCTCAAATCAAAATGTTGCACATATCTATGTGGCGCGCGGGGCGCTGTCACCCCGAAGCGGTTGCGCCACCGGTCACTTCATCGCGCAGCCAGCGAATGAAATTGCGCGTCTTGATGTCCGGCTGGCGGCGCGCCGAGGTGCAGACGTAATAGCCGAGACCAGCTGCAGCCTTTGCGCCGAACGGCGCCACGAGCCGGCCATCCGCCAGCGCCTCGCCTGCCAGCAAATCCCAGGCCAGCATGATGCCGTGGCCGGCGATGGCAGCTTCAAGCACAAGCGTCGGGTCAGAATAATGCGCGCCGTCGAGCAGCTTGATCGGCGGAATGCCGGCGGCTTCGAACCAGGCCTCCCAGCCCAGCATGGAATTGTCGTCGGTGATGACGTGAGTGCGGGCGAGGTCCTCGATGCGATGGAGGTCTTTGGCGATTTCCGGCGCGCAGACCGGGAACTCCTGCACCTCAAACAGCAGCTCGGCGCGCACGCCCGGCCAGTCGCCCTTGCCGAGGCGGATCGCAGCGCTGACATCGCTGTGGTCGAGATCGATGAGCTTCGGCGAGGCGTCCATGCGCACCCAGACATCCGGATAGAGCCGGAAGTGGCGCATCAGGCGCTGCACCAGCCAGCGCGAGGCGAAGGCGGGCGCGACGGAAATGTTCAGCTTGTTGTCATCGTCGGAAGCCAGCGCGACGGCCGCTGCCAGTTCCTCGAAGCCGGCCGTAAGCTTGCGGCCAAGCGCCTGGCCGAAGCTGGTGGGGGTCAGGCCGGTGGAGGTGCGCTCGAACAGTTTGCGATCCAGCTGCGCCTCGGTGCGGGCGATCTGCTGGGACACCGCGCTGGCGGTGACGCCGAGTTCATCGGCTGCCTTTTGCAGCGAGCCGCCGCGCAGCACACACTCCACTGCGCGGAGGCCGTTCAGATGCACCTGATTGAGCGTGGTCATTTAGATACGCTAAATCGGGAGGTGGGAATTCTCAATTGCGAACTGATGTTTCTAGGCGGAATGCTGTTGGAACAGCTCTACGACGGTGGCACTTATGTTCAAGCTATTCTTATCCGTGTTGTTTCGTGTCAGGCGCATTGTGCCGGTGGCGGATGATGTGCGCACTGCGTGGGTGCGCGATCCGCTTTCGCATCCGGCGCTTGAGGGCATGAGCCAGCGGCAGTTGGGCGATTTGCCGTTCAGGAGATAGCGAATAGCGAATAGTGAGTAGCGAATAGGCTTCCGGAGCGCGTTCCCCTATTCGCTACTCACTATTCGCTGACTGGCCCACATATTTCAGCAGCCATCCGCTTGTGCGGCGCGAAACGCGCAATAATGTCCGGCACATGGAAAATCAGGATCCGACACTCCCGATACGGCTGGCGCTGGGCGGCATGCTTGGCATGGCGGTGGCCATGGGCATCGGGCGTTTTGTCTACACGCCGATCCTGCCCGGCATGATGGCCGAGCTTGGCCTGACGCCGGCAATGGCAGGCTGGATCGCCTCGTCCAACTATCTCGGATATCTGGTCGGCGCGCTGGCGGCAGCGGGTGGCTGGGCGGCCGGGCGCGAACGCGCGATCCTTCAGGGCGGTCTGGTTGCCAGTACATTGCTTGCGGGACTGATGGCCGCGACCGACAGCGTCACCGTCTTCATCCTGATCCGCTTTCTGGCCGGCGTCGCCAGCGCCTTCGTCATGGTGTTCCTCGCCTCCATCGTGTTCAGCCATCTGATCGATGCCGGGCGCAATGATTTGCAGGGCGTGCATTTCGCCGGTGTGGGCGTCGGCATTGCCGCCTCGTCGCTGATGATGATCGGCATGGTGTGGTCGGGCGAGAACTGGCGCGCCGGCTGGTGGTGGGCGGCGGTGATGTCGCTGATCGGATCGCTGCTGGTGTTCTGGCTGGTGCAGCGCGGGCCGCTGCGGACCGGCGACGCATTAAGAGAACCGCCGCTGCCGCGCGACCGCACGCTGATGCAGTTGATCATCGCCTACGGCCTGTTCGGCTTCGGCTACATCGTGACCGCCACCTTCCTGATCGCCATCGTGCGCATGGATGGCGGCGGGCGGATATTCGAGGGCGTGGTCTGGCTGGCAACCGGGCTGGCGATCATCCCCTCGGTGCTTGTATGGGGCTTCCTCTCGAGGCGGCGCGGGCCGGTGGCAGCATTCATTGCCGGCTGTCTGGTCGAGGCTGTGGGCGTCGCTGCCAGTATCAGCATTGGCGGCTGGTTCGGACCAATCCTGGCCGGTGTGCTGCTTGGCGGCACGTTTGTCGCGGTGACTGCCTATGGCCTGCAGGCAGGCCGGTTGCTCGCGCCACAGTCGCCACGACGCGCGTTTGCACTGATGACGGCCTCGTTCGGCGTCGGGCAGGTGCTGGGGCCAATCGTGGCAGGACTGATCGCCGAGCGCACGGGCACGTTTGCCGGCGGATCGCTGCTTGCAGTGCTCGCGCTTATCGGTGCCTGCGCACTGGCCTGGCCAGCGCTGAAGCGCACGATACCGGTCCAATCCTGACGCAAATGTAATCCGGCGTACCCTGCGGCAGCCATTCCTTTGCGCTGATTTCTGTGACTTTATGCCGGCGAATCATCACGCCGCGACCACGATTTCCTCCCAGGCGCGCGGCCAGCACGAGGACATTGCTCCGTGTTCGTATCGTTTTTTCCAAAGCCAAAGCTATTTTTTATCAGTGCGCTCGCGTGGGGCGTGTTTCTCGTCATTCTCTGGTTCAGCTGGGCCAAGGGTTACGGCGCATCAATCGGTTTCGGCCCACCTGCGGCCGGCACACCGCCGCTGCTCTATCCGACCATTTTCCTGACACCTGAATATCTCTGGTTCTACGCCTATTTCGCAGCAGGCGCGCTGGCCTTCTACCTGTTCTGGAAATGGTATTCGCCGCACCCTTGGCAGAACTGGTCGATACTCGTTTCGGCGTTGATCCTGTTCAACACAAACTTCGCGGTGCAGGTCAGCGTCGTACTGAACACATGGCGGGGCGTGTTCTACGACATGATCCAGAGGGCGCTGACCCCGCCGCCGGGCTCAGTGTCGGCGTCAGACCTGTTCAGTGGCGTCGTGCAATTCATTCTACTGGCCGGCGTCTATATGACCATCGCGGTGCTGAACATCTTTGTCGTGCGCCACTTCATTTTCCGCTGGCGTACCGCCATGCACGACTATTTCACCGGCTACTGGCAGCAGTTGCGCCATATCGAGGGTGCCTCCCAGCGTGTGCAGGACGATACGATGCGGTTCTCGCAGACGATGCAGGGCCTGGGCATCAGGCTGGTCGATGCGATCATGACGCTGATCGCGTTTCTGCCGCTGCTTGCAGGACTTTCGGTTCACGTCACCGAGTTGCCTTTCGTTGGAGCGATCCCCTACCCGCTGGTCATAGCGGCCGTGTGCTGGTCGGTCTTTGGTACGGTGCTGCTGGCGATTGTCGGGATCAAATTGCCGGGTCTGGAGTTCAAAAACCAGCGTGTCGAGGCGGCGCTGCGCAAGGAACTGGTGTATGGCGAGGATGACGAGACGCGCGCCGACCCGATCACGCTGAAGGAGCTCTTTGCCAATGTGCGCAAGAACTACTTCCGGCTCTACGCGCACTATGTCTATTTCGACGTTACCCGGTATCTCTACCTGCAGACGGACAACGTGTTTGCGCTGCTTATCCTCACGCCAACGATTGCCGCCGGTAAAATCACCTTCGGTATCTTTCAGCAGATCGTCTCGGCTTTCACCCAGGTGGCGGACTCGTTCCAGTACCTGATCATTTCCTGGCCGACGATTGTCGAGCTGCTTTCAATCTACAAGCGCTTGCGCGCTTTCGAAGCGGTAATCGGTGGTGAATCGCTCCCCGAAATCGACCAGAAGTACCTGAAGCGCAAGGCTGAAGGCGCGGAGGACGCGGAGATCGCGACCTAACCGCCAACCTGGCGGGCGGGTTTGCCCTGTCGCGCCAGGTAATCGCGGTAACTGATACAGGCGACGTCAGGCTTGCTGCAGACCTCTGCGGCAAAGCGCTCCAGCGCGCGCCAGTAGGCGCCGTCATTCATCAGGGTGAAGTGGAAACCGAGCTGCAGCGGGGCACGCTCGCCGGCATACTCGCGTTCGAATGCGGCTTTGAACGCGCGATAGCTGCGCTCCTCGAATTCCTTTGAACGGGCCGGCAGCTCCCTGGCACGGGAGTGACGCGCATAGAGATTGTAATCCATCGCGATGACCGGGCTGGCTTTGGGTCCTTCCGGGATCATCGGCAGGGCGAAGCGCTGAACCGCACCCTGCCCCGCGGCAGCCGGCCCGCGCGAGACACCACTGGCATCATAGGCAAAGCCTTCGCCGTCAAGCGTGTCAAAAAGCGGTTTGCCGGTTGCCAGATAGGGCGCGCGGAAACCGACGACGCTGTCGGCGATGCTGCGCCAGTCGGCCGGTTCGTGTGGCAATCCATTGATGCGATATGCGTCGCGCAGAATGGTCTCGAACTGCTGGAATTCCTGACGCCAGTCGGCGGCACTCCAGTTGCGTCCGTCGAAATGGCCACAGCCGTGGCTGGCAATCTCGTGCCCCTGACGGGTCGCGAGCCTGATCTGATATAGCCGCTGTTCAACATCCCCTGGCGAATATCCGAAGCCAACATTGGAACGCCCGGCCTTCATGCCAGGCGGCTGATAGGCCGCTTTCGTTTCAGGCGAGAGCAGAAACACGCAGGACAGGAAATAGGTGAAGCGCGCGCCGGTCCGTTTCGCCAGCGCGCTGCTGCGCTTCCACTGTGCGAGTTCATGCGCCCCGTCGAAGGAGATGATGACGAACTGGTTTGGCTTGCGGGGCTCAGACGGCGGATCGGCAAGGGCGGGCGCGGCAGCAACCGAGGCGGCGAGGACACAGAACAAACGCAAACGCAAGGCAACCTCGAATGACCAACAGCCACGATGATAAAAGACGGCGGCCGGGTAGCCCGCAAATGTGGCGAGGCTGCGCCGAATCCTTCAACTCCCCGCGAATTCGCTGCAAGCCCCTTCCAACTGCGGGAATATCCGCTAAAAGGCGGCGAAACCGCATCGCGGGCAAAAACTGGACAGGCAATGTCGGACGATAGTTTCTTTCGCGAGGTCAATGAAGAGATACGCCAGGAGAACGCGCGCGCGCTCTGGGATCGCTATGGCGCATATGTCATCGGGCTGGCGCTGTTGATTGTTCTGGCGACTGCGTCATTCGTCGGCTGGGAATACTGGCGCGAGCAACGCTCCGGATCGGCCGGCGATGCGTATGTCGCTGCGCTCGAACTTGCCGGTGCAGACAAGAATGACGAGGCGCTGGCTGCGCTGAAGCAGATCGAGGATACCGGTCATGGGTCGTATCCGGCTCTGGCCAGGATGCGCTCGGCCGGTGTTCTGGCCGACAAGGGCGACGCCGCCGGTGCGGTTGCAGGTTTTGACGCCGTCTCGGCAGATAGCTCGGTTGATCCGGCGCTGCGTGATATTGCGCGCTTGAGGGCAGCTTATCTGCTGGTTGATTCCGGCAGCTATGGCGATGTGCAGCAACGCGCGGGATTGCTTGCTGCCGACACCAATCCGCTGCGCAATCCGGCGCGCGAGGCGCTCGGCCTCGCCGCATGGAAGGACAGCAAGGGCGATGAAGCCAACAAGCTGTTTGAACAGATTGTAGCTGACCCGACCTCGTCGGCCGACCTTCGCCGCCGCGCCAATATCATGATCGAACTGATCCGCGGTTCCGGCGCAGCAGGCAGCTGAGCCCGCCGCCATGCTGACCATCGCCATTATCGGCCGCCCCAATGCCGGCAAGAAACTGGCCCTTGTCGACGATACACCAGGCGTGACGCGCGACAGGCGCAAACATCCGGCCAGGCTCTATGACCTCGAGTTCGAGGTGGTCGACACCGCCGGTTTCGAGGACATGGCGCCTGACACGCTGCAAGGCCGCATGCGCCAGCAGACCGATATTGCGATACGCGAAGCCGATCTCATTTTCTTCATGATCGACGCCAAGGCCGGCGTTCTGCCTGACGACCGCACGTTCGCCGAGGTTGTTCGCAAGTCCGGCAAGCCGGTGGTGCTGGTGGCCAACAAGGCCGAGGCGCGTGGCGCCGACGGTGGATATCTTGAAGCCTTCGAACTCGGCCTTGGCGAGCCGGTACCGGTCTCGGCTGAACATGGCCAGGGCATGCCGGACCTGCGCGATGCGGTGGTCGAGGCAGTTGGCGAGGAGCGTGCCTTCGAGGATGACATCGAGGACGACGAGGAGCTTGCGCCACTGGTCGGCGAGGATATCTCCGAGGAAGACGCCGAGATCGAGCCTGCCTATGACGAGACCAAGCCGATGCGGATCGCCGTGGTCGGTCGCCCGAATGCCGGCAAGTCGACGCTGATCAACGCGCTGATCGGCGAGGACAGGTTGCTGACCGGCCCGGAGGCAGGAATCACGCGCGACTCGATCTCGGTCGACTGGGACTGGAAGGGCCGGCGCATCAAGCTGTTTGATACTGCCGGCATGAGGCGCAAGGCCAAGGTGCAGGAGAAGCTGGAGAAGCTCTCGGTGCAGGACGGCCTGCGCGCGATCCGCTTCGCCGAAGTGGTGATCATCGTGCTCGACGCGACGATCCCGTTCGAGAAGCAGGATCTGCAGATCGTTGACCTGATCATCCGAGAGGGCCGCGCACCTGTTATCGCCTTCTCCAAATGGGACCTGATCGAGGACAGGCAGGCGGTGCTGGCTGATCTGCGCGAGGCGACCGGGCGGTTGTTGCCACAGGTGCGCGGGCTGCAGGCCGTGCCGCTCTCGGCCGAAACGGGACGTGGCCTCGACAAGCTGATGGATGCGGTGATGCGCACACATCAGGTGTGGAACCGCCGTGTTTCGACAGGCAAGCTCAACCGCTGGCTGGAGCGCATTCTGGAGATTCATCCGCCACCCGCAGTCGCCGGCCGCCGGTTGAAGATGCGCTACATGACGCAGGCAAAGACGCGGCCGCCGGGTTTTGTCATCTCGGCCTCGCGCCCGGATGCGTTTCCGCAATCCTATGTGCGCTACCTCGTGAACAATCTGCGGGAAAGCTTCGACATGCCGGGTGTGCCGATACGCGTTGCACTCAGGGCGACCGACAATCCTTTCGCCAACAAGGCAAAGAAGAAGCGCTGATCTTTCTTTAGCGATCACGCAAATGCGAGCCTGGCAAGGCCGCGCGTTAACCAGCCATCAAGGTTAATGCATCATTTTCCACCCATCCGCCGAGAGTATTGAGTCGGGAGAGGGTGACGCGTGAATTTGGGCATTCTTCAGCAGGGCGCAGCAGTGATCAAGCGTCGCCGCATACCCGCAACGCCCATCGCGCTTGGCATTGCATTTCTCTTCGCTACCCCGACAGTGTTCGCCAATCAGGACATCACCGCGATGATCTCCGGCGAGAATTCCGGCAACGCCCGCTGGGCCAGTTTCATTCGCGCCAACGTTCCCGATTCTGTCAGCGCAGTGGAACTGACCTTCCGTGATGGCGTGACCACAGGGGCGACTGCCTCGGTCCAGGTACCGGGGCTCGGCGACGTTACCGTGCGGACCGGCGTCAAGGGTTCGGAGAAGACCCCGGACGAAGACCGTATCGTGCGCGCCACCAAGAAGAGCCGGCTGATGCAGGTGACGCCCGTCGCGCCGCCGAAGAACTTCACCGCCGGATCGATATTCCGACGCACCTCCTCACTGCTGCGCCCGACACTGGAAACCGGTGACAAGCCGGCCTTCGCCAGGTCGCAGATTGCTGGCAAGGAAGTGCAGGTCGCCACCGCGTTCCAGATGAAAGAAACAAGGCCAAAATCCGCGGTGCCAAGCTATCTGGCCGACCTGATCAACAACAAGGAAGCTGACATCCTGGCAACCGCCTATGCGGCGGTGAACACGAAGGCCTCGCCATTCGCCAGCTTGCTCAAGGAAGACGAGCCCTCGAAGGGCGGCCGCTTCATTCCACCACGCGGCCGTGGCGATCATGCCTGGCTGGCCACGCCACTGCCCGCCTCGGCTTTTTCTGCGCGCGAGCAGCAATGTCTTGCCAATGCCATCTATTTTGAAGCGCGCGGGGAATCGGCCAAGGGCCAGGCAGCTGTGGCGCAGGTGGTGCTGAACCGGGTGCGCAACCCCGCCTATCCGAACTCGATCTGCGGCGTGGTTTACCAGAACCAGCACATGATGAATGCCTGCCAGTTCTCCTTCGCCTGCGATGGTATTCCCGACAGGATCGACAGCCCGCGGCACTACAGGCAGGCCAGGGACGTCGCCCTGGCGGTGACCGCCGGCAAGATCTTCATTCCGGAAGTAGGCTCCTCGACCCACTACTACGCACAGTATGTCAGCCCGGGCTGGGCGAACGCTATGGACCGTATGACCAAGATCGGTCTGCACATCTTCTACCGCACCAAACGTGGCGGTTGGGACTGAGCAGATTCCGTCGAGTCAGCGGGAATCGGGCGAGAGCCAGGGTATGACACGGCAAGGCACGATGTCGCACCTGTGTAAGCCGCTGAATTCTATGCAAAATCCATCCACCTAACGCCCCCCTTCGGCGGCTTGACGGGGCAAACTGCCCTAACTATGTTGCGCGCGACTTTGAAACGGACAGTTCAACACCGGACTGACGGGATGGGAGGTCGTGACGGACATGTCCAAGCGACCACACGCAAACAGCGATCCAGAACCCGGAAAGGTGAAGGCAGGGGACGTCCGCGACGAGGACCTGGAGCGCCGCCGGCGCGCACTTGAGGCTTCACTTGCCTCACGGCAACCGGAAGGGCAGTCTGGGGACAAGGCAAGAAATACCAGCGGCATGTCTGGCTTCGGCAACGCGTTGAAGCTATCCAGCGAGTTTATCGCCGGAGTGCTGGTTGGGGCAGGCCTTGGCTGGGTGATCGACCATTGGGCGGGGACTTCGCCCTGGGGTCTGATCGTCTTTTTGATGCTTGGCTTTGGCGCCGGTGTGCTGAACGTGATGCGTTCTGCAGGCATGGTGACCGAGGCAGGGATCAGAAAACCTGAAACCGGTTCGCCGGACGAGAATTAAGCAGCGCAGCAATGCGCCCTGGCAGAGGGGTCAAGAGTGGCCAACGATCCGATCCATCAATTCCATCTCTCCAAGTGGATTCCGATCGAAATCGGCGGCTACGATTTTTCATTCACCAATTCCTCCGCCTTCATGGTTGCGACGGCTGTGGCTGCCGGCGCATTCCTGTTCACCACCACGACCACTCGCGGCCTCGTACCAAGCCGGCTGCAGTCAGTGTCGGAAATGGCCTATGAGTTTGTCGCCAACATGCTGCGCGACGCTGCCGGCTCGCAGGGGATGAAGTTCTTCCCGCTGGTGTTCTCGCTCTTCATGTTCGTGCTGGTGGCCAACCTGCTCGGCCTTTTCCCGTATTTCTTCACTGTCACCAGCCATCTCATCGTGACCTTCGCGCTGGCGCTGCTGGTGATTGGCACCGTGGTTGTCTACGGTTTCATGAAACATGGCTTTGGCTTCCTGAAGCTGTTCGTGCCGTCCGGCGTGCCTGGCGTGCTGGTGCCGCTGGTTGTGATGATCGAGGTCATCTCGTTCCTGTCGCGCCCGATCAGCCTCTCGGTTCGTCTTTTCGCCAACATGCTGGCCGGCCACATCACGCTGAAAGTGTTCGCAGGCTTCGTTGCCTCGCTCTCGGCCTTCGGTGCAGTCGGTGTTGTCGGCGCAATCCTGCCGTTGATCATGACTGTTGCGATCACCGGTCTCGAATTCCTGGTGGCGTTCCTGCAGGCCTACGTGTTTGCGGTTCTGACCTGCATGTACCTGAACGACGCAATTCATCCGGGACACTGATCACTACCGGCGGGGGCTGACGCGCTCGCCAGCATTTCACGAATTCCAATTTCGATCCAAAGGAGTGGACAATGGAAGTAGACGCAGCAAAGGCCATCGGCGCTGGTATCGCGTGCCTTGGCATGGGTGGCGCTGGCATCGGCCTCGGCACCATTTTCGGCAACTACCTGGCGGGCGCCCTGCGCAACCCGTCGGCTGCTGACGGCCAGTTCGGCCGCCTGATCTTCGGCTTCGCCGTGACGGAAGCTCTGGGCATCTTCTCGCTCCTCGTCGCGCTGCTGCTGCTGTTCACCTGATACAGCCGCAAAGCCGCCCGGCCGCAGTCCTGCGGCCGGTTTGAAGGATTAGGGGAAGACCATGTTCGTGACTTCGGCACACGCGCAGGAAGCCAAACCGGCTGACCCGGCGCACCCGCCCGCCCAGGGCGTAACTCCGGCTGTGGATGGCCATGCAGCTCCGGCTGCTGACGGTCACACGACCAGCACCGAGCACGGGGCTCCCGGCGCGCCGGTTATCTTCCCGCCCTTCGATACCAGCTATTATCCGTCGCAGCTGCTCTGGCTGGCGATTACTTTCGGCCTCTTCTACCTGTTCCTGAAGAAGACCGTGCTGCCGCGCATCGGGCACATTCTGGAAGTGCGGCGCGACCGCATTGCCAATGATCTCGACCAGGCCGCACGCATGAAGGAAGAGGCTGACGCGGCGGCTGTCGCCTACGAACAGGAACTGACAGCAGCGCGCGCCAAGGCCAATGGCATCGGCCAGGAAGCCCGCGACAAGGCCAAGGCTGACGCCGAGGTCGAGCGCAAGAAGATCGAGGCGAGCCTCGACCAGAAGCTCGCGGACGCCGAAGCGCGCATCGCTGGCATCAAGTCGAAGGCGATGGGTGAAGTCGGCTCTATCGCTGAATCGACCACAGCCGCTATCCTTGAGCAGCTGACCGGCGGCAAGTTCGACAAGGCTGCAGTTTCTGCTGCCATCAAGTCGGTGAGGAACTGATATGGACGCTACAGCCTGGACCCTAGTAGGCCTCATCCTGTTCCTCGCCCTGCTTGCCTACCTCAAGGTTCCGGGCATGATCGGCGCCGCACTCGACAAGCGCGCCGAGAAGGTTGCGGCTGACCTTGAGGAAGCCCGCCGCCTGCGCGAGGAGGCCCAGCAGCTGCTGGCCGAATATCAGCGCAAGCGCAAGGAAGCCGAGGAAGAAGCTGCCGGTATCGTCGCCGCCGCCAAGTCGGAAGCCACGTCGCTGGTGACCGAAGCGCGCAAGAAGACAGAAGAGTTCGTCGCCCGCCGCACCGCGATGGCAGAGCAGAAGATCGCTCTGGCCGAGCGTGATGCTGTCAACGAGGTGCGTGCCACCGCCGTCGACGTTGCCATCGCTGCCTCGCGCACGTTGCTGGAGGGCAAGATGGACGCAAAGGCCGGTGCCGACATGTTCAAGGCAGCGCTTTCGGAAGTGAAGGCCAAGCTGAACTGAGGTCCTCAGAAAAAGCCGTCTGCACAAAATCTGCAATGAAGCCGCCGCTTTCCGGCGGCTTTTTTGTTGGATGAAAGGTGCTCAGACGGGGATCTCATGCGCATCATTTCCAGTTTCGTGGCCAGCTTGCTGGCGGTCGCTCTCTTTGCCACCGGTTCAGCACCCGCTGCCGCCCAGCGGCTGGCGCCGGGCCAATGTACGCTCATCCTTGATGCCGATAGCGGCAAGGCGCTGGTGCGCGATGGCAATTGCGAGCGCCGCCTGCCGCCAGCCTCGACCTTCAAGGTGCCGCTCGCTGTTCTCGGATTTGAGACAGGCGTGCTGACCAGCGCGACCTCGCCGATGTGGGACTACAAGGCAGAATTCGATGCGCCGAAACGCGACCAGAAGAGCGTAAACCCGACGATCTGGGAGCAAGACTCGGTGCTGTGGTATTCGCGCGAGGTCGTACGCCTGGCCGGCGCAGACGCTTTTGCGAGCTTCATCAAGCGCATCGACTATGGCAGTGCCGACGTGTCCGGGGATCCCGGCAAGAATAACGGCCTCACCCACTCCTGGCTGAGCTCCTCGCTGCGGATTTCTGCCGACGAGCAGGCCGCCTTCATGCGCGGCCTTCTGCGCGATGAGCTTCCGGTGAAGAAGCAGGCGATGGCGCTGACACGCGAGACCCTGCCGCGCTTCAAGGCAGGTGACTGGCAGGTCACTGGCAAGACAGGTTCGATCTTCCCGAAGAACAAGAATGGATCCTATGACCGCGAGCGGCCAATCGGCTGGTTCGTCGGGTGGGCTCAGAAGGGTGACCGCAAGGTCGTGTTTGTCTCGGTCAGCGTCGGCGACAAGCGGTTGAAAGAACCAGGAGGTCCGGCTGAGCGTGCCAGACTGCTGAAACGGCTGCCCGGCCTGGTGAAATAGACGCGACGCCCTACCGACCTTTTACGCTGACCCATGCGCTCTCGAGCGACCGGACGGCCACGGCGAGCTTCTCATCAACCAGATGGAGATAGTCCTTCCAATCGCTGAGCTGCGTGAGCTCAGCCTTGCCGTCGGATATGCCGCGCAGCGCCACCAACGGCACGTCGAAGCGCATGCAGGCGCGCAGCACGGCGTAGGTCTCCATGTCGACCATGTCCGCGTCTATCAGGTCATAAGCTGCGCCGGAGACGACATTGGCGCCGGTGGAAAGCGTCGCCTCCTTCACGCCTGGAATGCGCAAGGGCAGCGGGAGTACGGCCGGCAGGTCGAGCAAGGGCGTCTGACCCTTGGGGAAGCCAATCGGCGACGCGTCCATGTCGCGGTAGCTGACGCTCCTGAGCTGATAGACTTCGGAGTGCTCGAGGTTGCGCGAACCCGCCGAGCCGAGCGAGAAGACGAGATCGGGCAGTTCGTTTGCGGTCGCAAGCACGGCAAGCGCTTCGGCAGTAGCGGCCGCCGCTTCAACAGGCCCGACGCCGGTAATCAGCGGCGTAATTCTTTTGCGTAGCTCGGTGCCGTATTCCTGTTCCGTCGCCATGACGAACAGGACGGAAGGCTTGT
>CAYZQP010000072.1:0-1034 GCA_964480545.1 uncultured Mesorhizobium sp. | reverse complement strand
GGCCTGATAGACCTCGGCATGTTCCAGTGCCCGGCTGCCGGCGGAGCCAAGCGACACGACGAGATCAGGCAGCGTGCCCTGCCCTGCCAGCACGGCCAGTTCCGCGCCCATGACCACGCCCGCCTCCACCGGCCCGACGCCGGTGAGGAGCGGGGTGAACAGCTTGCGCAAATGATCGCCATATTCAGCATCGACCGCCATGGCGAAGAGCACACGCCTGCCGGCGATGGTCTGGATCAACCCGGATGCCGTCATGCGCGTGCCTTTTTGCCGAGGTCAAGCAGCCAGAAAGCCAATGGCGCCTGCTGCAGTTTGCGTTTCACGATCTTGCGCACCTTCCGGGGACGCTCAAGCGCCTGTGTAACAAGGCGTGGAATTTCGCGCGAGCGCTCGAAGCAGAATTTGCGCGGCAAATCCGTGTAAAGCGAGCGCGGCGGCAATTTTGCATCTCCGGTCAGGCCCTTCAGCCGGTTGCCGCTCTCATACTGGTGCATGAATACCCGCTTCAGGCCCAGTTCCTCGACAATGAAGAACAAGGCGGCCGAGAGCATAGCCTCCTCCCACAACTCCTCATACGGCGGGAGCTCGACGCGTACATAGTCACGAACCCCCCACTTGAAGCGCCAGCGCAGCCTCCTGTCGTCGGCGACGTGAGCTTTGATCCGCCGATTAAAGTAGGCAAGCGGATTGCGCATCGCTCGCCGGGCGAAGCGCACCCAATCCGACTGGACCTCCTCGATCAGCGCCTCTCCGGATTCCAGATCAATGTCGATCCGGGCCCAGGCAAGGGTGTGCTCGGATGTCGACACAGGATGCGCCCGGTAGTTGAACATGGTCTCGCAATCGAAGCGAAAGCGCTGGCGCAACTTTTCGCGATGGTCGTTCGCCATGTTCAGCTGCAGCACGATGTTCACCCCGCGGCGAGTTGCCTGAGCCGGCTTGCGGGTGTCAGCCTCGCCCCAGCGGCCGATCGTCAGCCGGAACGGCAGGGGCTCGCGTGGCGCAGCCAGCGCGAGATCTGCCAGATCAAGCTC
>CAYZQP010000071.1:5751-15110 GCA_964480545.1 uncultured Mesorhizobium sp. | reverse complement strand
GCTTCGGCGCCGACCTCGGGGCGGAGAAGTTCTTCGACATCAAGTGCCGCAAGGCTGGCCTGAAACCATCAGCGGCGGTGATTGTTGCCACCGTGCGCGCCATGAAGATGAACGGCGGTGTGAAGAAGGACGATCTGGGTGTCGAGAATGTCGAGGCGGTAAAGGCAGGTTGCGCCAATCTTGGCCGACACATCGAGAATGTGAAACAGTTCGGCGTCCCGGTTGTCGTCGCAATCAACCATTTCACCGCTGATACGCCAGCTGAAATTGCCGCGATGAAGAGCTACGCGGCGGAGTTCGGTGTCGAGGCCATCCTGTGCAAGCACTGGGCGAAAGGCTCGGCGGGTATCGAGGATCTGGCGCACAAGGTGGTCGAACTGGCCGAGGGACGGCCACAGTTTGCGCCGATCTATCCTGATGAGATGCCGCTATTCGAGAAGATCGATACGGTGGTGAAGCGCATCTATGGCGGGGCGGGAGCGGTTGCCGACAAACGCGTTCGGGATCAGCTGAAGCAGTGGGAGGGGGCAGGCTATGGCAAGCTGCCTGTTTGCATGGCCAAGACCCAGTACTCGTTCTCGACTGATCCAAACCTGCGTGGCGCTCCCACCGGCTTCCCGGTGCCGGTGCGCGAGGTCAGGCTGTCGGCAGGTGCGGGATTCGTGGTGGCGATCTGCGGAGACATCATGACAATGCCAGGCCTGCCGAAATCGCCTTCGTCAGAGCGCATCTTCCTGAACAAGAAGGGCCAGATCGAAGGGCTGTTTTGAACGGCTGACATAATTCTTGTTTGACCTGGCCCTGTTCGCATGAAGCGGCGCGCGATAGCAGGCGGCATGGAACTCACGATCACCGAACTCTGGATTTACCCGGTCAAGTCGCTGCGCGGCATTCGCGTTGATATGGCGCGCATGGAGACGTGGGGACTGGAGAACGACCGCCGCTTCATGGTCGTTGACGAGAAGGGTCGATTTATCTCGCAGCGCGAGGTAGCACGTATGTCGCTGGTTGGCGTGGCGCTGAAGGAAAGCGGTTTGCTTCTCACCGCGCCGCCGCAGTTCCCTGAAGAGGCCGTGCAGGTCAGTTTCGCGGCTGCCGCTTTCGGGCCGTTGGTTCCGGTCACAGTCTGGGGCGACGGGCTGGACGCTACCGCAGCCTGGCCGGAGGCGGACGCGGCGCTCTCGCGCTGGCTCGGCGTGTCCTGCCGGCTGGTCTATATGGCCAATCCGGAGGCGGCGCGCCCGGTCGATCCGGACTTTGCCGATACGGGCGACAGCGTGAGTTTTGCAGATGGATTTCCGCTGCTTTTGACCAACGAGGCGTCGCTGCAGGCGGTTCGCGGTTTTCCGAATTGCGAGAACGTCGAGATGAACCGCTTCCGGCCAAACATTGTGGTGGCCGGCGAGTACGCCTGGGACGAGGATCACTGGCTGGTGCTGGAGGCAGGCGGCACGACGCTGCGCGTGGTCAAGCCTTGTGCGCGCTGCGTCATCACTACCATCGACCAGGCGAGCGGTGAGCGCTCGCCGATCAACGAACCGCTGCGCGCGCTGGCGAAGTTTCATCGTGACAAGCGCGGGCGCATCATCTTCGGCCAGAACGTGATACCTGATGGGACCGGCACGCTGCGCGTCGGCAGCAGCGTGAAGGTGATTGCAGGCAACGCCGCAGCATGAGCCGCGGCGGCGCCTGACTGGTTCAGGAAACGGCCTTTACCAGCGTTGCGACGATGGTGTCCTGCGTTGCCTCGTCCAGATAGGGATGCATCGGCAGCGACAGCACGCGTTCCGCCGCATCGTCGGTCGCCGGCATGCCTGCGGGATCAGACGGATACATGTTGTAGGCTGTCTGGCGATGCAGCGGGATGGGATAATAGACGGCCGTCGGGATGCCGGCGGCGGAGAGTTCTGCCTGCGCCCGGGCGCGGGCCTCCTTGCCGGTGAGGCGAACTGTGTATTGCGCCCAGACGGACTCATAACCCGCAGGCACGCTCGGTACGCCGACATGGTTCGCCAGCAGTTCGTTGTAGCGGGCGGCGACCTTGTCGCGCATGACGATCTCTTCCGGGTAAATTTCCAGCTTGATTGACAGGATCGCAGCCTGGATCGAGTCGAGACGGCTGTTCATGCCGATGCGAACATTGTCGTATTTGTCGACGCCCTTGCCGTGGATGCGCAGGGAGTCAATCAGTGCGGCCAGATCATCATCATTGGTGAAGATCGCGCCGCCATCGCCATAGCAGCCGAGTGGCTTGGCCGGGAAAAACGAGGTGGTGATGATGTCGCCGAAGCTGCCGGTCATCTTGCCGTTCAGTTTACCGCCAAAGCCCTGCGCGGTGTCGCAGATGATCTTCATGCCCTCGGCTTCGGCGACAGCCTTGACTGCATCGAAGTCGGCGGGCAGGCCGAACAGATCAACCGGAATGACGACGCGCGGCTTCAGGCCCTGCTTCTTTGCTGCCTCGACGCAGCGCTTCAGGCTGGCGACGTCGATGTTGTAGGTGTCAGCGTCGATGTCGACGAACCACGGCGTAGCGCCGGTGCCGGGAACGACTTCGGCAGTCGCGGCGAAGGTGAAGGACGGTACGAAAACTGCGTCGCCCGGCCCGACGCCCAGCGCCATCAATGCGAGCTCGATGGCGTCGGTACCGTTGGCGCAACTCAACGCATGTTTTGCGCCGCAGAATGCAGCCAGTTCCGCTTCAAATTGCCTGACCTGTGGGCCGAGAACATACGCGCCGCTGTCGAGCACCCCGGCGATGGCCTGATCCAGCTTGCTGCGGATACGTGCCTGCTGCGCGGCAAGGTCAATGAATGCAATTCCCATAAACGCCTCGTGCTAAAAGATTCGGCTCCCTCGGGCCGCGCCCTGCCTTTATTGCAATGGCAGGGTGACGCTACGCAATTTTGATTGCGCCCTGAAAGAATGCGCCAGAATCCGGAGCACGGGCAGAGCGTCAGTCGTCGTTGGCGGCGCTCAGATCTTCCGGCTGAATGCCGTGATCGACCTTGCGCTCCGCCATTGACCTCGCAACGATCAGGCGGCGCGATTTGAGCAACGGCCCGATGCGCTCGCGCAGGCTGGCAAGGCGCGGTGTCAGGTTGTGCGCCTCAAGCGCTGCCTGATCGGCGTAGAGCTCATTGACGACCAGCCTGTTGGGTAGCTGCGCGCCGTCCTTGTCGACGGGCTTCACGACCTCAAAGCGCAGGCAGCCGTCCTCCTCGTCCAGGGTCCGGCGCGCGTGATCGGATATGATACGGGTGAATTCGGGCTCCGCGCCTTCCAGCGTCTCGAACTCGACGATGACAGTCATCTCGGCCATATCGCGTCTCCGTCAGATTGCTGAAATGCCGCCATCCACCGGCAAGGTGACGCCGGTCATGAAGCTGTTGCCTGGATCGGCCGCAAACAGTACGGCGGTAACGACTTCATCCACTTCGGCCAGCCGTTTCATTGGCACGCCGCGTGTCAGCTCGGCATAAGCCTCTTCCTCAGGGGCGCGCGTCAGTTTGGCGAAACTCTCGGCCATCGGGGTGCGTGCGTAGGCCGGGCATACGGCATTCACCCGCACGCCCTTGCTGGCGTACTCCGCAGCGGCGGATTTGGTCAGACCGACAACGCCATGCTTGGCAGCGGAATAGACCGACATTTTCGGCGCGCCACCAAGGCCTGCGACCGAGGCGATGTTGACGATGACGCCCGTGCGCTTCGTCTCGCGGACCTGCCGCTCCATGACCGGCAGTTGTGCCCGCATGGCGAAGAACACTGCGAGCAGGTCGACCTCGATCACCCGGCGCGCCTCGTCAGTCGGGATGTTGGGCAGGCGCACGAACGGGTGCACGATGCCGGCGTTGTTGACTGCGACGTCGAGGCTGCCGAAGCGCTCCAGCGCCAGCGCCACAAGATTTTCAGACAGTGCCTCGTCAGCGATATCGCCGGCAAGCGTTGCGGTTGGCGCGTTCAGTGATGCGGCGAACTCCTCCAGCCGGCCTGCATCGATATCCGACAGGACCAGCGACGCGCCCTCGGCGGCAAACTGTTCTGCCACACCTTTGCCGAAGCCGCCGGTCGCGCCGGTCAGCAGAACTGTCTTTCCGTCGAAGCGGCCCATTCTGTCTTATGCCTTCCCGATCAATGTGACGGCCTGGTCTGCCAGGATATTGACCGAAGCTCCGTAGGTCTTCGCCTTCTCGTCCGAAGCGTTGCCGTCGAGCGCGCGCTTGTAGACGCCCTGCAGGATGGCTGCCAGCCGGAAAAAGGAGAAGGCCAGATAAAAATTCCAGTTGTCGATGCCGGAGATGCCGCGCCGCTTGCAGTAGGTCTCGACATACTCCTCCTCGGTCGGGATGCCGATTGACTTGCGGTCAACGCCGGTGAGCCCGCGCGACACCGGATCGTGCGGCAGCCGCCACTGCATGCACTGGTAGGAAATGTCTGCGAAGGGGTGGCCGAGCGTGGACAGTTCCCAGTCGAGCAGGGTGACCACCTTCGGGGCGTCGGGTGCGATCAGCATGTTGTCGAGGCGGAAGTCGCCATGCACGAGCGACACCGTGCCATCGTCGGCTGGCAGGTTCTTCTCCAGCCAGGCGATGAGCTCATCCATTGCCTTCACCTCGCTTGTCACGGAGGCACGGTACTGGCTCGACCAGCGGCTGAACTGGCGCTCGAAATAGTTGCCCGGCTTGCCATAGTCGCCGAGCCCGACAGCCTCGACGTCGACATTGTGCAGGGCGGCCAGCGTGGCATTCATGCTGTCGTAAATCTGCGTTCGGTCCTCGTTTGACACTTCGGGAATTGCGGGGTCCCAGAAGGTGCGGCCGGGCACAAAGTCCATCACGTAGAACATGCGGCCGATGGGTGATTCATCGCCCTCGCCGGAGATGTAGAGCATGCGCGGCACAGGCACGCCCGTGCCCTGCAGCGCCTTCATCACCTTGAATTCGCGGTCGATCTGGTGGGCAGATTTCAGCAGCTGTCCCGGCGGCTTGGCGCGCAGGACATATTCGCCACTTTCGGCAGAGAGCTTATAGGTTGGATTAGACTGGCCGCCAGAGAATTTCTTGAGTCCTTTGAATCCCTTGAAGCCCGGAACCTCGCGCTCGAGGTAGGGGACAAGTACGGCTTCATCCAGAACGTTAGCTTCGGCACTCATGTCGCAGTCTCCTCCTGGTCCTGTTCTTCTGGCGGAACGAAGGCCAGGGTCAGCCAGCGGGCAGTGAGTGCCGGCCTGGGCTCGCCTTCAATCTGCATTGTTATGGCGTGCACGATCTCGATCCAGCCGGACGGCCGTGCCTTCAGTTTTTCCAGTGTGAATTTTGTGCGGATGCGCGCGCCTGCCTTGACTGGCGCAATGAAGCGCATGTCGTCAAATCCCTGGTTCACGCCCATGGTCGCGCCAGCCAGTGGCGGCACGGCTTCAAACGTCATTGCCGACAGAAGCGACAGCAGCAGGAAGCCGTGCGCGATGGTCCCCCCATAGGGGGTTTCGGCGGCCCGGACCGGGTCCGTGTGGATGTACTGATGGTCGTCGGTGGCATCCGCAAACTGGTCGATGATCTGCTGCGTGACCTGCCGCCAGGGCGAGACAAGTTCAACACCGATGCCAGCCCTGGCTTCAGCGATTGTGATCGGCGGAAGCTTGTGTCCCGACATGCTACTCCTGGCTACTCGAACAGATGGACGCCGTGCTGGACCGACTGGCCACCATCAAGCGGAAGGATCGCGCCGGTAACGTGACGGCCCGCGCGGCTGGTAAGATAGATGGTTGCGCCGGCAATGTCATCGGGTGCGCCAATGCGGCCAAGCGGGATTTTCTCGCCAGCGATCTTCGCCTTCTCCTCCGTGCCGACGAAGGCTGCCATCATCTTGCTCTGGAAGGGGCCGGGGGCAAACGCATTCACCGTGATGCGGCGCGAGCCGAGTTCCAGCGCCAGGGTGCGCGTGAGATGATGCACGGCGGCCTTGGAAGCGGTGTAGGCATAGTTGCCCTCGCTGACCGGCTGGGTGCCCATGACCGAGCCGGTGTTGATGACGCGGGCAGGGTCTTCGTCCGAGGCTGCGGCAGTGAGCAAAGGCAGAAGATCACGGGTGACCTGGAAGACGGCGGTGAGATTGACTGCCAGCAGTTTGTCCCACGCCTTGTAGGGATAGGTTGCCATCGGCTCGCCCCAGGCGGCTCCGGCATTGTTCATGAGGATATGCAGCTTGTCGGTGCGGGATTTGACATCTGCGACAAGTGCATTGATGCCGGCCTCGGAACCGACATCCCCGGCAAAGCCTTCTGCCCTGCCGCCGCCCAGCGTGTTCAACTCAGCCGCTGCCTTCTCGCATTCGGCGCCCTTGCGCGAGGCGACCATGACATTTGCGCCGCCCTTGATGAGCGCCGTCGCGATCATGAAGCCGATACCGGTTGCGCCGCCGGTGACCAGCGCGGTCTTGCCTTTGACCGAAAAAAGGTCGTCCAAATATGACATCAGTCCCTCCCGGATATTCCTTGATCCTGGCACAACTCATTGGTTGACAACATACTCGGTAGTATGTTTTCTGGTGGTATGCAAGGTCAGGCTAGCACAAAATCTCTACCGGCCAACGACACTGTCGGCGACAGGTCTCGCAGCGCGATACTCGCGGCGGCGGCACAGTGTTTTCTGGACAAGGGCTATACCGAGACGTCGATCGATGACGTGGCGCGGCGTCTGAGTTCGACCAAGGGCCGCATCTATCACCACTTTTCCTCCAAGGCTGATCTGTTCGCGGCGATCTTCCGTGCGGGCATGGATCAGGATTATGCGGCGATCGCGCCATTCCGTGACCAGCCGGGGGCGGCGATTGATCGCCTGCGCGCCATGGCGCGCGCGCATTGCCGCGAAGTCATTGCCTCACGCGCCTATCAGCGCATCGTCTGGCAGGGTGTTCGGATGATCCTGCGCAGTTCGACCACGCCTGAACTGCGCGATGAACTGAATGCGCTCAACGCCTATCGCGACGCATACGAGCGCGTGTTTCGACTGAAATCGAGAGGGCGCGCGCCGAGGGCGCGCTTGTCTTCGAGAATCTCGGCCTCAGCGTCTCCCTGATGTTCGTTTCCCTGAACTCGCCAATTTTCTGGTACGCTCCGCGGGCTGGGGAAACAGAGAAGGATGTAAACAAACTGGTTGAACAGGTCGTTGCTTATGCCATGCTCGGTCTGGGAGCAGAAAGTAAAGAATAAGGGTAGGGAGGAACATTATGCCTGATATGAATCTGGGGCTGAGCGAAAAGCTCAAGCCGATCCACGAGGCCGTTGCGCGCATGGTGCATGACGAGATCGAGCCTCTGGACGAAGAATTCCTCGCCGAAGTCGGCAAGGCCCCGGGCGGTGACCGCTGGGCACATACGCCAAGGCAGCTCGAAATCCTCAATGGGCTCAAGGCCAAGGCCAAGGAGCGCAACCTCTGGAATTTCTGGCTGACTGATTCCAAACGCGGCTATGGTCTGAGCACGGTGGAATATGCCTACCTGGCAGAAGAGATGGGCAAGGCGCATCTCGGCGCGGAAACCTTCAACTGCTCGGCGCCAGATACCGGAAATATGGAAGTGCTGGAGCGTTATGGCACGGAAGGGCACAAGGAGCGCTGGCTGGCACCACTGCTCGAGGGCGATATCCGCTCGGCCTATCTGATGACCGAGCCCGACGTTGCCTCATCCGATGCGACAAACATCGCGATGAGCTGTGTGCGCGACGGCAATGAATATGTGCTCAATGGCGACAAGTGGTTTGCGTCAGGCGCGGGTGATCCGCGCTGCCAGATCTACATCGTGATGGTGCGCACGCCGAGCGACGACCGGCCGAAGCACCAGCAGCACTCTATGATCCTCGTGCCCGCGGATGCCAAGGGCATCACCAAGGTGCGGCCAATGCTGATCTATGGCGATGATGACGCGCCGCACGGCCACCTGCATATCCGTTTCGAGAATGTGCGTGTGCCCGCAGAGAACCTGCTGCTCGGCGAGGGCAGGGGGTTTGAGATCGCGCAAGGGCGGCTTGGGCTGGGGCGTATCCACCATTGCATGCGCGCGATTGGTCAGGCGGAGCGAGCCCTCCAGCATCTTTGCAAGCGCTCGGTGCAGCGCGAGGCATTTGGCAAGCCGCTGGCGCAGCTTGGTGGCAATTTCGACGTGATTGCCGATGCCCGCATGGATATCGAGATGGCGCGGCTGCTCTGCCTCAAGGCGGCCTGGATGATGGATCAGGGCAACCCGAAGGCTGCTGCCCCGTTCATCTCGATGATCAAGGTGGCCGCACCAAAGATCGCCATTCGCATTGCCGACGATGCCGTGCAGCTTCACGGCGGCGCGGGTGTGACCCAGGATACGCCGCTGGCTCGCTCGTGGACGCATCTTCGCACGTTGCGTCTGGCCGATGGTCCCGACGCCGTGCACCGCCGGCAGATCGCGCGCGACGAACTGAAGAAGTACACGCAGCAGAAGATGTGAGCGCCAGTGGCGCGGCGAATGGTGAATGGTGAATGGTGAATGGCAAGGCGCCCAGACCATTCACCATTTCTCCATTCACAATTCACTTTCGAGACTGCATCAGGAGGGAGACATCATTTCATGAAAGCCATTGTTGTTCGCGAATTCGCGCCGCTCGACAAGCTCGAGTATACTGACTTTCCTGACCCGGAAGCGACGGGGTCCAAGGTGGTGGTCGACGCCGAGGTAATGGGCGTCAATTATCCCGACGGCCTGCTGGTGCAGGGGCTTTACCAGATGAAGCCGCCGTTGCCCTTTATCCCGGGCATGGAGGTGGTGGGCCGCGTCTCGGCTGTTGGTCCTGATGTGAAGTCGATCAAGGTTGGCGACCGGGTCTGCGCCATGCCGACCATCGGCTCCTATGCCGAGAAGGTGGCGGCGGAAGAGATCACCGTGATGAAGATCCCGGACAGTATGGATGCCGGTGATGCCTGCGCTCTGCTCTGCGGCTATGGCACGTCGCATCACGCGCTGAAGCAGCGCGCCAACATCCAGCCGGGCGAGACGCTTGCCGTGCTGGGTGCTGCCGGTGCGACGGGCCTTGCCGCCGTGCAGATCGGCAAGGCGATGGGCGCCAAGGTTATCGGCATTGCCTCATCGCCGGCCAAACAGCAGATCGCGAAAGATGCCGGTGCGGATATCGTGCTCGGCTACGAGAACCTGAAGGACGCGCTGAAGGAAGCCAAGGCCGCCGACGACGGGGAGACCGTGCAGTGCGCCGAGACGGCGATCGAACTCCTTCAAGCCGAGGCGGCAGCCAAGAAGGGCGCGAAGGAAGCCCAGACCACACTCGATACGGCGACGCTCAAGAAATCCGGCGACCTCACCGAGGCCGACGTTCAGGC
>CAYZQP010000071.1:0-5741 GCA_964480545.1 uncultured Mesorhizobium sp. | reverse complement strand
GACGCGCTGAAGGAAGCGACCGGTGGCAAGGGCGTTGATGTCGCCTTCGATCCGGTTGGCGGGGAGGGCTTTGACGTGATGTCGCGCTCGATGGGCTGGGGTGGACGTCTGCTGGTGATCGGCTTTGCCTCCGGCAAGATCCCGACGCTCGCCGTCAACCTGACACTGGTGAAAGGCTACAGTGTGATGGGGGTGTTCTGGGGCACCTTCGCGGCCAAGGAGCCGAAGGTCTATGCCGAAAACGTCAAGGAACTGCTCGGCTGGTACAATTCCGGCAAGGTGAAACCGTATATCGAGGGCACCTATCCGCTTGCGGAAGCGCCGAAGGTACTGGAAAAGCTGCTCGGGCGCGGTGCAGCTGGGAAGCTGATTTTGACGCCTTAGTGTTGTCGGGTCGTCATTCCGGGTTCCGCTCACGCGGCCCCGGAATGACGCCAAGGATGGGAACATGGGTGCACATCAATGACCTGTACTGGCAGATAGCTTATGACATCAAGCACCCGCGACTGGCCCGCACTCGCCAGGCAGGCAGGCCTCGCGGGAGGTTACGGCCTGCTGGCCGGTATCGTCGCGGCGCTGGTCGTCAAGGTGATGTTCTTCCTGTCGCATCTCATCTGGGGCACCGAGGCGGAGCGCTGGTACATCTTCGTTGTCATCATGGCGGGTGGTGTGCTGATCGCCGGTTTGCGCACGCTGACCAAGGGACACGAAGCCGATCTCGCCGAACAGCTGCGTGGGGCAGGGGACCCGACCGCGACGCATGGGCGGCTGATCCTGCTTCTGGCGCTGACGGCGATTGTTGCGGTGGCATTTGGTGGCGCAGTCGGACCCGAGGCTGGCGTGCTGGCGGTGGTTGCCGAAATGTCCAACCTGTTGTCGCGCACCATCGTGCATAAACGCGAGAACCAGAAGCTGCTGGGTGAAGCCGGTGCGGCTGCGGCGCTGTCAGGCATCTATGGTTCGCCGCCGGGCGGCGCGATGCTGACCGATGAGAAGCCCGAGCCCTCCATCCGTCCGCTGATGTTTCTGGCAGGCATTGCCGGGTTGTTGGGGTTTCTGCTCGCTGCACGCTTCCTGTTTGAAGGCGGCGGTTTTCGCGTACATCTCGCGGACTATGTCGCGCCGATGGATGGCACGGATATCCTGAAGGCTATTCCATCCGCGATCCTTGGCGGACTCGGCGGATTGGCTTTCGTTGCGATCCTGCCGCGTGTGCAGGCGCTGCTCGGGCGGTTCGACAATGTTGTGATGCAGACGCTGGTTGGCACATTCGTGTTCGCTGCACTCTGCGCCGCCTTTCCGATCCTGCGTTTTTCCGGCCACCACGAGATGGAGGCGATGCTGGAATGGGGCAGGACCGTTGGCATTCCGGCGCTGATGGCGCTGGCACTGCTGAAGGCGCTGGCACTGGCGCTCTGCCTGTCATCCGGCTGGAAGGGTGGCGCGGCGTTTCCCTTGCTGTTTATCGGCGCTGCCGCCGGTGCAGCGGCGCTCACCGTGATGCCGGCGACAGCGCCGACGCTGGCGATCATCGCAGGCATGTCGGCGGCCATCAGTGCCGGGATGGGCAAGCCCGCGGCGGCACTGCTGATCATGGTGTTCGTCGTCAGCCCGCTGGCGGTTGGCCCGCTCTGCGTCGGTGCGCTGGCGGGTTACGCGATGTCGAGACTGGTTCCCAAGGCGGAACTGCATTGAGCGTGGTGAACGGTGAGAATGAAGGGCCTTCGATGCCTTGGCAGACTCAGCAAATGATGACTTGCAATCCTATCCATGGCCACGCCTACGACCATTCACCATTCACCATTCACCATTCACCGTTCACGTGAGCGAAGCGAACAGGAGTACACATGTCGATCCCATCTGAAATGAACGCGCTGCTGCTGGTTGGCGACGGCTACACACGCACGCCCACGGGAAGCGTGCTGGAAGCGATGGAGCCCTATGTACAGCCGGGCAAAATCGCGGTTCCGGAAGTGACCGGACGCAACCTGTTGATCAAGGTCAGTCTCGCCTCGATCAATCCGTCGGACGTCATGTTCATCAAGGGCCAGTATGGCCAGCCGCGTGCGCAGGGGCGACCGGCCGGATTCGAGGGCGTTGGCGAGGTGGTCGCGGCGGGTGAAGACCCGATGGCGCAATGGTTTGTCGGCAAGCGTGTTGCTTTCGCCACCGGGCTCACCAACTGGGGTGCCTGGGCCGACTATGCGGTGGCCGATGCGCTGGCCAGCATTCCGCTCATCGACGGCGTGCGCGACGAGGATGCGGCGGCGATGATCGTCAATCCGCTCACGGCGGTGGCGATGTTTGGCATCGTCAAGGACGAGGGCCAGAAGGCATTTGTGATGACAGCGGGTGCCAGCCAGCTGTCGAAGCTCATTATCGGGCTGGCGCGCGACGCGGGCTATAGCGCCATCGTCACCGTGCGGCGCGACGACCAGATTGCGCTGCTGAAGGAAGCCGGTGCAGCGCATGTGCTGAACTACACGGCGCCGGATTTTGCCGTACAGCTGAAAGAGGTGATGAAGGCCGAACAGCCGCGGGTGTTCCTCGATGCGCAGACCGGGCCGGCGGCAAGCCAGATCTTTTTTGCGATGGGCAAGGGCGCGCGCTGGATCATCTATGGGCGCATGGACAATGAGCCGACGGTGATCCCCGAGCCGGGCCAGCTGATCTTCCAGAACAAGCGTGTGGAAGGCTTCTGGCTGACGGAGTGGATGCGCGCCGACAAGGCGCGGCGCGAAGCCGCCGTGATGGAGGTGCAGCAACGCTTCGTGGCCGGCAAATGGCGCACCGACGTCACTGCGGTGGTGCCGATGAGCGAGGCGATGGCGCGTGTGCCGGCCGAACTCGCGAAGCCGAACGGCAAGGTTTTCATCAAGCCATAAGCGGACGGCCTTCAAAAATAGAACACATGTGTTGCAAAATGTTCGTATGTGTTCTATTTACATGGAATGACCGTACAGGATATCCAGATCTACGAGGCTGCGTTCCGGCTGTTTTCCAGGCGCGGAACAGCGGAAGTGACGCTGAGCGAACTCGCCGACGAGGCGCAGGTTTCGCGCGGCACGCTTTATCGGAAGTTCGGGACCGTTGAGGCGATCTATGCGCAGGTCGTGGAACACCTCGCGACGACGACAATGGCAGGCTTCGACAATGAACTGAAGGCTGCCGGCATCGTCGATCCGGTGATGAAAATGGCAACGGCCATGCGCCTGGCTATCAGGATCGGACATTCCGACCTGCCGCTTGCCCAGTTCATCATCCGCTTCGGGCTGGCAGACACCTCGATACGCAATCTGCTGACCGTTATTCCGGTTGAGATCATCGGCGAAGGCGTCGCCAGCGGCGCGTTCAGGCTGGATGCTGCGAGCGTGCACTCAGCGGCGCTGATGAATGCCGCCCTCGCCATCAGCGGCATCTCGCTCGTTCTGGACGGACACAAGGGCTGGCGCGAGGCCGGTTCGGACTCGGCGCTGTTTTTGCTCCGGGCACTTGGCGTCAAGGAAGATCAGGCAACGCGGGCGGCCAACGCCCCGCTACCCAGGGAGAAGTGAAATGACCATCTCGGCAGACAACAACCCCCCATGGCCTTCGGATCGCGGCAGTGAGTCAGGCATTCTTCTGCAGTTCGGTGGAGCGAGAACCGATCTCCTGCGCTGGGCGCTTACAACCGGTGATCCGCTCGCCGATGCAGCAATTGCCGAAACGCTGGAGAACAAGGAAGCACACAAGGCGCTCAGCCAGGGCGTGCGGCAGGGGCTGAAATCGCTCGACAATCCGCCGCCTGCTGTCGCGGCCTTCCTCAACCAGGTCGAGACACTGCCCGACTACATCACCGATGAAGTGATCGACAGCGACTCAGAGCCGTTTTTCTCGATGATCGACGCTGTCCACCTGGTGTCGCTGAGCGCCGGCGCCCTGATCAGGGTCTATGAGTCACCGTCCATCGCGAAGGTGCTGACGACAACCGGACGCCTGGTCGAAGGCGCCGACCGGCGCATTGTCGAAACCGGCAAATGGCTGGTCACCGCTATGATCCCCGGCAACATGCGGCCAGGTATGCCGGGCTTTGTGGCGACCGTTCAGGTGCGCCTTTTGCATGCGCGCATGCGCGTTCTTGCCCGCAAGCGTGGGTTCGACGAGGCCCGCTATGGTGCGCCAATCAACCAGGTTGATCTGGTGCGCACATGGATCGACTTCACGCGCACCAGCCTGCTTGCAGAACGCGAGATGGGTTTTGCGCTCGATAGCCGCGAAACCGCTCGCATCTACCGCTACTGGTGGCTGATGGCGCATGTGCTTGGCATCGACGCCAGGCTGGTTCACGGCATTTCAAACAACGAACAGGCAGGCCGGCTGGACGAACTGGTTCAGGCGGTAACCGGCCCGCTGAACGAGGAGTCGGCCGAGCTTGCGCGGCACACGCTCGACTCCATCGCAGGCCAGTTGCGTGAGGCCCTGCGCCTGCCGGAAAGCATCGGCTCGCGCGCATTGGCGGTGCTGGCGCGCCGCTTCCATGGAGACGATGTGGCCGACGAAATGCGTATTCCGGCCAACCCCGCCATCGACGCCTTGCTTGGCGCGGCGATCAAAAAGGCCCGCGCACGCCGCCTGAAGGACCGCGCCAGCCCGGAAAAATGGGAGGGCACGATCCGCGCCAACATCGGCACCATCAGCGGCCGGATGAAGAGCGACGTCGGTCAAGCCCAGTACGAAACCGCTTCAGCCTGAGTGCTGAAATCTGGATATCTTCCCCCGATATCGGGGGAAGATGGCGCTCGCGTCTAGTCTAAAGCTTGCCCTCTAGCGCGTTGTCCAAGAGCGTCAGCGCGGCTTTCTTCGTGAGCTTCACCGGGTTGCCGCCTGCGGTTGGATCGACAATCGCCATGTCGGCAATCAGCTCCTTGCGCTTCTTGTCCATCGTCTCGATGCCCTTCACAAACTGCGGCAACGTGTGCGGGACCTTCAGTTCCTTGCGCAGCTTGAGCACCGCTTTGGCGAACCCATCGAAGCCGCCCTTGATGCCGCAATAGGCGGCGAGGCGTTCGATCTTCGGCTCGATCGCGTCGCGGTTGAAGGCCAGCACATAGGGCATGAACACGGCGTTGGTCATGCCATGATGCGTATCGTAGAGCCCACCAATCGGATGCGACAGCGAGTGGATCGCGCCGAGACCTTTCTGGAACGCGGTCGCGCCCATCGCAGCTGCCGACATCATGTGCGCACGGGCGGTGATGTCCTTGCCGTTGGCGAAGGCCTTCGGCAGGTTTTCAAACACCAGCCGTACACCCTCGACCGCAATGCCATCTGCCATCGGGTGATAGCCCGGCGCACAATAGGCCTCGAGACAATGCGCCAGCGCATCCATGCCTGTGCCGACGGTGATGAAGGGTGGCATGCCGGTTGACAGTTCTGGGTCTGCGATGACGATGGCCGGCAGGATCTTCGGGTGGAAGATCACCTTCTTGGTGTGCGTCGCCTCATGCGTCAGCACGCTGGCGCGGCCGACTTCCGAGCCAGTGCCGGCGGTCGTTGGCACGGCGATGATCGGTGCGATCTTCGAGGCGTCGGCGCGGGTGTACCAGTCGCCGATATCTTCGAAATCCCAGACCGGGCGGGTCTGGTGCGCCTGGAAGGCGATCAGCTTGCCGAGGTCGAGCGCCGAGCCGCCGCCGAAGGCTATGACTCCGTCATGCCCGCCCTCGCGCCAGGCGGCGAGGCCGGCGGCGAGGTTGGCCTCG
>CAYZQP010000070.1:0-15210 GCA_964480545.1 uncultured Mesorhizobium sp. | reverse complement strand
GCCTACGATACGCTGTCCGACGGCTTCGCCCCGCCGCAGGTACGCGGCAACCCGAAGGCCCGGCAGAAGTGGGCAACCAAGACCCTGGTCAACTGCGCCAAGGCCTCGCGCAATCTCGGCCTTAGTGCCCACGGCACGTTCTCGGGCGCGCTCGCCTGGCCTTACATCTATCCGTTCCCGCAGCGGCCGGCCGGCCTGGTGGAGGAGGCGTTCGACGAGCTCGCCCGCCGCTGGCTGCCGATCCTCAACGCCTTCGACGAGCAGGGGGTCGATGTCTGCTACGAGATCCATCCAGGCGAGGACCTGTTCGATGGCGCAACCTTCGAAATGTTTCTTGATGCGGTGAAGGGCCACAGCAGAGCCAACATCAATTACGACCCCTCGCATTTCCTGCTGCAGCAGCTCGACTATCTCGCTTTCATCGACATCTACCACGAGCGCATCAAGGCGTTTCACGTGAAGGACGCCGAATTCAATCCCACCGGGCGGCAGGGCGTCTATTCCGGCTATCAGGGCTGGGTCGAGCGCGCGGGGCGCTTCCGCTCGCTGGGTGACGGCCAGGTGGATTTTGGCGGCATTTTCTCGAAGCTGGCGCAGTATAATTACGACAGCTGGGCAGTGCTGGAATGGGAGTGCTGTCTGAAGCATCCGGAAGATGGCGCAGCCGAGGGCGCGCCGTTCATCGACGCCCACATTATTCGCGTCACCGAGAAAGCCTTTGATGACTTTGCCGGCGGAAAATCAGACAAGAAGCTGCTTCGAAAAATGATGGGGATCTGAAATGGTGAGCGGCAGAGCAATCGAGACGAGTGACGGACCAATCCGCTACGGCATGGTTGGCGGCGGTCAGGGTGCCTTTATCGGTGCGGTGCATCGCATTGCGGCGCGCATCGACGGCGAGTTTGATCTCGTGGCAGGCGCACTGTCATCCGATCCCGCCCGCGCAAGGGCGTCCGGCAAGGAACTCGGGCTCGCCGATGATCGCAACTACAGCTCGTTTGCCGAAATGGCCAAAGCCGAGGCCGGGCGGCCTGACGGCATCGAGGCCGTTGCCATCGTAACGCCGAACCACATGCACTACCCTGCCGCAAAGGCGTTTCTGGAGGCAGGCATCCACGTCATTTGCGACAAGCCGCTGACCTCCAATCTCGCCGATGCGAAGAAGCTCGCTGTATTGGCAAACAAAAGTGGCAAGCTGTTTGTGCTGACCCATAACTATACCGGCTACCCGATGGTGCGGCAGGCGCGGGAGATGGTGGCAAAAGGCCAGCTCGGCACGATCCGGCTGGTGCAGGCAGAGTATCCGCAGGACTGGCTGACGGAGTCGGTTGAGCACAACGGATCCAAACAGGCCGAGTGGCGCGTTGATCCCAAACGCTCCGGCGTGGGTGGCGCAACCGGCGACATCGGCACCCACGCGTTCAACCTGGCGCGGTTTGTGTCCGGTCTCGAACTTGATGTCCTCTCGGCCGACCTATCGGCATTTGGTCCGGGCCGCCAGCTGGATGACAACGCCAACATCATGTTGCGCTTCAAGGAGCGTGACGGCGTTGCAGCGCGCGGCATGATCTGGGCCAGTCAGGTCGCACCGGGGCATGAGAATGGCCTGAAGATCCGCGTCTATGGCACCAAAGGCGGGCTGGAATGGGTGCAGGCGGATCCGAACTATCTGTGGTTTACCCCGTTCGGCAAGCCGAAGCAGTTGATCACGCGCGGCGGTGCCGGTTCGTTGCCGGTAGCCAGTCGTGTGACCCGCGTGCCGCCGGGCCATCCGGAAGGTTATCTCGAAGGTTTTGCCACGATCTATACCGAAGCCGCGCGCGCGATAAGGGCAGCGAGAAAGAAGGGCGGCAAGACGCCAAAGGATGTTGTGTTCCCGACTGTGGAGGATGGCGTCGAGGGCGTCGCCTTTGTCGAGGCCTGCGTGAAGTCGTCAAGGAAGAACGCAGCCTGGACGAAGCTCTAGGCTCGCACTGACAGGGGCAGATCGGCCTGGCCAGATTCAATCGGCCACCCCCTCCTGGAGGGGGTGGCCGAGAAGCTTTGCAGCATCCAAGTTTGTCGCCTGAGAAACCTGGATCGCTCGGCTTCGCTCGGTCTCCTCTTCTTGGGGGTAAGAGTCAACCGAGGCCGCCATTTCGGTCAGGCCTCGAATGAACAGGCCCTTCCGTTATGGCAACGGGATAAATGGCATGCGTGTACGGCTAGCTCCGGCGTCCCTTCCGTAACCCTTACGCACACGTAATATAGATGGTTGCGAACGAAACCGCCAGATTTATGAGTATCATTTGACGACGCAGCGCAAAAATCCGGCGATTGTCGTTAAGCGTAAGCTACCTGGCGTTCATGCGAGGACCAAACGCACCTTGAAGTTGTCCAGAATCTGCAAAACCGGGGCTGCTGGAGCCATATCCGTGATCAGGTCGTCGAATCCGTCGAAGCCGCAAACCTGGACGAATCCGCGTCTTCCAAACTTCGTGTGATCGGTTACGACGACAGTGTGTTCACCCCTCGACAGCACGGTTCGCGCAAATTCGGCCTCCTCGAGGTCGTGGTCCATCACGCCCGATGCGGCGTCGACGGCACCTGCAGAAATGAATGCATGCTTCACCTGGAAACGCGAGACAAACTCGTTGGCTGAAACGCCGAAGGCTGCTCCGGAGTCGCTGCGCAATTCACCACCGGCCATGTAGACCCGGTTACCGTTCACGGTGGCCAGCGTGCGCGCGATATCGGACGAGTTGGTGATGACGGTAAGCTGGCGGTGGCCCAGCAGTTCGCGCGCCAGGAAACTGGTCGTGGTTCCCGTGTCCAGCATAATGGATTCACCGTCGCGGATCATCGCTGCGGCGCAGCGTGCGATGCGCCGTTTGGCCTCGGCATTCTCCCGCATGCGCTTCTCGAATGGCGCCTCGCCCGAAGGCAGGCTGACCGCGCCATGCATCTTGAGAATTGCGCCCTCGTCACTCAGCGGCTTCACGTCGCGGCGCACGGTTTCCAGCGAAACACCGAGCCGGTCGGCAAGAGCGGCGATGGTGACCGTACCCTCGTCCTTTAGCAGCCTGAGAATTTCGGCGTGCCGCTTCGACATTGCCCGATGCCCGATATTGCCCGTTTGCGATCACTTTCGGACATGAAGCCGCAAAAAGCCACAAAATTCGATTGACAGCCTGCGGCTTTCCAGCGTGAAATTCACGCAGCGTCAGGGCCACAGAAGCCCGAAGACAAGGCGCATTCCCAGAGGCGAACCAGGAGAAATGAAAATGCTCCGTACGAAGCTTGCCGCGATTGCGCTGTCATGCGCTGCCATCGCGTTCACATTGCCTGCGCAGGCGCAGGAATCCACCGACCCGATCAAGCTGACCCTGCATGACTGGACCGGACAGCTCATCACCACCCATCTGATGGGCGAGATCCTGAAGAAGGGTGGCTACAACGTCGAATACGTTCAGGCCGACTATCTCGCGCAGTTTGCCGGCCTTGAGACGGGCGACCTGCATGTCGGCATGGAGATGTGGGAAACCACCGGCCGCGAGGCGATGGACAAGGCAACCGCTACCGGCAAGGTGGAGAATGTCGGCGCGACCGGGCTGAAGGCCAAGGAAGAGTGGTGGTTCCCTGAATACATGAAGGAGAAATGCCCGGGCCTGCCCAACTGGGAAGCGCTGAAAGAAGCCGCCTGCGCTGAAGCCTTCTCCACGGCTGAAACCGCGCCGAAGGGGCGCTATCTCGGCGGCCCCGTCACCTGGGGCGGGTTTGATGACGAGCGCGTCGAGGCACTCGATCTGCCCTTTGAGGTCGTGCATGCCGGCACCGACGCAGCCCTCTTCGCCGAGCTGGAATCTGCCTATCAGCGCAAGGCACCGATCATGCTGTGGATCTACGCGCCGCATTGGGCCCCGGCCAAATTCAAGGGCGAATGGGTGGCTTTCCCCGAATACACCAAGGAATGCTACGAGGACCCGAAATGGGGCATCAACCCCGACGCTGCATATGATTGCGGCAAGCCCTATGGCGAAATCTGGAAGGTCGCGTGGTCCGGCGTGAAGGACAAGTGGCCGGGCGCCTACAAGGCAATCAAGGATTTCACCATCAACAATGATGAGATGGGCCAGATGATCACCGACGTCGACCTGAACGGCAAGAAGGTCGATGACGTGGTCGCTGCCTGGATCGGCGCGAACGAGGCCCGCTGGTCTGGCTGGATCAAGAAGTAGCTCGTGACGCAGCACGCCAAGCTCGTCTGCCGCGACGTCTGGAAGGTATTTGGCGCAGGCGCGCAGGATTTTCTGCGCGCCCGTCCGGCCCCTGACGCTGCGGCCCTGAGCAGCGCCGGGCTGGTTGGCGCGGTGCGCGCTGTCAATCTCGAGGTCCAGCCCGGCGAAATCTTCATCATCATGGGCCTGTCCGGCTCCGGCAAATCAACGCTGGTGCGGTGCCTGTCGCGGCTGGTCGAGCCGACGGCGGGCGAAATCCTGTTCAACGGCGAGAACCTGCTGGCGGCCAGCGAAAAGCGCATGATCGAGATACGTCGGCACCAGATGGGCATGGTGTTCCAGAGTTTCGCGCTGCTGCCGCATCTGACTGTGCTGGCCAATGTCGCGTTTCCGCTGGAGGTGCAGGGCATGGCACGGCCTGAGCGCGAGGCACGCGCCCAGAAGATGGTCGAGCTGGTCGGGCTTAAGGGGCGCGAGGGCTTCTTCCCGCGTGAGCTTTCCGGCGGCCAGCAGCAGCGCGTCGGCATCGCTCGCTCACTGGCGGTGGAGCCGGAACTCTGGTTCCTCGACGAGCCCTTCTCGGCGCTCGATCCGCTGATCCGCCGCGAGATGCAGGACGAGTTCATCCGTCTGCAAGCCGTGTTGAAGAAAACCATCGTCTTCATCACGCACGACTTTGACGAGGCGATCCGCCTCGCCGATCGCATTGCTATCATGAAGGATGGCGCGGTGGTGCAGATTGGCGCGCCCGAGGATCTCGTGATGAACCCGGCAGACGATTACGTGGCCGAATTCACCCGCAACGTGACCCGCGCCAAGGTGCTGAAAGTCGCGTCGCTGATGAAGCCTGTTTCGACCAGCGCGTCGGGTCAACCGCTCTCGCCGCGCCTGGCCATCGCCGACGCTGCGCCCCGCTTCGATGGCGCAGAGCTGTTGCCCGTCGCCGATGCCGATGGGCAGGTAATCGGCACACTGCATCGCGCCGACGTCATCGACGTGTTGATGCGGGGGTGATGATGAGAAGGGACCCCCTCACCGTCTCGGGCTTCGCCCTCGCCACCTCTCCCCGTGCTCGGGGGAGAGGAGCGCTAACTTCGTGCGGCGGCGATTTGCGATTGGCTCTGCGAAGGCCGCCAGCGCTCCTCTCCCCCGAGCAGGGGGAGAGGTGGTCCGAAGGACCGGTGAGGGGGTGGTTCACCAAAACCAGTGATCCAACATCCCGAGGCCGCCTATGAGCCTCGCCCGCATCGATGTGATCGCGCCGCGGATGGTGATGGGCCGCATCTCCATCGGCTGGCTCATCGTGGGCGCAGCCTTCGTGCTGCTCTGGCAATATGGCGCGCAGTTCAAATGGGCATTTGATTATCCGAAATCCTGGACCATCCCGGCGCAGCGCTGGATCAGCGATGCAATGGCCTGGCTGATCAACAGTGCGAGCTTCGGTCTGTTCACCTTCACCGACCTGACGCGCTTCATCGCATCGGTTGTGGATGTACCCTATCGCCTCGCGCTGTCGCTGTTCGCGACAGGGTGGCTCTCCGGCCAGGGCTCTTCAGCGGTCCAGATCGTTCCGCCTCTGACATGGATTGCAGTCATCATCTGTGCGGCTTTGATGGGCCTCTATGCAGGTGGGCGCAGGCTGGCAATTCTGGTCGCCTGCTGCTTCGGCTTCATTGCGGTTTTCGGTCAATGGTCGAGCGCCATGATCACGCTGGCCTCAATCCTCGTTGCGGTGCCAATCGGCGTGATCGGCGGATTGTTGCTTGGCCTCGGGGCCTATCGCTGGCCGCGCTTCGAGCGGCTGCTGACGCCGGTGCTCGACCTGATGCAGACCATTCCGGTTTTTGCCTATCTGGTGCCGATCCTCGTGCTGTTCGGCTTCGGTCCGACGTCGGCCATCGTCGCGACAGTGATCTACGCGCTGCCGCCGATGACCCGCATCACCGTGCTGGCTCTGCGCGGCGTGCCCACAGAACTGCGCGACCTCGGCCATATGATCGGCTGCACGCGACGGCAGATGACCTGGAAGGTGATGGTGCCCTCGGCGCGCGAGAGCCTGATGGTCGGCGTCAATCAGGTGATCATGCTGTCGCTGAACATGGTCATCATAGCCTCAATGATCGGTGCCGGCGGGCTCGGCTTCGATGTGCTCTCGGCGCTGCGCCGCCTCGACATTGGCGGCGGACTGATCGCCGGCCTTGCCATCGTCGCGCTGGCTGTCGCGCTCGACCGCTTGAGTCAGGCCTTTGCGCTGAAGCTGGGGTCGCCGCATGTCAGCGCCCAAAATGGCAGCTGGATCGCCCGCAACCCCTATCTCTCTGCTGCCCTGGCCGTCATCGTCATCACTGGTCTCGCTGGTCTAGTCATCCCGGCGATCCAGACCTACCCGCAGGCGCTGACGCTCTCCAGCGGCACCGTGCTCGACCGAGCCGTGCAGTGGATCAACGTGAACTTCTTCGACACGTTCGAAGCGGTGAAGAACTTCTTTCTCCTGAACATTCTGGTGCCGTTCAAGCGCCTGCTGGCGGGCCTGCCCTGGCTGGGTGTTACCGGCCTGCTGGCCTTCGCCGGCTGGCGTCTCGGTGGCTGGCGTCTCGCCGCACTGGTCGGCACGCTGACATTCCTGATTGCCGCAACGGGCCAGTGGGAAAAGGCGATGGTCACCGTCTATCTCTGCGGCGTCTCCGTGGTGCTGGCCATGCTGGTCGGCGTGCCCATCGGCATTATCGCAGCCGAGCGTGAGCGAACCTGGCGCTGGGTGCAGGTTGTCATCGACACGCTGCAGACGCTGCCCTCCTTCGTCTATCTGATGCCGGCGGTTATGCTGTTCCGGGTTGGCGATTTCACTGCCATGCTTGCCGTCGTCGCCTATTCGATTGCGCCGGCCATCCGCTACACCGCATTAGGCCTGCAAAAACTTGATCCACGTACAATTGAAGCCGGCAAAGCAATGGGCTGCACACCCTGGCAACTGCTGACGAAGATCAAGCTGAAGCTGGCGCTGCCAGAGATCCTGCTCGGTTTGAACCAGACCATCATGTTTGCGCTGTCGATGCTGGTGATCACCGCACTGGTCGGTACGCGGGACCTCGGCCAGGAAGTGTATATCGCGCTGACCAAGGCCGATACCGGACGCGGCATTGTGGCTGGCCTTGCTGTCGCCTTCATCGCCATCATCGCCGACCGGCTGATCTCCGCCTACGCCAACCGCACCAGACGCGAGCTTGGCCTCACATGACCATTCCACATCCGAAACGAGCAGACTAAAATGCCAGTACCATCTCACGCGCAATTCGTTGTCATCGGCGGCGGCATTATCGGCTGTTCCACGGCCTACCATCTGGCCCGCGACCACAAGGCGGATGTTGTGCTGATCGAGCAGGGCAAGCTGACGTCAGGCTCGACCTGGCATGCGGCCGGGCTTGTCGGGCAGTTGCGCTCCTCGGCCTCGATCACTCGCGTGCTCAAATACTCGGTCGATCTCTACAAGCGGCTGGACGAGGAAACCGGGCTGGCAACCGGCTGGAAGATGACGGGCTGCCTTCGACTGGCCACCAACGAGGACCGCTGGACCGAGTTCAAGCGGCTTGCCACCACAGCGAAAAGCTTTGGCATGGAGATGCATCTGGTTTCGCCCGAGGAGGTGAAGAAGATATGGCCGCTGATGGAGACATCGGACCTGATCGGCGCCTCCTGGCTGCCAACCGACGGGCAGGCTTCGCCGTCGGACATCACCCAATCGCTGGCCAAGGGCGCGCGCATGCATGGCGCGAAGATCATCGAGGATTGCCGCGTCACCGGCTTCGAGATGGACGGCGACCGTATCGTCAAGGTGAAGACGTCGCAGGGTGACATCGCCTGCGAGACCGTGGTGAACTGTGCGGGCCAGTGGGCGCGCCAGTTCGGGCGGCTCGCCGGCGTCAACGTGCCGCTGTACTCGGCCGAGCACTTCTACATCGTCACCGACCGCATCGAAGGCGTTCACCCGATGCTGCCGGTGATGCGCGACCCCGACGGCTACATCTACTACAAGGAGGAGGTCGGCGGCCTCGTGATGGGCGGCTATGAGCCAAACCCGCAACCATGGTTGCCCGACCTGCCGAACAACGACCTGCCGAATGATTGGGAGTTCCAACTGTTCGACGATGATTTTGACCATTTCGAGCAGCACATGGTGCAGGCCATGGCGCGTGTGCCGGCACTGGAAAATTCCGGTGTGAAGCAGATGATCAACGGCCCCGAGAGCTTCACGCCGGATGGCAATTTCATTCTGGGCAGCGCCCCTGAATGCGCGAACATGTATGTCGGTGCCGGCTTCAACGCGTTTGGCATCGCCTCGGGCGGCGGCGCCGGCTGGGTGCTTGCCGAGTGGGCGGTGAAGGGCGAGCAGCCGCTCGATCTCTGGAGCGTCGATATCCGCCGCTTCTCCGGCCTGCACCGCGACCGCAGATGGGTCTGCGACCGCACGCTGGAAGCCTATGGCAAGCACTACACGGTGGGCTTCCCGCACGAGGAATACACGTCGGGACGCCCCGCCTTCACCTCGCCGCTCTATGAGCGCCTGAAGGCACAGCGCGCGGTGTTCGGCTCCAAGCTCGGCTGGGAGCGCCCGAACTGGTTTGCACCTGAGGGCATGGAGCCTAGGGACGTCTATTCGATGGGCCGCCAGAACTGGTTTGACACCGTTGGTGCCGAGCACAAGGCGGTCCGCGAGAGCGTCGGCCTGTTCGATCAGTCGTCCTTTGCCAAATACGAGCTGACCGGCGCGGATGCGCAGAAGGCGCTGGACTGGATCTGCGCCAATGATGTGTCGAAGCCTGCGGGGCGTCTGACCTACACACAGTTGCTTAATTCGCGCGGCGGTATTGAGGCTGACCTGACCGTAGCGCGGCTGGCGGATGACAAGTTCTACATCGTCACCGGCACCGGCTTCCGCACGCACGATTTTGCCTGGATTAGGGATCATATCGCACCCGGAATGAACGCAAGGTTGACCGACGTTACCGAGCAGTACGGCACGCTGTCGCTGATGGGTCCGAACGCGCGCAAGGTGCTGGAGGTGGTGACAGACGCCGACGTCTCCAATACCGGCTTCCCGTTCGGCCATGTGCGGGAGATCAGGATCGCCGGGCACACTGTGCGGGCGTTGCGCATCACCTATGTCGGCGAGCTCGGCTGGGAACTGCACATCCCGCTGGCGGCGACTGGCGATGTCTATGACGCACTGATGGCGGCGGGCGAACCTCATGGGATCACGCTGGCCGGCTATCGCGCTATCGAGTCGCTGCGGCTGGAAAAGGGTTACCGCGCCTGGTCATCGGACATCACGCCGAACGACACCCCGATGGAGGCCGGTCTCGGCTGGGCGGTGAAACTGCGCAAGAATGTCGATTTCCTCGGCCGCAAGGCGCTCGAGGCTTCGGCCGGGCAGCCGCTGACCAAGCGCCTCGTTGCCTTCACCACTGGACCAGACACAGTTCTTCTCGGACGCGAAACGATCCTGCGTGACGGCCAACCGGTCGGCTACCTCACCTCTGGTGGTTATGGCTATACGATTGGCAAGGGCATCGGCTACGGTTACGTGCGCAACGCCGATGGCGTCACCGACGACTTCCTGACGTCAGGCAAGTACGAATTGGTGGTCGCCATGCAGACGGTCCCCGCCGGGTTGCACACGGAGCCGCTTTACGATCCCGCAAACGCCCAGGTGAAGAGCTGAAGCGTATCTACAAGCGCTTCAAGACCACGGCGCGGCTCGGTGTCGTGCCGGCTTCACCAGGCATCGAGATATAGGGTTCGGTCCCGTCAATAATCTCGACCTGGCCATCCTCTTCAAACAGGCCGATGCGCGCCGCGAAACTGGCGGCCCACAGGCTCTCCTTGATGGTCAGCACAATCACCCCGCCGGGCTCGCAGATGCGGATGAGTTCATCTATCCCCTCCGCGCCGACATGCCCGGTTGTGAACACGCCTGCCGAGATGATTCCGGAAAAGTAACCGTCCTCGAAAGGCAGCTCTGAGCCGAGAGCCAACTGATGGAACTTCGCATATCCGCCCTTGCGGCGCGCCACCGTCAGCATCCCCTCGGAAAGATCCAGCGCCTCAACATTCTCGTAGCCCAGAATGCCCAGCCAGTTGCCGAGAATGCCGGTGCCCGCTCCCGCATCCAGAACCGGCCCTTCGCCGGGTGGCAAATGGCGGGCCAGCAGCGCCAGGCAGATCGTAGGATGGCGATAGCCGGCAACCGCCATGGCGGTGTCGTAATCCTCGGCCCAGTCATCGTAGAGACCTGCCACCTCGTCGGCGCTCTGGGCGGCAAACACGGCACCGAGCGGGCCGTCGTGATCTTCCCTGGACATGGGCGTGCATCCGGTTTTCCAGACCATAGCAACGCGGCCGGTTTTGTGGAACCTTGGCGGTGCGAAATTCGAGGGGATCAATGAGCGAGGATCTGCAACTGGCGCGTGAGGCAATTGCGGGCATTCCGCTGCTGGCAGGGGCTGGCGAGCCGCAACGTCTGGGCGGGCTGACCAACCTGGTCTACCGCGTTGGCGACTACTGTCTCCGCATCCCCGGCGCGGGCACGGAGGAATACATCAATCGCGCCAACGAGGCGGTTGCGGCGCGCGAGGCGGCGCGCGCCGGTGTCAGCCCCGGAGTGCTGCATTTTGACGGCCGCACCGGCGTCATGGTCACCCGTTTCATCGCGGGCGCGCGCACCATGTCGCCCGAGGCGTTTCGGGAGCCGGGAACAGCTGCCCGTGCGGGTCAGGCGTTCCGAAAGCTGCACACATCCGGCGCGGTCTTCCCGTTCCGCTTCGAGCTGTTTGGGATGATCGATGACTACCTGAAGATCCTGTCTACCAAAGACGTCGCGCTGCCTGCGGGCTACCACGACGTGGTGCGCGAGGCCGAAAGTGTACGCGCCGCGCTGGACGCACATCCCGCACCGCTGGCAGCCTGTCACTGCGACCCGTTGTGCGAGAATTTCCTCGATACAGCCAGCCGCATGTGGATCGTCGACTGGGAATATTCCGGGATGAACGACCCGATGTGGGACCTGGGCGATCTCGCAGTCGAGGGGCAGTTTGACGCGCGCGCTGAGGAGGAACTGCTGAAGGCCTATTTCGGCGGAGAGCCATCGCCGGCCGAGCGCGGCCGCGTCACCATCTACAAGGCGATGTGTGATCTCCTCTGGACACTGTGGGGGCTGATCCAGCTCGCCAACAACAATCCGGCCGATGACTTTCGCGCCTATTCCGACGGCCGCTTTGCGCGGTGCCGGGCGCTGATGCAGACAGCGGAGTTTGCGCGGGATCTTGAGGCTGTGCGGCGCGGCTGATCGAACTGCATCTTTGGACCTGTACAGACACGAGACGAGAAATGATCGAGACCGAGCGGCTGATCCTGCGCCCCCACGAGCCCGGGGATTTCGCCACGATGTTTGCGATGTTGAACGATCCGCAGGTAACGCATTTCATCGCGCATGGCGTACCGATGCCGCGCGCCGATGTCTGGACCAAACTGCTGCGCAATATCGGCCACTGGAGCGCCTTCGGCCACGGCCAGTTTGCGGTGATCGAGCGGCAGTCCGGTATCCATGTTGGCGACACCGGGCTGGCAGATTTTCATCGCGGGCTGGGCGAGGATTTCGACCCGTACCCGGAAGCCGCGTGGGTGTTTGCCAGGGCCGCACACGGCAAGGGCTACGCAACCGAGGCAGCGGTTGCGGCGCATGCCTGGTTCGACGCGAAGTACGGAAGGAAGCGCCTGGTTTGCATCATTGCGCCGGAGAACCACGGCTCACTGGCTGTGGCGCGCAAGCTTGGCTATACCGCTTATGGCGAGACCCGGTTCAGGAATGATCCTGTAGTCAAGCTGGAGCGCAATCGTTGACGCACGTGTAGATGGCGAGCGGCGGACCGCTCGCCAGGTCTGTTCGGGTCAGCCGGCTTCCTGGATCGCAGAAAGCTTCCAGTCTTCGCCGCGCCGGCGCACGAAGGTCCAGAGTTCCACGACCTCCGAGGGCTCGCCGTCACCTTCGACGATCCGGCCGGTCTTGCGGTCGCGCATGACATCAACGGACTCGTAGCGGAAGGCCGCCGTAGCGTAGTCCTCGTTGCCCTCGCTCCATGCCTCGGCAATGTCGGCCTCGACCAGGCGCAGCCCGCTGACCTCGTTGCGCACGCCGCGCTGCGCATTTTCGGCAAGCTCCTCGGAGAAGAACGAGACCATCTCCGGCGTGGAGAGGCGGCGCAGGGCGGCGTGATCCTCGTCAGCGAAAGCACGCTGTACGTCGCCCAGGCGCCGCTCGAAAGTCTCGAGGTCCTCCTGCTGCATCTGGATGTCCTGCGTCTCGACCTGCGGCTGCATGCCGAAGCTCTGCTGCGTCTGGCCACCAAAGCCAAACGATCCGGCCTGGCTGTTCTGCCCCGCGTTGTCGCGGTTCATGTTGCGGAAATCATTCCCGCCACCAAAGCTGTTGTCGGGTCCGCCCTTCGGGCCGCCTGCCATCTCGGGCTGCTGGCGACGGCGCAGGAAGCCCATCAGCAGGTAGGCGAGGAAACCGAACACGAGAAGTTGCAGCAGGAAGCCGAGCATGCCGGCTGCGCCGCCAAAGCCATAGCCCAGCAGCATGCCGATAAAGCCGCCAAGCAGCAGACCACGCATCATCCCGCTCATGCCGCCAAACGGGGCAGGGCGCTGGGTTGCGGCGGGGTTCTGACGTGCGGCGTTATTGGTGGCCGGGTTGGTCCCAGGGTTGGGGGTCATCGTGCGCTCGACCGGACCGGTCTGGTTCGGCGCCGTACGGGTCGGCGGGGCCTGCTGGAACGTGCGTGAACCACGGCTGCCGAACGAGCCGCCGCGCCGCGCTTCGGCGAAGTCCACCGAGATCAGCGTGAACGCAACAAAGAAACTGGCAAGAAGCGCAAGAAGGCGGGTTTTGCCTGAGCTCATCATGTGAATGTCTATCCTCCGGTCGCCCGTCGGATTTGACTGACGGGCCATGTTTTCAGCGGTCCGACATCACGAGGCATTCGCGCAAACGTCAGAGGGGCCCGGCCCGCATGTGGAATGTGGGGATAGCATCAATCTCTTGCAAGATGCCTGCGCTGATTGATGACATCCGCGTGATCGGCCGTCTCGCTCGCATGTGCTCTGGCTCAGAAGTCCGGGTCGTCCCGGCATTCCGGTATCGGGTTCATCACGCAATCATTGCCAAGCCGTCTCCTGGCCTTGTGGAGCGGCTTCTTCTCGCGAAGAAACTCACAGCGGGTCATGTTCTCGGCAAACATCGTATCTGCATCGTCGCCATCTATCATCGCAGCGCCGTGACGAAAGACAGGCTTGGCCGACCCATCGGCGATGCGTATCAAAACCCCGCGCGCGATCAGGCCAGCATGTTCGCATGGACCCATTGCAAGGATTATGCGCTCCATTGAACCGTCCATTGGCTTGCCAGTCCCCAGACTCGCCTCGAGTTCGGCAGCCGCCGCCGTGAGCTCTTCGAGAAACGGCCCGTCTTTTGCTTTGACGTCTGCGGCCAGCGGCTCTAGGCCCTTGATGTCATCGCGCGAGACGTGATCGGCAATCGCGTCCTCGATCTGGCGAAGCCTCGACATGTCGCCCAGATCACGCAGCTTTTGCGCTGTTGGCATGTCAATGTTCTGGGCGCAGGCAGGCGCGATCATGATGGCCATCACGAACACAGGCAGTACAGGAGCGAGCCGCTTGATGGTTCGCCAGGGAGTATTCATCATGTCAACTCCGGTTGGTGGCGGGACGCTTACGCTGCGGCTGCTGGATGGTGAGTGGCGTGAGCGCCAGGCGTCAGCGCCGCGACGCGGAGGAAGAGGAGCGAAGGCGCTCAAGATGCTCAACGACACGTTTGACGTCGCGAACGCCATAGAATCGCGTGCGGTGTACCGTGTCTCCATCCGAGCCGCGATGTAGCTCGGACTTGAGCGTGATGCTGCCGTACCCATTGGAGTTTTCGCTCCACTCAAGCGCGTTCAGTCCGTCGCCTGCGATAGATGTCGTTCGGTTGCCGAAAAATTGCCTGACGATCAGTGCGCGCCTGTTGGTCACGGCATAGGCAGCGCGCCACGCGGCGAGTACCGACAGGATGCCATATACTGCGGACACGAGGCCGATCAGCACAAACAGACCGGTAATTACCACACCCACCATTGAGCCTGTTCCGGGGCTGGTTGTGATTTCCGAGTGATTTCTCAAGGCAGTTGATGCTGAGCCGACGGCAAACAGCAGGCTCAAATGATGAAGGGCGCATTGGCCAGGAGAATCGGCCTGAGAGTTGGAACACCCAACCAGTACACAGACTCACCAGGAAGCAACACCGGGCGTATCGCCTTGTCCGGATCCCAGGCCATGTCTGCCCCCGACAGATTTTGTCCCCAAATGGGTTTGCCCAAATGGAAAACCCGGCCAGTGGCCGGGTTTTCAGTTAGCGCCAGATCAGGCTGACTTCTTCTCGTCGTCGTTGCCGTCGAGTTCCTCGAAATCGGCATCCACGACGTCTTCGCCCGCCTTCGCTGCATCAGCCTTGGCGTCGGCCTTGGCGGCCTCTGCCTGATTGGCCTCATAGATGGCCTGGCCAAGCTTCATGGAGGCTTCCGCCAGCGTCTGGGTCTTGGCAGTGATCGCCTCCACATCCTCGCCGACAAGCACATTCTTCAGCTCCGTCAGCGCGACGTTGATCGCGTTGCGGTCCTCATCCGAGACGCGGTCGCCATATTCCTTGAGCGACTTCTCGGTTGAGTGGGCAAGCGCCTCGCCCTGGTTCTTGGCCTCGACCACCGCGCGCCGCTTCTTGTCGGCGCTGGCATTGGCTTCGGCGTCCTTGACCATCTTGTCGATGTCGGCGTCTGACAGACCACCCGAGGCCTGGATGCGGATCTGGTGCTCCTTGCCGGTGCCCTTGTCCTTGGCCGACACCTGCACGATACCATTGGCATCAATGTCGAAAGTGACC